>PMYN01000007.1:0-6092 GCA_003171215.1 Gemmatimonadota bacterium | reverse complement strand
ATGCGGTGCACCAACTCCGCGGCGGCAGCCAGCTGCGCAGCATCCGCTCCCACCCGGGGGAGAGCATAGCGAATGAGTACGTCGACGATTGCCGGCTCGAGCACCGCGGGCTCGCTGACCGCAGCGAAGTCAAGCCGTTCGAAGAGTTCGTGGAGTGCGTTGCCGGTGTGTGCTCCGGCCGGAAGCTGGTCCGCGCGGACCGCATCGTTCAAAGCCGCCTCTGCCTCATCCACGGGCCCTGGCTCGCTCACTTCAACCGATGCCTTGAACCCCTTCGTGAAGCGTGAATACGACGACACAGTCCAACTACGCAGCTGCGTGGCACCCAGCGTGAGGCTGCGCGCACTGAGCTCCGCCAACTGTGCAGCTGCACGGTCCGTTTCCGGAAACGTCGGCACGCTCCGGGCCTCGTCTTCCGAAACTCTGGTGATCAGCGCAGGCTGTTCGGCGGCCAGCACCTCCGGCGGCGATCCCCCAGCTGCGTCGATGGCCTTCAGTAGATGGTGTATGGCCGCATTATTCTCCCCCTGCCCCTTCGCCCAGACCACGTACGTCCGGCTCTTCGCGCGAGTCAGCGCCACATAGGCCAATCGCAGGCTCTCCGACAGCGCGGAATCCCGCGGGATCTCGTCAACCTGGCCTTCGCTGAAGATGATCCGCTGTGTCTCGTCTGCGAATCGGGCAACACTCGGCAGCTCGTCTCTGTCCTGGGGATTCTTCCAGAGGTAGCCACAGAAGACCACGGGCCACTCGAGTCCCTTCGCCGCATGCATCGTGCTGATCTTCACGGCCTCGTCGTCCGACTCGAGGTGTAGCTGGCGCCGCTCCGGCTCGGACCCGGTCGCTTCCTCGAACCCTTGCGCCCACGACAGCAAGAGCGTGGGGTTGCGATGCCCCTCTCGCTCAGCGTCCTGCAGCAGCGTTACCACATGCCGCAGATCGGTGAGGCGCCGTTCGCCATCGGTCTGCGCTGCGAGGGTGCTGCGCGCATTCCATTCATTCGTGAGTCGCATCAGAGCCGTCAACACGCCGTACGCCGTCCAGTCGCGGCGCGCTTCGGCGAGGCGGTCGACCACGCGACGCCACTCGGCCGCGTTCTCCTCGATTTGAATCAGGTCGTGCGCGGTGCGTCCACCCAGTGACGTGGCGAGCGCGCGGCGCACCACGCGCGGATCGGATGGGTCCTCGATTGCGCCGATCAACAGCATCACATCCCGCCACGTGTCGGACTCGGTGATGTCGCCGGTAGATCCCGATACGGCAGGAACCCGCTCCGCACGGAGGGCCTTGAGCAGAGGCGCGGCTTGATGATTGGCCGAGACGAGGATCGCGATCTCGGAGGGTCGCAGGGCGCGCGGAGCCTGATCGTCTTTGCCGCGGTACCGGACGGAGGGGTCACGAAGCAGTCGCGCGACTTCGCCGGCGATGAAGCGCACGACCCGTTTGTCTTGCACCTCGGCCGGTGCCTGCCCAAGGTCGACTAACACCATCGGACGCCGGAGCGGATCGCTCAGGCGCGATTCCTTGTGCTCGGCGACGACAGGCTCGAAATCGAGGACGCTGCGTTCGACCGCGAACGGAGTGTCGGTACGGCTGAAGAGCGTCTGCGTCGCGTTGACCAAGGCTGCGTCAGACCGGTAGTTGGTATCCTGGGAGACCACGCGTGACGCATCGATACGCTCGGCATCCCTGCGAGCGGCGCGATACGCCGTGATGTCTGCCCCGCGGAATCCATAGATGGACTGCTTGGGGTCACCCACGAGCACGAGCGGCTTGATCGCGAACGCACGGCTGAAGATCGTCCACTGCGCCCAGTCGGTGTCCTGGAACTCGTCCACCAGCACCGCGTCGTAGCGCTTGGCCAGTTCGGCCCGCAGGCGCTCGCCGGTTTCCTCGTCGGTCACGGCGCGCTGCAGGTAGGCGATCATCTCGTCGAAGCCTGCGACGCGATCGTTCTGCATCGCACGTTCGACGCGATCGGCGACAGCAAGCACAGCGTCCTGCCAGAGCAGTGCGGCCGTGCGCTCGTATCCCGCACGAAGTGGTTCGCACGCGTCCAGGAATAGCTCTTTCGGAAGCCGATCCTTGTTGACCTTCGAGCGCTTGTCTGCCACCGCTTCGACCGCCGACCGTGCCCACTGCGTGATGTCGGCCAATATCGGCTCACCATCCGCCTCGCGCACACGCATCGCCTTGCACAACGCTTCGAGCTCGGCGGATGTGCGCCCTGCCTTGTTCCACTTCACCGCGCTCCACAAGTCACGAACCGCCGTCTCATTCCAGGCTTCGCGAATCGCCGGAAGCAGCGCTCGTACGTCCGCGAGTTCCGCCTCGCGATCTACCCGAGCGGGCCGCTCCGCTCCGACGCCCTGACGGACGACGCGTGCCGCACGTGCGAGCTCCCGGGGTGTCCAATGATTCCGTCGTTTGGAGCCGCTCCTCCTCTCTCCCAGCACGAGATGGCTGACGCCGTTGGGCGCCCACGTGAGCGCGCGCCACTCGTCCGCGACCGCCTCGTCGAGATACTCGCGGTCACTCTCGATGAACTTCAGGGCCACCGGCACACCACACTCCAAAGCGAATTCTTCGAGCACGCCCTTACAGAAACCGTGAATGGTCGTCACGGCGAGCCGGTCGACCGCCGCGAGCGTCATATCGAGGCGCTGCGACATCCTGTCGCCCCCCGCATCGAGCATCGCCCGCATCCACGCCTCGTTCACCTTCGGCACGTCGCCGTCGCGTATCTGCTTCGCGCGATGCAGGTCGAGCCGCAGTCGTTCCTTGAGTTCAGCCGTCGCTGCGCGCGTGAATGTGACCGCGAGCAACCGTTCCGGCCGGTCCACCAACGGCAACACACCATCCTGGAGCAACAGGCGGACCGCCGTTCGCACCATCCACGTGGTCTTCCCCGTCCCGGCCGAGGCCTCGACCAAGTGCGGTCCTGGCCCACGGATGAAGTCCTCGGGTACGCTCATGCGCCCTCCATCACGACGTGGGCACGCATGAACGGGAGCAGCACGCGCTCCGTGCACCGCACGAACGCGGCGACGAACTCCGCATCATCATCCTCGATTCGGCGATCTGGCCAGCAAAGCTGGTTCCANNGCCTTCCGGGCTTCCGTTCGTGCCTTGTAGCGCGTGTCGTCCGTGGCGTCGGCCTCGGCCAGCATACCGATTCCCGTTAGCCATGCACATCCTGCTTTACGGAAGAGCGGTTGCGGCGTTGCACTCGCCTCGTCGTAGAACGCGCAGAGGCGAGCGAGCTCCGCCTCCGCGTCATCCACGGCGCCGATCATCCAACCCTCGGTGTCTACGATGCGCGTGACGCTCGGCAGGGATTCACCGCGCGCGGCGAGCACGTTCATCGCGAGATGCGGCGCCCAGTGCGCCAGCGCAGAGTACGGCCTCACACGATACAACGACTCGACCACGCGCGAATCGGCGGTTAGGCGATCCAGCCGTCCGACGATCGTCCATTTGCCAACCTCGATCCGCACGGGTTTCGGCGGCAGCCGAGAGAAGCCACGAAGGACTTCGATCTGTGGCCACCACACCTCGGCCACCGCCGCCGCGAGTTCCCTTCCCTCTTCCCCATAGGGCATCTCCGGCTGATGGCGAAGCCACTCGCGGATCTCGCCCGGCGAACGCCGGTCGCCGCGCCGCTGCGCCGACTCGAGTCTCCACGAGATGGCGCGCAATGCGTTGTCGACACCATCCTCATCCGGCGGATCGATGGCTTGCGGCTCGCGTTCTGCCAGTCGCTCGTCTGCATCCTGCATCTGCAGACCGAGCGTCCGTTTACAGAAGAATAGCGTCGGGTCCTTGAGGCACTCGGCGAGTGCGTCAAGCGTGATGACATGCGCATCGTGGTCCGGGAGGTTGAGCGCCACACCGGCAAAGGGTTGATGCGATTCGCCGCGTGTACGAACAAGTACCGCAGCCTGTCCCCATCCCTGGGCCGCACTCTGCATCCGTTCTGGCAGCGATGCCGCCACGAAGAGGCTCGCTGAAAAGGGGTGGGCCGGCTCTTCTCTCACCAATCGGCGGAATGACTCGTCGGCGAGTACGCGCTGCGCCAGGTCACGGAGCTCCGACACGGCAACGGAGGGCGCGCGCGCCTCGTGCTTTGCCATGGTGAATCCCGTCCAAGAGACGTGCACGCGCGATCGGGCGCTCGCGATCGCCTCGCGGAAGGCGTCGAGTGCGTCCGCACGGCGGTCGGGGTCCTCGTTCTGTGGCACACGTTGCAACAAGTCCCATGCGGGTGTGCCGCCGCCGAGAGGATGCAACGCATCATCCACACCGGCGATAAGAACCACCGGAGCCGGGAGCACCGTTCCCGGCTCGATGCGGCATACGCGCATGCCCCCGCGCAAGTGGCCGAGCTCACCGGCCTTCTGCTCGAGGGCTTCTTCAAGCAGCGCGCGGACAGCACCCAGCGCGAGCGGCGCGTCGTGCGACATCCTCGCAATGCCATCCAGCACCTCGCCGATGGTCGTCCGGAGTGTGCGCAGTGCTTCGAAATCGTCGGGTCCCTTCGCGGCGACATATGTACCAGCCGCGCGGTCCAGCACGTCCTTCCACGCTCCCGCAGTACGCGGCACCCGAAGCTCGGCGAAGAACCCGAACAGATCCTCGCTCCAGGCGGCGATACGTCCCACAAGATCGGCGTGGCCCGCCGAGTCTCCGGAGACGGGCAATATGTCCCCGACGGTCGCATCGCCGCGCCCCATCGCGACGCCCAGCACCAGCCGATTGATGCCGTGCTGCCATGTGCCGGCTTCAAGCGGCGGAAGCGCGAACCGCGCGTGACGATCGGCGCCGTCAGCCCCCCACACGATGCCGGCCTTGAGCGCCCAAGCCATAGCGGCCGATGCCTCCTCTTCCGTGAACTGGGCCGCATCAGCGATCGACGGCAGGCGTAGGAGCGCGCCGATGTCGTCGAGCGTTGCTCGCCCGGCGCTGATTTCGAGCAGTCTCATGAATGCGAACACGAGTGGCGACGATTCGCCAAACGGGCGCCCAGCCACTGTATATGGTATGCGCGGTACGCCAGGCTCATCCACGCCGAACACGGCGTCGATGGCCGGCAGGTAACGCTCCAATGACGTGACGTAGAGCGTGACATTGTGCGGGCGCAGCGTGGGCTCGGCCTCGAGCGCCGCGAGCAGCCGTTCGCGCAGCGTCTCGATCTCTCGTAGCGGCGAGTGGCAGGCGTGCAATGTCAGCGTGTCATCCAGCAGGCCCTCACGAACAGGCGCAACGTCACCGCCCGCCAAGACTCGCTGTACACGTGCCAGAAGAGTCGTGCAGTCTCGCTCGGGAACCGGCATCGACGCCAGACCGAGCAGCACCAACGCCTGGGAGGCGGCGCGGAGCCGTTCGGACGCGATGGCGCGCACCTCCGTTCCGGCGTGAGCCACGACGCACCAGCGGATTTCACGCTGTTTGGCGATGGCGCACAGCACGTCGCGCACCGCCGGCGGCATGGTCGGATCGGCCACGACGAGAATCACCGGGGGCAAATCGTCAGGAATGTGGCACGTGCCAGCCCGAACGTCGGCGATGATCTGGGCCGGTGAACGAGACTGGGATCCGTGCACCAACGCGCGCCACATAGCACGCTGCCACCCTTCACCACCGTCGTCGGTCGTGTCGTTCGGCTCGGCCGATTCCCACCGCACCAACATCTCTGACCGATGCAGCACGTACGCTCGGAAGCGCTGCGCGACGGCACGCGCGAGTTCCAGCAGCGCGACCGTGTCCTGCCCTTCGATGATCTGTCGCGCGGAGCGCGGCAGGAGAGCCGCGTGTTCGGTGAGGCTCTCCGTGAGCCGCCACGTCATCGGTGCGGCCCGCCACTCACCGTCGACGCCTTCGAGGCCAGCAACCTCGTCCACCCAGCCGGCGGGCGACACGAATCGCACGGACGCGGCGCAGCCCGTCGCCCGCGCGATGCCGAGCGTGAGCGCACGACGCAATGCTGGATGATGTGCCAGCACGATCGGTCGGTCGAACGGGCTGAGTGGAAGCTTCGCCATCTCGCCGACCAGCCACGCCGTGGCAGCGTCCGCATCGCGGACGCCGGTGAG
>PMYN01000162.1 GCA_003171215.1 Gemmatimonadota bacterium | reverse complement strand
AGATGGGGGACCAGCGCACGAAGACCTTGGGCCGCCTCGGTCATCTTGCGGCGTCCTTCGTCGGTCAGCGGGCGTTGGTCGTCGGACTTGCCCGTCGCCGCGAACGCCGAGCGTTCTTCCGCGCTCGCGTGCCGTATGATCAGGATTTGCACCGGATTCCTCCTGCGTTGGCGGCGCGGCTGCGGCCGTGGTTTACGGCACGCTGAGCGTCCGATTCGCCGTGCTCGGACCGCGAACGAAGGATTATAGCCGTGCCTTCCTTGTGTCCACCTGCAAGAACGCACCGCACGGGACTCGACGCGGCGGTTGGCGCTTTGACAGCCGCTCCGGATCGCGCTACGTTGGATTTATTTGACGTCAACGCATCGACGCTATAGATTCACGTCTACACCTATGTCCACGTCTCGCCGCCCCGCTGCCACGCTCGAACAGGAAGCTCCGTCCGCGCTGCGCTCGCAAACGCTTCACCGCGTGCGAGCGCTTGTCTCCGCGCTGAGCCACTCGGCGCGGGCCGTGGAGCGAAGCACCGGCATCACCAATGCCCAGCTCTTCCTGTTGCAGCAACTCGCATCCGCGGATTCCCTCTCTGTGAGTGACCTCGCCGCACGAGCCCGGACGCAGCTGAGCACGGTCTCCATCGTGATCGCTCGCCTCGTGCGCGCGGGGCTCGCGGCCAAGCGCCGTTCGGCGGATGATCGACGCGAGGCCGTCGTCACGCTGACCCCGAAGGGTCGGCGGCTGGTTCGCCACGCGCCGACGCCACCCACTTCCGCGTTGCTTCGCGCCATTGAGATGATGTCCGATCGCGAGGCGCGCGCACTCTCAACCAGCATTCACGCACTGCTGAACCTGCTCGACCTCGCGCCAACCGAGGTCACCATGCTTTTCGAGCACGCGCCGACGCGTCGCTCAACACCCGCCCGTCCACGAGGGACGGTTACTCGATCTCCGACGAGGAAGCCATGACCCGCATTTCGCTTCGCACCACCGCTCTGGTTGTCGCTACGCTGAGTATTGCCGCCTGCCACAAGGCGCCGGCGCCCGCACCGGCGCCCGCCGCCGCACCTGCGCCGGATAACAGCGCCGCCGATGCCCGCGCACGCGCAGCCGCCGCACGCGCTGACTCCATCGCACGCACAGACGCAGCACGCCGCGATGCCGCCACCCGTGAGGAAGCTGCCCGTCGCGCCCGTGAGGCCGCAGCTGCTTCAACGCGGGCAGCGCTCGCCGCGGCCATCTACTTCGACCTCGACAAGGACGCGCTTCGCAACGATGCCGAGGCGACGCTCGACGCGAAGGCCACCGTACTCAAGTCGCAACCCGCGCTGCACATTCGCATCGACGGCAACGCCGACGATCGCGGCTCCGATGAGTACAACCTCGCGCTCAGCCAGCGCCGCGCCGCGACGGCCAAGCGATACCTCGAAGCCCGCGGCATCGAAGGCGGGCGTCTCGAAGTCGTGAGCTTCGGCAAGGAGCGTCCCGTGTGCAAGGACGAGGTTGAGACGTGCTGGGAGCAGAACCGCCACGACGGTTTCACCATCACGTCCGGCGTCGCGACTGGCGGCTCCAATCGCTGAGCACCCGGCGCCCGGGACGCCGCTCTTGCAACCCCACCTGCGTCAGCGGCGCCTCCTCATTGACACCATCGCGCTTGGGGTGGCCGGCGCGATCTTCGCACAGCTGTTCAACGCACTCCTCAAGGGAACGACCTGGCTGTTTCTCGAGAAGATCGCCGGATATGTGGCGCCCGGCCTTCCAAACGAGGGCGGCGCGTCTAACGAGGTCATTGGCCCACACGGTTTCTGGCTCGTGCCGCTCGTGATGGTGCTCGGCGGCCTGATTGTCGGAGTCCTCACGGAGCGGCTCGCGCCGGAGGCCGAGGGCCACGGCACCGACGCCGTCATCAAGGCGTTTCACCGGAACGACGGACGGATTCGCGCCAGAGTTCCGTTTGTGAAGCTCATGGCATCCGCCATCACGATCGGTTCCGGCGGTGTGGCCGGCCGTGAAGGCCCGATGGCACTCATCACGGGCGGGCTCGGTTCGTGGTATGCGTCGTTCACGAACCGCGACGGGCGAGAGCGGCGCCTCCTTCTGCTGGTCGGTATGTCGGCCGGCCTCTCGGCAATCTTCCGCTCGCCGATCGGTGCCGCCCTGCTCTCGGTCGAGATTCTCTACGCTGACATGGAGTTCGAGCCCAACGCACTGCTCTACACGACGATCGGAGCGATCGTCGCGTATGCGCTCAACGGCATGTTCGTTGGATTCCAGCCACTGTTTCGCGTGTCGTCGCTTGTCGGCCATCTGACGCGGCCGGCTGATTACCTGTGGTATCTCGTGCTCGGCGTCGCGGCTGGCCTGCTCGCGACAGTCCTTCCGATGGTCTTCTACGGCGCCCGCGATTTCTTTCGCTCGCTTCCCGTGCCCGCGTGGCTCAGACCGGCGATCGGCGCGCTGCTCGCCGGAGCGATCGCGCTCGCGTTCCCAAAGGTCATAGGCGGCGGCTACGGCTGGATGCAACAGGCGATCGATGGGAACATCGCGCTCTCGGCTCTCTCGGTTCTCGTGATCGCGAAGATGGTGGCCATGAGCTTCACCGTGGGCTCAGGCGGCTCTGGAGGCGTGTTCGCACCAACACTCTTCATGGGCGCCATGCTCGGCGGTGCGTGCGCGGCGATCTTTCACCAGCCTGCGGCCCCTTTTGCGATTGTCGGGATGGCAGCCGTGTTCGCGGGAGCCGCGCACGTCCCAATCGCCACGATGATGATGGTCACCGAGATGACGGGCGGATACACGCTGCTCGTGCCGGCGACGCTCGCGGTCGTCATCAGCTACCTCGTGCAGATGCGGCTCTCGACCCGCCTCTCGTATCGCAGCGTCTACGAGGCGCAGGTGATGAACCGCGGCGACTCGCCGGCGCATCACGGGAAGCATCTCGGGATCGCGCTGAAGATTTTGCGCGAGAGAGGGATGCACGGAGGATCAGAGGAGAGTTCCGACGAGCTCGTTGCGCTCCTTCGCTCGGGAGAAGCCGTGAATCTTCCGGGCATGCGACGGCTCGCGGTCGGTGTTCTTCGGCCCGACAGCCCGTTCGTCGGAAAGACGGTCGGCGAGAGCACGGCGCAGCTCAAGACGGAAGGCTTGACAGTGATCTCCGTGATTCGTGGCGAACACATGCTCGCACCACGGCCCGATCTGACGTTCACCAAGGGCGATCGCCTCATACTGGTCGCGAAGCCCGGAGACCTTGAGCGCGCCTGGACCCACATGACACGCTGGTAGCCCCGACGCACGAAGATGAAACTCGCCGCGCGCGACCACCAGGGCGGTCTCGACGTTGCCGTGCGTCAACTCGCGTTCATCGATCCAACGCCTTATATCACTTGGGGGTTAACCCTTCCCTCGTGAGAAATCGGGGCTAGCCGTGTCCGTTGGCCGCGGGTACGCTTCAATGCGTGACCACAGCGAGCGACCCGGTTCTCTGGCACAGGCTGCAGTTCGCCTTCACCGCCACCTACCACTACCTCTTCCCACAGCTGACGATGGGGCTCGCGCCGCTCATCGTGCTCTGGAAATGGCGTGCCCTCCGCTCCGGCGACGCCAGGTACGCCGAAGCGGCGCGGTTCTGGACGAGAATCTTCGGCCTGACGTTTGCCGTTGGCGTCGTGACCGGCATCCCGTTGGAATTCCAGTTCGGCACTGACTGGGCCGGATTCTCACGGTACGCGGGTGGCGTGGTTGGGCAGACCCTCGCGATGGAAGGAATGTTCGCGTTCTTCCTGGAAAGCGCGCTGGTCGGCACCCTCGTGTTCGGCGAAGCGCGGCTCAGTCGCCGCGCGCATTTCGCGGTAAGCGTCGGCGTATGCGCCGGCGCTTGGCTGTCGGCGTATTTCATCCTCGCCACCAACGCGTTCATGCAGCACCCGGTCGCCTTCGCCATCGCGCCCGACGGTTCGCTCCAGCTCGCCGACCTCGGCGGCTACCTGATGAACTCGTGGGCGTGGAGTATGCTCGCCCACAACCAGGCGGCCGCGCTGGTCTCGGGGGCGTTCGTGGTCGCGGGCACCGGCGCGTACTACCGGCTTCGCGGCGTGCACGACTGGCACGCTCACGTGTACCTGCGCTGGGGTGTCACACTCGGACTCATCGCGTCGGTGATCGTCGCCTTCCCAACCGGCGACCATCAGGCAAAGCTCGTCGCCCGGAACCAGGAGGTCGCGCTCGCCGCCATGGAAGGACGGTTCAATAGCGGACCGATGGCACCGATCACCCTCATCGGCCAGCCGAACGTCGTCGAACGAAGGCTCGACAACCCGATCGCGTTGCCCGGCGTGCTGAGCTTTCTCGCGTATGGCACGTTTCACGCCGACGTCCGCGGGCTGGCGGCGTTTCCCGAAGACACGTGGCCCACCAGCATCGAACCACTCTATTACGCGTTTCATATAATGGCCGGGCTCGGCACGTTCTTCATCGCGCTGATGGGGCTCGCGACGCTGGACAGTTGGCGCGGCCGGCTTGAGACACGCCGCGCCCTGCTGTGGACCCTGATGCTCGCGTTGCCGTTTCCATTCATCGCCAACGCCGCCGGCTGGATGACCGCGGAGATGGGGCGCCAGCCGTGGCTCGTCTACGGACTGTTCCGCACACGCGACGGCGCCAGTGATGTGGTGAGTGCGGGCAACACGATCTTCACGCTGATCGGATTCTGCGGACTCTACCTCGTTGTCGGCTTGCTCTACCTGTACCTGGTGGGTCGCGACGTTGCCCGGGGTCCGGGGCACGACGTCGGCGCGTCGGGCGAGCTCGCGGTTATCGAATGACGGGCGCCTGGTACGTCCTCTTGGCCCTCATGTTCGCGGCCTTCGCGGTGGGCGAAGGCTGGGATTTCGGCACCGGAGCGCTCCACCTCCTCGTCGCACGGTCGCCTGCGGAGCGGCGGCAGGTCGTGCGCGCGGTCGCCCCCCTCTGGAGCTGGAACGAGGTCTGGCTGATCGCCGCGGGCGGCGTGTTGTTCCTGGCGTTCCCCAAGGTGTTCGCCACCGCGCTGTCGGGGTACTACCTCGCCGTCTTCCTGTTGCTCTGGTGCCTGGTGCTGCGCGGCATCGCGCTGGAGGTCGTTGGTCATCTTGCGGATCCCATGTGGCAGGCGTTCTGGGATACGGTATTCGCGGGATCGAGCGCCTTGCTGGCGCTGCTGTTCGGCGCCGCGTTCGGCAACGTGCTGCGCGGCGTGCCCCTCGGCGACGACGGCCGGATGTTCCTGCCACTGTTCACCGATTTCGGAATGCGCGGCCGGGTGGGGATTCTCGACTGGTACACGATGTCGGTCGCACTGTTCACGCTCGTCCTGTTGGCCGCGCACGGCGCGACCGGGCTCGCACGGCGAACGAGCGGGCCGCTCGAGCTCCGCAGCCAGCGCTACGCGAGATGGCTGTGGCCCGCGGTGGTCATACTGTTGCCCGTCGTGTCCGTGGAGACCGGCCTGGTACGGCCCGGCTTTTTCGCGTCGATCGCCCAGCGCCCGGCGGCCTGGCTGGCGGTCTTCGCGCTTGCGGCCGGACTGTTCTCGGTCCTGCTCGGCATGCTGAGAGGACGGCAGTCGCTGGCCTTCGCCGGATCGTGCCTCGTCGTCGCGGGACTAGTCGGCGGCGCGGCCGCGAGCATGTATCCCGAGATGCTGCATTCGACGCTCGACCCGGCGAACTCGATCACCGCGGCGAACGGGGCGGCTGATGAGCACGGACTGCGCATGGCACTGGTGTGGTGGCCCATCGCACTCGTCCTGAGCCTGGGGTACGCGGGATATGTGGCGCGACGCACTGGTGGGAAGGTCCACATCGAGGAAACGCGCGCAGTCATCGCGCTCTCATCCCAGAGGCCTGAATGAAGATCCGGAGTCTTGCAGCACTCATCGCGGCCGCCTCGCTCGCAATCTCACCTGCCGCGTCTGCACAGGGCGCCACCAGCAGGACGCAGCTCCACGATGCCATGCGCAGCCTGTGGGTGGATCATGTGACGTGGACGCGCCTCTTCATCGTCAGCGCCGCGGGCGGACTGTCGGACGGCAAGCTCACGACCGATCGTCTGCTCAGGAACCAGGATGATATGGGCGGCGCCATCGCTGCATACTATGGAAGCGATGCCGGGCACAAGCTGACGGCATTGCTCAAGACGCACATCTCGACCGCTGGAGAAGTGGTGATGGCGACCAAGGCGGCAGACCAGGTGAAGCTGGCCGACGCCAGGAGACGCTGGTATGCGAACGCGGATGACATCGCCGCGTTTCTGGCGGCGCTGAACCCGAAACACTGGCCACTGGCGACGATGAAGTCGTCCATGAAGGCCCACCTCGACCGCACGGCCGACGAGACGACGCATCGCATGCAGGGCAACTACGCTGCCGACATCGCCGACTTCGATCAGATCGTGCCGCACATCCTCACGCTGGCCGACCTGATGAGCGACGGCATCGTGGCGCAGTTCCCGCAGAAGTTCGTGACGAACGGAAGGTAGAGCGAGCGAACGCCCGGCGGTAACGCGCGGTTGCTCGAGCATGTTACACCTGTTGCGCGTTGCTTGGACATCGTCACCGTGGTCGCAGCACATTGGGACTTCTTCTGGTCCCTGCGGCACTACTGCTCTTGGTGACGAGCTACGTACTCCAACACGGAAAACTCGCAGCTTTGATGCCCATTCTATTTGCCGCATTGCTCGTACGCGCGTATCCATCGTTCGCAATCGCTCTCGGACTGGTTGTGCTAGGCACGATCGTCGGGCCAGCGCTCAGCGATTCAAGAGCGGCCAGAACGTCCTGACTGCCAACGCCGGTATCCAGTCGCCTCCCCCCGGTGCCGGCCGGGGAGAGCGAAGGCGCTATCGCAGGCGTGCCTGCAGCTCGTTGATGAGATCCTTGTATTGAAGCAGGATGCGATCGCGTGGCTCGAACTTCTCGTCGTCGCTCAGCTTCTCGATGTCGTACGCCTGCTCGCTCACCAGTTTGACCGTGTACTTGAGCGGGTTCGAGTCGGCCAGTTTGACGATCATTCGCGTGCGGTACACCCAACGGTTCGCCTTCCGGATATTCCAACCCGTTCGCATGTACCCGGTTTCCTTGTCGGTGACCTCGAGCACGTCGAACTGGTTGGTCACGATCTGCGCTATGATCTTCCACGCTTCGTCAGGGGTCCTCTTCGTACCGACTTCGATGGTGAAGTCGCGGTTGGCCTGGTCGGACTGAAATGTCAGGCCCCATGAATCGTCGTTGTCGAGGTGGATCGACTCGCGCTCGTGCAGCGGCGGCGCGTTCGTCTGATTGCAGAGCGACCGGTGGTCCGGAAGGAACGCCGCGGCCTTGATGAGCAGCGTAACGCACTCGCCCGACGCGACGGTGATGTCCGCCTCGCCCGACGCGCGCCGGCGGCCGTCGGAGTAGATCTCAGCTTCAGGCGGAGTTGCGACCACCTTGACGAGCCGGTCTTTCAGCACGAGCTGGTCGATCGGCTTCGGGTCGGCTACGCCGTCGCGCCAGCAGTACTGCTTCTCGATCGGAGCGTATCCCGGGGCCTCCACGCGCGCCGTCGCACAGCCGTTTCGAGGGACGATGACCTCGCCGGCGCCGTTGTCACCTACGAGCTTGCCGTTGGAATAGACCGACGCACCTGAAGGGAGCGCGGTCACCAGCACCGCCCGCTCTGTCAATTCGAGCTGCTCCCTCAACGGCGGTGCCGGCGCTTCCGGACGGTTCGTATACGTACGCGAGACGGAACGATAGCCCGGCGACGTGACCTCGACGTGGACCTGTTTCCCCTCCGGCACCCCAACATTGACCGAGGTCTGCGGCTGGACGACGCCATCCACGGTCAGCTTCGCGTTGGTCGGCAGCGCCGTCACCAAGACGACGCGCGTCCGCAATGAGATAAGGACCGCCTTTGCCGTCGCATCGGCCGCCGTCAGCGTTCGACGCTCGTACGCGTATCCGTCGGCAATGACGAAGATCGGGATCGACAGATTCTTGGGCAGTGGAACGTCAGCGCTGCCGATGCCGAGCGTCGCAGAATCGGCCAGGGTCGTGCCACGCACGATCCGCGCACTCGCCGGCTCCACTCGTACGTGCACGACCGGAGGGGAACAGCCGGCGGCAAGCATGCAGAGCACGACGACGTTCGCTGGGCTCAGCTGTCTCATTGGTCATCCTCGTCGATGAGTTTTGATGATTGCGTCGCCAGCTTTCTCACTGTCGACTACGCCACGCTGGCGAGAACGTACCGCGCGCCGCGAGGGCGCACCAGATCAACGCTCGTTTCGGGAACAAGATTTCGCCGCGTTGAAGACCGCGTTGATGCTGGGCGTACCATCATGAAGAAAGGAGGCCGTCTTGCGACGACCTCCTTTCTTCCGCAGCAACTCACGTCGCGCGATTCCCGCGACGCAGCTGCCGCAATGGCTCCCGCTACTGTTTCACAACCGTGTTGCCGGCCAGGGTGCCGGCGGTCTGTGCCATCAGTCTGCCGTTCGCCGTGGCGCCGGTGTGCAGCGTGATCGCTGTCTGGGACATGATCTGCCCCTCGATATGGGCAGTTGTTCCAATGTCCGCGATACCGGCGACCTGCCAGAACACATTCGCCGCTAGCGCACCACCGGCAAGAATGACGTGCGTAGCAGCGGACTGAGTAACGCCTCCTGCGATCTGGAAGATCCAGACATCGGTTGCGTTGCCCGTGAGCGTGACATCCGAGCCGATCGTCACGGTGTTGGACCACTTGTACAGACCGGGCGGCAGCGTCAACCCACCGATCGCGCCCGTTGCCAATTCAGTGTAGTCAGGCGTCGGCCGTCCCGCGGCATCCGAGTATGCCGCCTGCATGGCGAGGATCGCCACCGTCAGGTTGTTCGGAGTCGGGACCGCATAGTCGGCTGCATAGACGTTTCCGGTCACTTGTGCCGAGGTCGAAGCTGCCCCGGCAGCGGGAAGAGTGAGTGCAAACCCGGTGATATAACTCGCGGCCGCCGGACTCAATCCCAGATCACCCGTAATCGCGGACGTTGGAACGTTCGAGATACCGGACTTCGCCAGAATCACGTAGTTGGCGGCGGATCCAAGAGTCACCGCAGATGGCCCGTGCGACCCGGAAGCCATAGTCACGGTGACCGTCGCCGTCCCCGAGCTGCTTCCGTTGGTTGCCTTGACCGTATTGGTAAATGTGCCGGCCACGGCACCCGCAGTGAACAGCCCGGTGCTGCTGATGGTGCCACCACTCGCCACGACCGACCATACCGGCGTAATCGCGACGACGTTGCCACCAGCGTCCTTGCCCACGGCCGTGAACTGCTGCGGCGAATTAGCCGGAAGCGTGACGGGGCCGGGGGTGACGGTGATCGTCGCGAGCGATCCGGCTGTCACGGTGACCGTCGCCGTACCTGAGATGGTGCCGCTGGTCGCCGTCACGGTATTCGTGAATGTTCCGATCACCGCGCCCGCGGTGAACATGCCGGTGGAGCTGATGGCGCCACCACTCGCCGTCACCGACCAGACGGGTGTAATCGCGACGACGTTGCCATTGGCATCCTTCCCCACTGCGACGAACTGGTGGGTCGTGTTAACGGCCAGCGAGCCGCTGGGCGTAACGACGATGCTGGCGAGCGGGCTGGCGAGCGGGCTGGCGGGTGCGGTGGAGTCCTTGCCGCACGCCGCGATGAGCATGCCGGTGAGGGCAGCCGCAATCGCCAGCCGGGCTGTCAGCCCCGATGGCGACAGTGCTCGTAGCACTCGATTACCCCTAAATACCTTCATGGCTCAACTCCTCCAAGACCTCGTTGGCACGATCAGGCATGCGATAGACGTCCCTAAACCTCGTTCCAAATTCAGGAGCGGTGCAGCAGCTGCGAACGCCGACGCAGACACTGACGTTAGTCCGGAAACATTTCGGGAGATATCGCTCAACGGGGTGAATGATGGATCATCGCCCGATTAGGGAGAGCTAATCCTATTGATCCCTCGAAAGGATGAGTCTCTTCCGGCCGTGACGTTGCCGAGAGTGGGTTACTGGCTGTCGTTCGCAGCGCTCGAAACCCCGTCCCCGACCCGGCGACTACGTGAGCGTCCGCGGCCTCTCGCTTACGAGCAGTGTATTCATTAGCACCGCCGCCGTACTCGCGGCGGTGCTCGGGGCCACGCTGGTGGTGGCGGCTCGCTCCGCGAACGGCGCCGCCGAGGCGACCGTCACCAAGGCGCAGTCCTCAGCGGTTTCAACGATGCTGTGTACCCCGATTTGACGCGGCACTTTTGGGAAGCGTAGCTTCTCTTCTCAAACGAGGTCGTCGGATGGAGACGCAACGACGCGGGTCGCGCGACGCCGCCAACAGAGGGAAGCGGAAATGGGCAGACAGGTAGCTGTCGTGCTGTACGTGGTGGCGATGGCAGCCGTCATAATCGGTGTAGATTTCATGTTCTTCAGAAACCGATTCTGGGAACGGCTGGCAGCGAATGTTGGCATCGTCTTGGTGTTCGGTGCTTTCTACTTCAGATTCCTCAGCCGTCCATGAACAAGGCGTGCGCTGGACGTTGCCGCCGCGCGTAAACGGACGGGGCTTCCTTGCCTTGTGCTATCGAGTATTGCGTTTCTAATCCTGCGGGCACAACCGCGGCCCATTCCCGTCGCGATGGTATTTCGAGGCGCACTCAACTGGGCGTTGCTCGGCGCGATAGGCGGCGCATTGTTCGCGCCGCGGGTCACCCCAGCTTGAATCCGATCTTAGGTTGACAGTCGGGTGATTTCCTCGGGCCTCGAGGAGGCGAAACTGGGCCGCATGCTCGGCTGAGGATCCGCTGCCACTCCCGCCAATCGTCGTTGGACGCACCGCCTGATCACGACCAGGCCAGAGGCCGCTGGCAGGCGCAACATCATACCTGCTACCATTTCTCCGCCTCCGCCGCGTTAGCAGGCCCGAGGCGCCCGACCACCGACTTGAAGAGGCTTTCCGGGTCGTAGGACGTACCGCCCTTGATCACCAGATGGACGTTGTGTGTGTTGCGGATATCCTCGAGCGGATTGCCGCGGACCACGATGAGATCTGCGAGTTTTCCTGCCTCGAGCGTGCCCAGCCGATCGCCGACGCCGATGGCGCGCGCGCTGTTGATGGTCGCGATCTTGAGCACGGCGGCGGCCGGAAGGCCGGCACGCCGCATCGCGAAGATCTCGCGATGCACGGAGAACCCGGGGAGATACTCGCCCGTGCTCGGGTAGTCGGTGCCAAGGGTGATGAGGGCGCCGCCGCCGGCGTCGTAAAACGCCTTCAACTCTTTCGGTTTCAGGTGATAGATCTTGTCGAACTGAACGTTGAAATTGCGTTTCGGCCGTGCTGCGACGACCGATTGCACGTACGGCGTGAAGAATCGCTTCTCGTCCGTCCAGTAGGCGAACGCCTCATCTCCCTCGCGGTTCGCGGCGTACCCGTACGCCGTCATCGTCGGGTCGTAGTTCACGTGATGCGAGAGATACAGCTGGATGATGTCGCGCACCTCCGGCGTGTTGACGTCGAGATGATCGTAGGATGCGTAAGCCGACTGCGTGGCGACGAGCGCGTCTCCGCCCATGAAGTGCTCGATCCGGTCGATCCCCATCAGGATCGCGTCCTTTGGGTTCACGCTGCCATTGAAGCCCGAATCCAGGTGTCCGGTCACGGTGCAGCCGTGCCAATGCGCGCGCTCAATCAACGCACGGAGCTGCACGGGTCCGATCGTCTTGGCCTTGAATGCCCTGACTCCGTGGTCGAACCAGTAGTCCACGTCTGCGTATACCTGAGCCGGCGTCATCTCAGGATTCCATCCCGCGCGGGGGCGGCCGTAATATGGGCCCGAATCGTAGAGCCGAGGTCCATTCTGTTCGCCGTGCTCGATGCGAATCCTGAGCGCCGTCATGTCCTCGGGGTTGTACTCGCCTGCCGGAAACGTCGAGGTGACCCCGTTCGCGAGCCAGATGACCGGCTGCACGGTCGTCTCGTCGCGTCGCCCTTTGCCCACCAGGTTCACGTTGTAATGCGCGTGAAGGTCAAACAGCCCCGGGAGGATGTAATCGTTGTCGCCGAGCGTGATCACGTTCGCGCCGGCTAGATCGCGGGCGCTGGGTACAGCGTCGACGGACAACAGCTTGCCGCCGACCATGACGATCCCGCGGTTCCGTCGCACGTCGTCGCGTATGGCGTCGAACAGCCACCCACCTCGAATGACGGTGGTTGCGGGAACGGTCGTGGCGTCCTGCCCCCTCGCGCGCGACGGCAGGTACAATGCAGCACATGCAATCACCGCCAAGCCCAAGCGGCGAACTCGCCGGCCGGAAACGCATGGGCGTGTCGTGGATTCGAAATCCTTGATCATCGAATGCAACTCCTAAGTTGGGTGCATCATCGCTGGCGCGAGTGCTCGTGCGTCAGAACGGCGTGGTCGGGATCGTGATGCCCGACAGATGGGGATTGTTCTGAGACTCGACGAGCGGAAGCGGGACGCATGTCGTCGGTCCGTACGTCGCCAGCTTGTGGTTCAATCCGGTCGGAAACGGAATCTTCTTGCGCAACATGTCTTCGAGGCGCGTTCCCTCGCTGAACAGCGCGCGCCGCCTCTCTTCGGTCACCACCGAATCCATGTTGGCTCCAGCCGGAATGACGATCGGCGTGACACCCTGCGCCGACCGCGCGGCGTTGATCGCGTTGATCTGCGTTTGCCCGGTGGACGTCTCGGCGAGGATCAACTGAGCCTCCTTCCAAGACGCGAGCGGCAGCGGCACGGTCGCGCTTCCCAGGTATTTCTGCTGCTGCCACACCGTGGTGAGGTTGTCGGGCCCCAATTTTGCGAGATTCTTGACCGGTACCCGCGGGTCCGCAACGCCGTTCACCGTGAGGTTCTGGTACGCGGGCGCGACCGAGATGAACAGGTTGGTGAAGGTCAGCAGGTACATCCGGTTCTCGCGATCGAGCTTGGCGACCGAATACTCTGCGTTCTTCAGGTAGTTGAGTGGTACCTGCGCTGCATCGGCCGCCGCGCCGGCGGTGTTGCCCGCGTCGAGTCGCGTTCGAGCGCGCCCGACGTAATTCATCGACGTCAAGTCTGCATCTCCGGCCGCAGCAGCAAGCGTCAGGCCCTTCGTGAACATGGAGTCTGCGATCGCGAAGGTCTGGGCACGAGAGATCATCGGGCCGCCGTTGACGGTCATGCTGCACATCCCCTCCGCGAGGAGGAGATATGAATACGCGTCGTATACTTGCAACTGCGCGAGGTCCTCGGCGAGCGCCGGCACCTGCGCGATGGTGAATCCGCCGAGAATCGTTTGGGCGTTTTCAATCGTGAAGCGCGCGGTCTGTAACGGCGCGTAGAAGCCGAAGCCCGTGGTCGTCAGCGTATTCGATGTGCAGGTACCGGGAAAGGTGTTGATCTGAAAGCTCAGCGCGGCCCAGGTATTGCCATCGACGATAGCGTTGGAATTCCAGTACTCGCCCGTGAGTATCCCGACCGTAGGCACCCACTGGTTGAATCCGCACTCGAACTCGCCAAGCGCGGTCGAGACCAGGATCGGCGCCATTGCCGGGTCGTTCAGCGCCGTGGAAACGACCAAGCCCGGAGTTTCCACCTCAAGCAAGCTGCTGCAAGCCGAAGTCCATGTCATCACGCAGAGACAGCACAACGACGCGATCCTGCGGTAACGTCCGCTCAGCCGAAGCTTCTCTCGTCCATATTGCATCGGAGACTCCTCGCTGTTCTAGTAGGTGAGTCGAATGGAGAACGTCGCGTTTGCCGTCGGCGGCAGGATTGTCTGGTACCCGCCCGAAAGTTGACCAACCGCTCTCTGCTCGGGATCCCACGCCGTCATGTTGCCCAAGGGCACGTGAATCTGTCCGTCGCGTCTCGTGTTCCATCCGTTCGCCGCGGTCCAGAGCATCAAGAGGTTGCGTGCGCCCACGCTCACGGTTGCCGCGTTGGCACGCAGAGGCCACGCGCGCGCGAGCCACAGCGGCAGCGTGTAGGAGGCGGCTACTTCGCGCAATCTGAGGAACCCGCCCTGGAATGTGCCGGTCGCGTCGGGATCGATCGCCCGGTAGGCTTGAATTAGCGGGTCGTTGTGGTTGATCACCACGAGTGAAAGCCCGAGGTTGTGCAGCGCGCGAATCTCTGTGTTGTCGTTCCACTGACCTCCGTTTCCTTCGATGCGGAATGAGAGGTGCAGGTTCTGGTAGAGAGTGAACGAGTTGCTCAGCCCGATCTGCCAGCTGGGCTGTGAGTGTCCCCACAGAACACGAGGGGCGCTCGAGCAGGGAACGGGGGCGCCGCCCTGCTGCAATCCTCCGATTCCGGTTCCGCCATCGCACGTCGACGTGAGCACCGCGCCGGTCGTGGGATTGATAGTCGCGCTGAGGACTTTGTACATGAACACGTCGGCGATCGAGAAGCCCACCCGATTCTGGCCCTGTCCTCCCTGGCCGACGGTGAGGAACTGGAACGCTCCGAGATTCTTGATCTGGTTCCCGTTGTCCGAGAGCTCCGTGGATACATCCCACGCGAAGTTGCGCCGGCGTATCGCATGGTACGTCAAGGACAGCTCATCACCCCAGGCGTTCACCCTGCCGATGTTCACGACTTCGTTGCCGGGGAATCCGTTGGACGGCGGCACGGGCTCGTTGACGATGGCGTTCGTGATCGCGCGCGAAAAGTGACTGTATGACAGGTCGACCCGCTGATTCAGCACCGTCGTTTCGAAGCCGAGTTCGAGCTCGGTGCTGCGCTCTGGCTGCAGCGTCGGATTGCCGATCGAATTCGGAATGAGCGCCGGCTGGTCCTTGTAGCCGACATCCGGGACGTACGTTTGTGAGGCATCGAAGGTCCCGGGCTGTGTGCCAGCCGCGCCGTATGCGAATCGCAGGCGCAGCTGGTCGATCTTTTTCACGTGGAAGAACGGCTCTTCGCTGAGCACCCACGCCGCGCTCACCTTCGGATAGTAGGCGGCCTTGAAATGCGAGCCGAACGTGCTGTTGTTGTCGCCGCGCACGGCGGCGGTGACGAACACGCGATTCTTCCATGCCGCCTGCTGCTCCACGTACAGCCCGACCTCCGAGTTCGCTGTGTACGTCTCGGCGGCCGTGAGCACGGTTCCACCGCTCACCGTGGTGATCGGCGCCGCGGGGAAGTTGGTACCCGTCGCGTTGATGTCCTGCGACACCGCGTTGTAGTACTGGAACCCGACCGACGTCGTATACCTGAGGAGCTCCGAGCCGTACTTGGCGGACGCCGCATAATCGAGCGTCGTGAACGTGCGGCCGACGTCGTCAACAGTCTTGCTGCCTGTACCTGTGGAGCCCAAGAGGCTCGCGGCACCCAGCGGCTGGAGCGGGATCAGCGTCCAGTTGCTCTCTGCGTTGTAGTCCACCCCCGCGATGAGCCGGGTCGTCAGCCAGGAAGTCGGGAAGTACGACGCCGTGATGCTCGTCGTTGTCCGGTTGTTGTCGGCCCTGCTCTGGATCTGCCGCTCGATGTCGGGCGGGGCGGCGTAGAAGCCCATCTGGCTGGTGTTCAGCGTGAGCGGCGAACCCCAGATGATGTTGCTGAAGGGATCCGAGTTGATGGAGCCCTGCGCGAGACGAACCTTGTTTGGAACGTACTGCGCACTGAACTGCAATTTGAAGTTGTTTCCGACTGGAATGTCGAGGTTCGCATGCGCGCTGAGCTTCTCCTGATAATTCCAAGGTACGACGCCGACGTCGTCGCCATACGAAATCGAAGCGAAGTAGCGGACGGCCTGCTGGCCTCCAGTGAGACTGAGGTCATAGCCCTGGCCCAAGCCGTCGCCGAAAATCGGCCCGTGTCCAGTGGCGAGCCAATTGTTCCAGACATTCTCACTCACGACGGTACCGGTCGCGGGTTTCAGCGCGTAGGTGTTTTGCGTCCGCCCGCCGGCGTTCTGCATCCAGGTCGTACCGGCTCGCATGTTGAGGTTCCATACTGGTGCGCCGGTGGTTCCCTTTTTCGTGATGATCTGAATCACGCCGTTCGAGGCCTGCGTTCCATAAAGTGTAGCCGCAGCCGGACCCTTGATTACCTCGATGCTCTCGATGTCGTCCGGATTGATGTCGTTCAGGCGTCCCACTCCTGCGCCGCCGCGCTGCCCCGGCCCCTGCTGGGGGTCGGAGTCCATCCGAATGCCATCGATATAAACAATCGGATCGTTGCTCAGCGACATGCTGCTGACGCCGCGCACGTGAAGTTCAGCGCCCGTTCCGATCTGTCCGGTGGCAGGCAGCACGATCAGTCCGGACGTTCGCCCGCCCAACGTCTGTTCCACGTTGACGATCGGCGCCCCAGTCGAAAGGACATCCGACGCGGAGACGGTTTCGACAACGTTTCCGATCGCCCGGCGCTCCGTGCCGCCCGCCTCGCCGGTAACCACGACCTGATTCAGCCGCAGCGTCGTCTGGGCGATGGCGAAATCTGCCGTCGTCGTCTCGCCATCACGCACGGCGAGAGTTCGCTGCTTGGGCTCGTAGCCGATCATCCTGACGCGCACCGTCACCTGCCCCGCCGCCACACCAGCGATCGTGTAGCGCCCGCTTAAATTCGTCACAGCGCCTTGCGATCGCGCGTTCGGCGCGGCTCCGACCGCGGTGATGAACACCTCCACGCCCTGAAGCAATTGACGTGTAGCCGAATCGCTTACCGTCCCGGTTATCGCTCCCACCCTCGCCTTGTCGGGCAACGGAGCCCGGCCCTCGACCGGGGGAGGCACATCGCGATCGATCGCCACTTCCTCGCCGGATTCGGAGAATCCAAGCCCCGTGCCGCCGAGAATGACCGTCAGCGCCTGCCTGACGCTCTCGTCCCGGCAGTCGCACGTCACGGCCGGCTGTCCTTCGAGCAGGCTCGGGCTGTATGAGATGGATACGCCCGAATTCATGGCGAGGCTCTGCACGGCGCTGGCGAGTGACGCGTTGCTCACATGGAGTTTCGCGACGCGGTCCAGTATCGACGTTGCGGGCGCGGCGGATTCCTGTGGCGTTGCCGCCCTCGCGGCGACGTCCTGCGGCGAAGAAGCCCGCACGGCGGAGTTTCCTTGCGCAACCGCTGTCGCCGTCCACGCGATAACGACAGCGATTGGCCGGAGCCATCCAGCGATTTGTCGCAGCATCAGCCCCTCATTGGGAGAGAGTGTACGGCGCTCGCGCTTTGCGAGGACGCGACGGGAGTCGCGGCGGCACGTAGTGTTGCTCTTGCATTCGGCCATCAAGGACCTCCGATCGTCAGAGTCGAGTAGCCAACACGCAGCAAACTCGAGGAACTCACTGGATGCCTTTGTACCGCTTGCGTCACGTTAGGCGCGGGTCCACCTTAGCTTTCGTAGATGTTCGGCGCAAGAGCCGTCAGGCGCGCCATTTGTAGCGGCTTGCCGCCGGACGTCGTGGGTTGCCGCGTCGTCACGCTCGGGAGACAGGCGTGTTCGCAGATCCGCCAGCTGCATCAGGAACAAACCGTTTGAAAAAATTCTGCGCCGCCGCCGCGCTTTTCTCGTGCATCGCGGCACCACTCGCGGCGCAAGCTGGCTCCGCGTCGAGCGCATCGTCGAGCGCGTCGTCGGGCGCACTCGCGCCGGGTGGCAAAGCGCGCGGAGATCTGATCGGCGCGCTCGTCGACAGCGTGCACGGCCGCGCGCTCGCAGACGCGACGGTCACCGTGCTCGGCATGGCACGCCACGCAACGAGCGGCAACGACGGCATGTTTCGCTTCGACAGCCTGCCCGCCGGCACTTACACGCTATCCGTAGCCCATCCATTGCTCGACACGCTGGGCATCGACATCAACTCGCGTCCGATAGTCGTGGCCCCCGGTCGCGTTGTCGTCGTCAGGCTCTCGACGCCGTCGCGCAGTGCTATCCGCGAATCGCTGTGCGCGCTTGCAGACGCGGAACTGACGCCAGGAATCGCCGTCGGCCGACTCCGCGACGCGGACACCGGCGCGCCGGCGGTCGCCGCGTCCGTTTCGCTCGCGTACATCGAGTTGCGGGTATCGCCGACGACAGGAGTGCGAAGAATTTCGCATGTGAGAAGAGCCGCTGTGACTGCCGATGGGCGTTACGTGATCTGCGGACTCCCCGCTCGCCTGCGCGGCACGCTGCAGGCGACGCGCGGCGCCGACGCAACCGCCGAAGTCGCGGTGGTGCTCCAGGACGATACGCTACTTCTCCGGAGCATGACTCTCGGATCGGCTTCGCTCACACGCGACGCTGTGCCTTCAAGTCCCGCGGACAGCGCGGTGCGACTGCGCGCGCTCGCCTCGATCGAGGGGCGAGTCATAGGTATAGATGCCAAGCCGCTGGCCGGCGCAGAGGCGACGGTGACAGGCACCACCGTTACGGGCGCAACGACCGAGGGAGGCGAGTTCTCGCTGCGATCGCTCCCGTCCGGTACACGCGAGCTTGTAATTCGTAAGATCGGATACGAATCCGTCACGCTGCCGGTCGAACTCACGCGGCGCGAGCCACGAAAAGTTGCGGTGACGCTTTTGGCGAGCACGCCGACGTTGGCGACGGTGCAAGTCAAGGGCACCCGGGAGAACGGCCTGAAGCAGGCCGGCTTTCTCGACCGGAAAGCGATGGGGATGGGCTACTTTGTCACGCCCGAAATGATCGACAGTCTCCGTCCGCGCGCGCTTTCGGACCTGTTGGGTACTGCGCCCGGAATACAGGTCACGACGACGGATTGGGGCACGCAGATTCAATCGACGCGTTCCGTCGCGGTGATGAAGGACGCGTGCGTCAACGTGTTCGTCGACCGCGTGCCGTGGTCGCCGATCAGGGCAGGTGATCTCGATTCGGCGTTCCCGGTCGCCGACGTCGTGGCCGTCGAAGTATACGGCGGCAATTCCGTTCCATCGGAGTTCACGATGCTCGGGAGGACGTGCGCGACAATCGTGGTCTGGACGCGAACGAGCATCGGGAAGCCCTGAAGCCGTCTCGCGGGTGCGACCGGCACGCGCAGCTCATGATTCACTCCACCATCTCTCTTGAAGTATCAACGCCAGCAGGAGATCCGTCATGCGTGCACTGCAGTCGATCGTCGCGGGTTGCAGCTTGATCATCGTCATGACGGCGCCGGCATTTGGCCAGCGTGGCGGCGGTCCCCAGGAACAGGCGAACCCGGACATCAAGACGATGGTCGCGCACCTCGACCTCGAGAGGTACAAGGCCACGATCAAGGGACTCACGCAGTTCGGTGATCGCGTCCAGGGCACCGACCGGAACCGTGCCGCAATCGACTGGATCGAGGCGCAACTCAAGAGTTACGGCTGCACGAACACGGAGCGCATCAAGTACACGTATGAGCCAGCTCCCGCGGCAGCGAGAGGAGGAGGAGCCGGCAGTGGAAGGGGCGCACAGCCAGGTGGTGCCGCCGCAGGTGCGCGCGGCGCGTCGAGCGCGGCGCCCGGCGGTGGCCGGATCTTCGGCAACCGCGCGTCCACGAGTGCGAACGCGGACTCTCTTGCGCAGCCCGACTTGAGACTCCGCCGCCTCAATTCGCAGCCGACCGCACCGGGACCGCGCGAAGACGTGTATTGCACCAAGATCGGGACGACGCACCCCGACGAGATGTACATCGTGGGCGGCCACATGGACGGCCGCGGATGGGGGGAGGCCGCAAACGACGACGGCTCCGGCACCGCGCTCGTGATGGAGCTCGCGCGCATCTTCAGCAGCCCGGATGTGCGCACTGAGCGATCGATCCGGTTCATCTTGTGGAACAACGAGGAAACCGGCCTCGATGGCGCCAAGGCGTAAGTCGCGCAGCGGCAGGCGCTGCAGGGGCAGGAGAATCCTCCGGGCTCCGGGAAATATCCGGAGCCCAGGTGGCTCGGGATGGTCCAGCATGACATGCTGCTCTACAACCACGGAATGCCGCGCGCGGATGGCACTCTAAGCAGCGAGCAGAGCCCAGAAGCCGACGTGAACGTCGAGTTCCAGGAGGCCTCGAAGTTCGTCACCGAGTCGCAGAAGCTGGCGTGGACATTTGCGACTGCCAACGAACGGTACGCGAGCGACTATCCCGCCGCGGTCGGACAGCACATGACGAACACGGACTCCGCGCCATTTCAGGACCTGGTGGCGACCATCAGCCTGCGCGAGATGATTCGCGGCAGCCAGATGGGGGCCGGTTGGGATCCGACCCATCATCAGCCGACTGATCTCTACTCGACGTTCAGCGACAAAGATTTCCTCCTCGGGCTCAATGCGGCGCAGACCACACTCGGTGCGATTGCGACGATGGCGGGAGCGACGCTCAAGAAATAGACGGGGAGTGTGTCCCCGTACGAGGTGAGCGTCAAAAGCGCCGGTGCCGACGTGCCGATCGCGGCGGTGAAGTAGGCGGGGCAGCGCGAGCACTGGGCCCGCCTCGGCTTCTTGGCCGGGGCGGGCTTTCGCGTGCGCGGTCGCACCTCACGGCATCGACGCTTCGAGCGATCAACTGAGGTCCGGATCCACCTCGCAGCATCCGTTCGGACAGCTGACCCAGATCGTCTCATCTTTGATCTTCCAGCGCCAGCGCACGACTCCCGGTGGCTGGACGTTGCCGGGCAGCGGACGATACTTCACACAGAAATACTTCAGGCTCGCGCCGCTTGCACTCTTGATGCGAGCATACCAGGTGCCGTTGTTCACCGAATCAACCGGACAGTTCTTGATCGACGTCACGTCGGTCCCGCACGATTTCGTCGTCGTCTGAAGGCAGAACGACACTTCGTTACGGGTTCCCTTGCTCACGGCAGCCGCGACGGTCGTGGCCTCGTATCCATACTTCTTGTAGTACTTGTCGGACGGAACGTCGAGCAACACCCACGCGACCCGAACCCACGTGCTGTCCGTCTGCGAGTAGTGTTTAACCGTGCGCGCGCCAAGCTCGGGCACCGGCACGACGGTTCCGATCGCTCCGTCCGGCAGCACGGAGCCAAGGCTGTTCTGTGGCGCCGCCAGATACTGCTCGTCGTACCAGCCTTTCACGCGGTACACCTGATCGTTCGCGCCGTTGGACACGTAGGTAACGGACGAATGAAAGGTCCCGGTCTCCCAGTGCACTTCACACCAGCTCGTGGCGCACTTCAGTCCGATGTAGTGCCATTTCTTGACGGGATCCCAGTCCCAGCGCGCGACAGGTGGCACCTCGTCGACCTTTCCGTTGTTGTTCTGCGGCGCAATCGTATCCACGGCGAGCTTCGTTCCGATTCCCGGCGCCGGATGCGATAGACCGTTGCAGTCCGCAGTCGAATTGATGGGAATCATCCAGGCTTCGTATCCGGAAGTCTTCTTCCGCTGCATCACGAGGCAGTCGTACCCCTGCACGATACCAAGCTGATCGTAGTTGCCTTCCGAGTAGATGACCGCCACCGGGACTCCCTTCGTCACCAGCGCGGTCGTGGCGGCGCTGACGAGATCGCCGTTGCCCGTCCTCACTCCGAACACGGAGTCGAGATTGCTGACGAAGATAGCCTCGAGATCATGATACTCGGGACCCTTGCCGACATCGGCGATGAACCTCTGACAATCGTGAAACTCCGGCACGTCGGTGCGCAAGCCTGCGAACGCGACGACCTTCGCGAAGCGACCGTGCGACATCGAATCCGCGTGATCGTGCGGACATTCCGGCATGGCTGCCGCCGTGAGCGCCTTCTGTGCGGGTTTGGGACCGCCGCATGCGACCGCGGCAAGCACTGCACATGTGCACGCGATGGCGATCGTCACCGCCTGGCGTCGTTGATTTTTCACTGCACCTCCTGCGTGTGAGTTCGCGTCGAAGAGCGTGGATCCACCTCTCGAGCCGTTCAGGGACTCGCCAACTTTCGCATTCGCGCCACGGTCGGCTGCAGAAACTCATCCGCGCCCGACCAGAGCTCCGCGACCGCCGCAGCCCATCGTCTCGCCGCGCGCGTATCGCCGACCTGAGCCGCGAGCTCCGCTCGAAGCGCCATCGCGTGCACCAACGCCGCGGCCTGGATGGGATCGATGGGTGACGGTGTCACGCGCAACTTCACCAGCAGCTGGTCGAGCCATGCGATCGCGGCATTCGCGTCGCCGGTCTTCGCAATCAGCCACGCCTCCGGATAGAGGCCGTCGAAAGTCAACTGTGCGCCATAGGCTTCGCGGCCGCGCCGGATGCTCTCCATCTCGTGCCTGACCGCGCTCGTGTCGCCCTTGAGAAACGATCCCTCTGCGGTCAGCAGATACAGTCCGCTCGCGCCGAGCGCCGACACCGAACCCAGCACGACACTCGGAAACGCAATCTGCGCCGCACGGCCGAGCACCTCGGATCTCGCCGCTGCGCGCTGCTCGGCAGGTATCGCCGATGCGATGAGCGACTCGATCCGTCTTTCCAGCACGTGCAACGAATCGCCCGGCCCCCCGAACGCGGCGAACACGAGCAGCGAGCGCGACAGCGACGCCACGGGCGTGGCGGCCTCGCTCAGCGTCCGGTTCGTGACACCGCGCTCGATCGCCTCGGCGGCGAACGCGCGCCCCGTCAGCGCCGCGAGACTCGCGAGTGTGTGCGGGTCGCCCGGCCCTGCACCACTGTGGCGCAAGAGCGAATCCGCCAGTTCGCGCGCATGGCGCAGTGCGGGGAGATCATCGGGAATTGCAAACTGCGCCCGCATCCATACTTCGGATTCCGTCACGCGCTGACGTTCCTTCGAATCGGTCGCCAGCGCCTTCGCGCGCATCAGTGTGTCGATCGCTTCCGCCTGGCCAAGCAGGAACAGCGACATCGCGACCGCCTCGCGCGCCTCGGCGCTGCGCGGATCCGACGCAGCCCACTCCGCCGCGATGTCGCGAAAGAGCACACGCTGGCGCTGGACGGCGATGCTGACCGAGCGCGGAATCATTCGCATGGTCGCAGGATCCGCGGCGTTGATTTTATCGGCCGGGAACGGGACGAACGCCAGCGTGTCGCGGTCTATGGATGGAAATGAGAGGAACGTTTGCCGGCCCGGAGGCGCACTCGTGCCGATGCGAATGTCCGTGCCACTCGTCCACAGCAGGCGCCGCACGCGCTCGAACGCGTCGTCCCGCAACGCGCCGAGCACCGCAGGATTGAGCTCGAACGCGCGCTGGTAGCGGCGAAGCGACGTGTGGTACCCGCTGCGAAAGCTCCAGCCGCTCACGCTCCGCCCATCGCGCACCACCGTCCGGTCGCGCTCCAGGCAGTGCCCTGCACCGTACCACGCTGCGAACTCTGCCGGCTCACTCTTCGTGAGGCCTTCCCACAACGCGCAGGCGCGCGGCCTGTCCGTGCCCGCAAGCGCGACAAGTGCGCCGGCTATTGTCTTGTCTCCCGGCGAAAGGCTCTCGTTGCCAACGCCGGCGGCTCGGGCGGCGAAGCTCCACGTCGCGGCTGGCCGATTCGACCACACGCGCGAGAGAGCAAGCCAGAGCGAAGCTCGTGCAAAGCGCGGGTCGAAGCGTGTGGCGGCCGCAAATTGCGAATCGGCGTCGGCGAGAGCCCATCGCTGGATTGCCTGCAGCCCGTTGAGAAGCGCTTGCCGTGCGGGCAGCGACGCGGTGCCAACGAATCCATCCGCCAGCGTCTTCTCGTCGCTGGTCCGAAAGAGAAGCCGGCTTATCAGATGAGTTAGCGCCGCCTCGATCGCGGCCGGATCGAGCGTCGTTGCCTCGGTCGCCTCCGCGAGCGGGAGCTGATCGCGTGTGACGTCGTAGAGCGCCGCGTGGATACGAACACCATCGGCGCCATTCGAGGAGTACGACCCGAGCACGTAACGACCTGCATGGAGCGCGAGCGCGGCGGCCCGAGCCTTCGCCGTACCGAGCGGTTGCGCGTCTCCCTTCGTCACATCGTGGAGCGCGCTCAAGTCAAGCAGCTGAAGTCCGCTCCAGCGCAGCAGGGCACGCCGGACTGCGGCGTCGCCGTCCGGAATCGCGCGGGCGCCGGACTCTCGATCGAGCGGAAACACCGCCCATCGCGAGGTGTCGGCCGCCGCGACGGCCCGCGCCTCGCTTCCCGCGATCGCCGACCGCGCCGCGATCCATGCACCCACGAGCACGAGCGACAGCGCGACGCCCGTGAGCACCGCGCGGTTCTTGCGTTTCGGCGCTGCCACCACGGACAGGTTCGGCTGGTCAGCAACCGCGCCAAGCGCCGTGGCAAACTCCGCGGCCGTCTGAAAGCGGTCCGCGGGCGACTTGCTGAGCGCGTGATAGACGACGTCCTCCACGGATTTCGGAACGGAGGGGCGCACTGTTCCGAGCGGCGGTACGGGATCGAGCACGTGCCGCGCCACGAGCGCCGTCGAAGTTGATCCGCTGAAGGGCGGCTCCCCTGCGAGCATTTCGTAGAGCACGCAGCCGAGTGAGTAGATATCGGACCGGCCGTCGACGTCGCTGTCGGCGGTTGCCTGCTCGGGACTCATGTAGGTTGGCGTCCCGATCTGCACTCCGGAGGATGAGATCGAGTCGAGCGAGGCCGCACGGCTGATGCTGCGCGCAATACCGAAGTCGGCCACCAGCACGTCGCCGTGCCGGAGCAGAATGTTTGCCGGTTTGATGTCGCGATGCACGATGCCGACGGCGTGCGCGTGCGCGAGCGCTTCTGCGACACAGCGGGCGATGCGAAGCGCCTCCGCGATCGAGAGCGGGCCCTCGCGTTCGAGTCGCTGGCTGAGCGATTCGCCGTCCACGAACGACATGGAGTACCACGGAGCGCCGTTGAACTCGCCCCACTCATACAGCGCGACGATGTGCGGGTGATCGAGGCGCGAGAGAATCTCGATCTCGCGCTTGAAGCGGGCGTCGCTCACCGAGCCGGCGAACTCGCTGCGCAGCAGCTTTATCGCGACTCGCCGGTCGTTGCGCAGGTCATGCGCCTCGTATACGAGGCCCCAACCGCCGTGCCCAACTTCCCGCTCGACACGGAATCTGTCGGCAAGGTGGGCTGCGAAGTTCGAAGAACCGTCGGCCTGCACCGAGATGGCTCGCCTGTGGGAGTGCGTGCTACGCGTACTACGGTACGAGCGACCAGGCGATGTACGCAAGCGTGACGCCACTATCAGTACTCGCCGTCGTACGCGGCGGCCCGCCGCGACGCGTCCTCCATCTGTGCAGTTGGATAGGCTGTCAAGGCAACTGGCTGGATTGTGTCGGCAGCACTTACTGAAACGGCATGCGATCATGGCGGAACAGAACGTTCGAAGCTATCTGTTGTATGGGATGTCCAACTTCCTTGTTGCAGCGTCGCCAGAGACTTCATCGCGCTGGAAGCATCCGTCGTGAAATCAACGAGGACGTCCGCGAATCGGATCGAATTGGGACCTCTTCTCGTCGGCGGCATCGGCTTGGGTCTCCTGCTGCTCGGTGGCCGGGGGTACTCTCTGCGTGGACAGATTGGACTTGCCGATGCCCTCCAGTGTGGCCTGCTGCTCATCCCGGCCGCATTCCTTCTGTTGGTTACGAGCTACGTGATTCAGCTGGCCAAACTCGTGAGCGTGATTCCGATTCTCCTGGCCGGGCTGCTCGTTCACGCCTACCCCTCCTTCGCCGTGGCATTGGGTTTGGCGGTGATCGGGCAGCTGGCGGCGGCGAAATAGCGATAGCAGGGCGAGTAACAGGCGGGCTCCGCTTCGGCGCAGGAATGGCCGGGGCGGAGCCCGCTTGGTGTTGTTCTGAGCTACGCCGCGGCCGCGGGCGCCGGCCCGGAATCCACGAGGCGCTTTCCGACGGGGTCGACCATGAGATTCAGCCCTTCGAGCGTGCGCGACCCGAGGATCGCGAGGTCGTCGGGTTCACCGAACACCACCTCGTCGGGAGTCACGGTGCCGGCCGCGTGAACTCTCACCTCTCCCGTCCAGCGCTCGACCACCGCGCCGCTCGCCTGCCGGAAACGCTTGGTCTTGACCCGCTCGATGAGAAGCGATTCGAGAATCGGTCCGGGCACCCAGGACAATTCCGATCCGGTATCCACGAGCAGGCCCGGCACGTGCCGACGCGGCCCGCGGTGCCCGGGGTTTTCGAGCTCGATGTCAATACGGAACGTTCCCATTGCGTCCGTCATGCTAACTCCGAAGAGGGAGTGGACCGTCACCGTTCGCATGCAACGAATAGCAGTTTCACTCGGGAAATCTAGTTTCCCCTCGTTCGCTCCTCCAAAATGCACTCCGGCCCTTCGGCGCCGCGACGATTGAGGTAGCCGCTCACCACGTACTCTTGCAGCGGCGGCTCGTCCCCGCCCTTCAACACGCGCTGCCAGTTCGCGTTCCCTTCGTCGAGCCAGGCGTCGTAGCGATCTTCCGGCAGGATCACCGGCTCGCGCGAATGCAGCGCGCGCACGAAGTCGCCCGCGGCTCGCGTCAGGACCGTGCAACTCACGAGCTCGAGCGCGCCGTCCTTCGACGTCCACCGATCCCACAGACCCGCGAGCGCGAACGGCCGGTAGTCGGGCAGGAAGACGTAATGCGGCGTCTTGTGGCCCTTCTCGCCGGTCCACTCGTAGAAGCCGTTGATCAGGACGAGGCAGCGCTGGCGTTTGAGCGTGTGCCGGAACGACGCTTTCTGCTCGAGCTCCTCGCTCCGCGCGTTGAACGTCGGGAACTTCCACACCGGGAGCTGGTCGGGTTCCGCCTTCGCGAAGAACGGTACCAAGCCCCATCGCACGTAGCGGTGATCCGGTGCGCCGTCGACGCGGCGCGCGATCCGGATCTCCTGGCCCGGCGAGATGTTGTAGAGCTTTCGCCAGGGAATACGAATATGCGAGAACTCGTACGGGCCGTAGCCCGTGGGGTCGATCGCGTCGCTCGCCCGGCCGCACATGGTTGGAAGTTATCCCCGCTGAGCCCTACGGCACGATCGGCTACTCCGCCATCCGGCGAAGCATCGCCGGCGTGTGGAGCCAGTGCAGCCGGCCGGTCGCCAGGCCGGGCGCACCGTCGCATTCCACCAGGCACGCGCCCCCTTTCTTGAGCACGACGTGCGAGTCGGCGCGTCCGGAGAGCAGCCACGTCACGAGTGTCCCAAGGTGCGGCTCGTGGCCGACGGCGGCCACCACGTCGTGGTTGACGTAGGCCTGCGCCCATTTCGCGAACGATGCCGGTTGGGCGTCGGGCGTGAGCGTCGAGGTCGTCTCGACATCGGCGATCCGGTACGCCTTCGCGACAATGGCCGCCGTCTGCTGCGCGCGGACGAGCGGACTGGCCGCGATGACGTCGAGATG
>PMYN01000064.1 GCA_003171215.1 Gemmatimonadota bacterium | reverse complement strand
GGCGGCGGTCGCGGCGGCGCGGCCTCGAATATCCCTGGGCACATCGGGGGAGAGCTCAACGCCGTGCTTGGCCGCGGCATGACGGTGCTGGAAATTCACGACTTCATATCGGGGGAGTTCGAGCCGGTACCGTTGCAGGACGTGTGGGATTACGTCAAGGCGCAGGAAGCGGCGGGATCGGTGAAGCTGACGACGAAGGCGACGGGCAAATAGGAACACCCGCCGGCAGGTCGCCTGGTCCCACCGATTCGTTCGCGCTAGCACAGACGGCTGATATGAATGACACTCCGCCTTCGCTAGACTGAGAAGGAATGATACGCCCTTGCTGATCGAGAGCGTACGCCCGTCACGGTCAGCGCAGGAAGTGCATGAGGGACCTCACGCAGGACAGGCACGACGTCATCACACCAAGGTCGATCGCCCTGGTCGTGGCGACGATCGTGGGCATGTGGCTGGTGTACCAGCTCCGGACCGTCGGGCTGGTTCTGCTCGTCGCGCTGATCCTCGCGGGGACATTCAATCCGCTGATCGAACGGATGGAGAAGCGCGGGATCGCGCGCATGTACGCGCTTATCCTTCTCTTTGTCGCGTTGAGCGCGATCGCGGCGCTCCTACTCTTCCTGACCCTCCCGCCGATCATCGAGCAGGTCACGCAGATGGTGCACGACGCGCCGGCTCTTCGCACGCGGTTGATCGCGTTCCTCAACGAGCGCGGCGTTACCGTGCCACTCGCTCACATCGTGCAGAACGCGGGGATCGAGCAGACGTTCGCTCGCATCGAGCAGAACCTGATGGGTTATTCCTCGCAGGCCGTGATGCTGGTTGGATACGGTGCGACGACGCTGGTGCTGGCATTCTATCTGCTCGCGGACGGCAAGCGTGTGCGGGGCGTGGCCTACGCGATCGTGCCGCGCGAATACCACATGCGGCTGGCGCGCATTCTCCAGAACATGGAGACCATCGTCGGCGGCTACATGCGCGGGCAGTTCATCACGTCCGCGGCAATCGGTGTCTTCGCCTTTGTGCTCCTCGTTGCCTGCAAGATCCCGAACGCCCTGTCGCTCGCGCTGTTCGCGGCGTTGTGTGACGTCATCCCCTTCATCGGAGGACTGCTCGTCATCCTCCCCGCGGTCCTCGCCGCGCTTCCCCGCGGGTTGCCGGTAGCCGGCGCGGTGCTGTTTGCCTTCATGGTTTATATGGAGTTCGAGAGCCGGATCCTCGTCCCGCGGGTGTACGGGCAGGTGCTGCGGTTATCGCCGACGGTGGTCATCCTCGCGCTCCTTGCCGGGGGAACGTTGATGGGCATCATGGGCGCCCTTCTCGCCCTGCCGATCGCCGCCGGGCTGCTGATGATTCTGGACGAACTACGCGTGGAGATGCCCGGCGACGACAGCGTCGACCGATCGAAGAGCGCCCGGAACGCGAGGACCGAGGCCACGTACGAGCAGATGAGTGCGGGCTCGGCGGCTCCGGAGGCGGGCCAGATCGCGATGCAGCTCGCGCAGGACATTCGTGACGCGGACCGGGTGGATGAAGCGAAGCACCTGAGCGGAGCAGCGGAGTGAACGCGGAGCCGGTCGTCTTCCCGGCCGTCTTCCCGGCCGTCGGCGCTCCGGCTTCGGCGACCATTCACGACGGGGTCCTCGACGCGAAGATCCTGATCGTCGACGACAAGCCAGCCAACGTCAAGCTGCTCGACGTGATACTGCGCAGCGCCGGATATGCCAATGTCACATCCACGCTCGACTCGAATGTGGTCTGCGGCCTGCACGCTAAGAACTGCTACGACCTGATCCTGCTCGATCTCCAGATGCCCGGCAAGGACGGATTCCAGGTGATGGAGGACTTGAAGCAGGTCGAGAAGGGCGGCTATCTGCCGGTTCTCGTGATCACGGCGCAGCCGGATCACAAGCTGCGCGCGCTCAAGGCAGGCGCAAAAGACTTCATCGGCAAGCCGTTCGACGTGGCCGAAGTGTTGACGCGCGTGCACAACATGCTGGAGGTCCGGCTGCTGCACGCCGCGCTCCGCCGCAAGAACGACGAGCTGAAGAAACTGTTCGAGCAGGTGGTGGCGGAGCGGCAGGTGTCCGAGCGGCTCGCCTTACACGTGCCGCCCGATTCGATTGCCGGGCGGCTTCAGGCGCGGCCCGACGTCACGCCGGAGAGTTTCGAGAACGTGACGGTGTTGATCGCGGATATCACAGGGTTCACCGACCTCGCACCATCGGCGGGGCCGGAGCGACTGGCGATCCTGCTCGACGAAATCTTCACCAGCTTCGACTATCTCGTGCGGGAGCGGGGCCTGAGGAAGATCAAGACGCTCGGGAACTCGTACATGGCCGCCTGCGGCGTACCCATCTCATCGACCGATTGTGCGATGCAATCGGCGCACCTGGCGCTCGACATGGTCATCGCGCTGGACCGCTTCAATGAACGCACAGACCACACGCTGCAGGTGCGCATCGGCATCGCCACGGGTGCCGTGGTCGGGGCCGTCATAGGCAAGCGCATGTACGTCTACGATCTATGGGGTGACGCCGTGAACACCGCGAGCCTCATGGAATCCCACGGCGTGGCCGGGCGTGTGCAGGTGTCGGAGAGCACCCGGCAGCTACTGGACGCGCCGTTCGTGCTCGAGAAGCGCGGAGTTCTGGAGACCGGCGGAACGGGCGGAGTGATGTCGTGGTTCGTCACCGGGCGAACTCACACGTCGGCGTGAGACCTGTTTCACCATCTTCGTGCCATGCGGCGCTGATCCGGACAAGGCGCGCGAACTGTTCATCGCCCGACGTATCTCAGCAAGCCGAGATAGTCTCCGCCCACACCGTACTTCGCATAGATCACGGATGGGCCCGGCGCCGCGTTCGTCTCGGTGGAGAACTCGTCGCCGACCCGCGCGAGCATGGTGCGACGACCACCGTTGTCGAGCATCACTTCGATTGCTCCGGGCACGCGCAACCTGAAGCGATAACTGTGGCCGATGTGGAGCGCCCCGTCGAGCGACTCGAATAGCCAGGCTCCTCTCGACGCGAAGCTGCTGTACGGAGTCGGAAATGCAGCGTCGCGAGTACCGCGCGACGCCTCCACGCGATAGTCGAGGACCCATCCGAGCGGACCCGTCGCGCCGCGAGCCTTGCCGAACACGCGAACGATGTAGTCGCCGGCGTGCGGGAAGGCCGCGCTGATTTCGGCGTGTGTGTCGTCCACCTGCGCGAAGACGAACTCTCCCGTGATCCGCCGGTCCGTAGCGGGATCGACGAGCTCCGCGATGATCTCGACCGGCTGGGTCACACCGAGCGTGACCGTGACGCGATCGTCGGCTGCGATGCGCGCGTGGCTGTGACTCACGATCTTGAAGCCCGCCCGAAAGAAGAGCGGCCGCAGGTACACCAGGTCCGCAAACTCCGCCAGCGAGAGCGGGCGGTCCACGAGCTGCCAGCGTGGGTCCGCGGGAAAGTGATCGAAGACGAACGCGTCCGGCGCGGTGAGAAAATAGTGTTCCTGAAAATCCCGAAAGAACTTCATGCGTTCGTCGAGATAGCCGCTCCCCCAGGTGGCATCCATCAGGCGCCAGCGTCCGCCGACGCGCACGGCGTTCCACGAATGATTCGTGCGACCGTCGAACCGTTCGCCGGTATTGTAGCCGTATCCCTTGGACCATCCCGTGACGATGTCGACCTGAAGCCCCATGGCCGCGCCGAGCGCCTGGACGAGATTGGCGTAGCCGTCGCAGACCGAGACTCTGCGACGCAGCACTCCCTCCGCACTCAGGTCGCCGTAATTGCCGGTTCGGAATCCGGCTGCGTCATATTCGATGTGGCGCGTAACCCAGCGATACACGGCGCGCGTGCGTGTGAGGTCGTCGCGGCCGCCGCGGGCAAGGTAGGCGGCGAGCGTGGGGACGGACCGTTCGACCGAAGCGGGCGCGGCATCGGCGTACGCGTCGATCTCGGCGAAATGACTCTGCGCGCTCGCGCGTCGAGCCGCGATCGGCAGCATCGTGAGTGCCGCCGCCGCGAGCATGGATACGGTGCGCCAGGGACGGCGCTTGGTGCGGTGCGGGCCGGTCGGCATGAGGTGTACTACCCCATGACGGCGGAATCGGGTCTGGTGGGAGTGCGAGTCCTCCCACTCCCACTCTCCCTCTCATTTGTTCGCGTCGAGAATCGCCTTCCGCTCCAACCACGTCTGCCCATCCGTGATCCACTTCGCCGGCGCCTCGCCCTTGAGCCAGTAGCCGAACCACTGGAGAATGCGCCGTTCGTAGTCAACGGCGTTCTCCTTCTTGCCGAGTCCGTGTCCCTCGCCCGGATAAAGCAGCATCACCGCGTCCTTGCCGGCGCGGCGCGCGTAGTTGTAGAACTCGACGCCCTGGCGCATGTCGACCGTGGGATCGTCGCCGCCGATCTCCATGAGGATGCTCTTGGCCGGCATCACCTGAACCTTGTCGAGCGGCGAGTTCTTGATCATCGCGGCCATGTCCTCCCACGGCGCGACCTGCATGCGGAACTGCCCCGTCTCCCAGTGATCGAACTCGGGCACCGAGCCCCAGTGCATCTGGCCGGCGAAGCTGATCATGTCGGTGATCCCGGCGCCCGCGACGGCGGTCTTGAAGAGCGTGCTGTGCGTCGCGAGGTAGTACGCTTCGTATCCGCCCTGCGAGTGACCGCAGTGGCCGATGTTCGCCGGATCCACCAGGCCGCGGGCGATGACCGCCCTCACCGCCGGCTCCACCGCGTGCAACACGGCAATGCCGGGCTCGCGCGGCCGGAAGACGATGTCCGGCATCAGCACGAAGTATCCGTTCTGCGTGAAGACGTTGGCGTTGTAGTAGTCGTTCTCACGCGGCGTCACGTAGCGGTGATAGCCCTGCGACAGCAGCTCGTACGTGTACACGATCATCGGGTACTTCTTCTTCGAATCGTAGTTGGCCGGGTAGTACAGGATCGCCTGCAGCGGCCTGCCGACCGCGCTCGTGAAATCCATCAGCTCGGCCTTGCCCCACGCATAGTCCTTCTGGAACGCGTTCGTCTCGCTGCGTTGCGCGGCGTTGGAGAGATCGGCGCCGGCCACGTAGACGTTCGGAGATTCGTCGAAGCTCTGGCGCGTATAGGCCAACCGCGCGACGCTGTCGGCCTTGACCAGTCCGCCGAGCTGCGCGTCTGCGTAAACGAGGCGCTTCACTTCGCCCGACGGCTGCAGCAGCGCGTAGCCGCTCTTCTTCGTCTTGGTGCCGTACATCGAGAGATAGACCGGCTTGGTGAGGTCCACCGCGCGATCGGCCGCAGATTGCGCTGGCCCGCCGAATCCGCCGCCGCCGAAGTTCACGAGCCGGTACTGCGTTCCCTCGCCCGCGCCGTTGGTCAGCCGCTTCCCGCCCGAGCCGTCGAGCGCGAGCGACCAGAGGTCCGTCCCGGAGTAGACGAGGAGCCGCGTGCCGTCCTTCGACCAACTCACGCCGTTGATCGGCGGGAGCACGTCGCTCGGATGGTCGTCTTCGCGATCGACGAAGTCGGCCTTGAGCGCGGCGGTGAGATTGGTGCGCTTGGCCGTCGCCACGTCGATCGCCCAGTAGTCCTTGCCGTCGAACTGGGCGACGCGCGCTCCGGTCGGATCGCCGGTATAGAAGAAGCGCGCCTTGGCAGAGAGTCTTTTGCGCGCACCGTTTGAGAGATCAATAGCGTCCACATCCTCATCGCGCCTGCCGAACTTTTGGCCGAACGCGTACGACTTCCGGTTCGTCTCCACCGCGAACGCATCGCCCTCCAGCACCGTCGTCGTTTCGGCGGCATCGGCGGCGATCGGCACGACCTTCCCGTCCGCGCGCCACTCGGCCAGCATCGTCGCGCGCAGGTCGCGCTGCTCGCCGCTGCGCTGTTCGGGAATCACGTGAACGTCGTTGGTATGCCAGATCTCGACGTCGGAGACCTTCTCGTCGCTCTTCTTGGGTGCGTCGGCTGCGGGCTCGCGCTTCCTGAGTCCGAAGTAGATCGTGCGGCCGTCCCTGCTCCACGAGGGGTGGCGGGTCTCCGAGACGCGCGCTCCGGCCGGGACGCCGCTCTCGAGCGCGCGCGGTTTCGCACTGCCACCCACATCGCCCCACACGAGGAGCACGTGAGCCGTGTCGGCGAATGATTTGTCGGCGATGGTGCGCATCGCCGCGAATTCCCCGTTCTTCGGGCGCCAGCTCAGCGCGCGGTAAAGGTTCGGTGACGACTCGAGGATGTGCACCACGCCGGTGGCGCCGTCGTACACGTTGACGCTGTTCCCCGTTCCTCCCTCCATCGAGACGGAGAATGCGAGGAGCGGACGGACCTCGTTCCACGCCGTCTCGCCGACGTTGGAAAAGCTCACGCGCGCATCCCGGGCGAGATCGAGGACGATCACGTCGGAGACTTTCTTTCCCTCGGCCGCGTACTTGGTGACCGCGACGAAGTTGCCCTCACCGCTGAACGCGAACGACGTCGCGTCGGGGATGCTGATCGTGCGGCCCGTCGCCAGTTCGATCGCGGCGAACGAGTTATGCACGGGCTTCTTGTCCTTGGTGAGCTTCTCGCGCTCCTTGGGTGCGATGCCGACGAGCGACGCCGCCCACCGCGAGTTCGCGGCGAAGGCGGGCTGGATTCCGTACGGAATCACGACCGTGGTGTCGCGCGCGCCGCCGCGGAGGCGGAGGTCGTTCTCCTCGTTGCCGCGGGTGATCGTGTACGAAATCCAGGCGCCATCTGCGGAGAGGCGCGGGGCGCCGAGCTGCTCCCACTTGGCGATATCTTTTGGCGTGAGGGTCGGCTTGGCGGCGGCGGACTGTGTCGAGGCGCTCGAGGCGGCGGTCGACTGGGCGGCGGCGGGCGGCGCCAGAACGGCGGCGGCCAGCAGGAGCGGTGCAATTCGCATTGTCTGGAGAGAGAAAGGCGTCGGTGGCGTGCGACGGGCAGGAGCCGTAGGCTGGCACAAGTTCCGATCCCGAGCAAGCATGCCGGCGCGACCTGATACTTATCGGGGATTGGGACCCGCAGTTCCGCGCGGATATATATAGTTACGAGTGCGGTTCGACAGCGCTGAACGGCGTTCTGCCGGCGGCCGGTTTCTCGGAGGTGGGCTTCTGAACCAGGCGCGCTCCTTTTGACGGCCACGCCGCCGGCGGCATCGCATACCGGCGCGCGCGCGAAGCGCCGCCTCGGCATTCTGACGCTTGGCGCGCTCGGCGTCGTGTTCGGAGATCTCGGCACGAGCCCGCTGTACGCGCTTCAGGCATGCTTCAACGGCCCGAGCGCGGTCCCTCCCACCGCCGGCAACGTCATGGGGGCGGTTTCGCTCTTCGTCTGGTCGCTGGTGGTGGTGGTAAGCGTCAAGTACATCGCGATCATCATGCGGGCCGACAACAACGGCGAAGGCGGAATCCTCGCGCTGCTCACCTTGGCACTCGGCACGCGCCGGACCGATGCCAATCCGTCACGATCGAAGGGACGCGCCGTCTGGCTCGTGCTCGCGGTCGGCTTCGTCGGCACCGCATTGCTCTACGGCGACGGCATCATCACGCCGGCGATCTCGGTACTCAGCGCGATCGAAGGGCTCGAGGTGGCCGAGCCGGTGTTGCATCCCTTCGTTCTTCCGCTCGCGCTGGTGATCCTCGTCGGCCTGTTCTCGATCCAGCGATTCGGATCCGGCCGTCTGGGGGCGGTGTTCGGGATCATCCTCGCCATGTGGTTCGTCGCGATCTCCGCGCTCGGCGTCTGGAGCCTGGCGACGCACGGCTCCGCGGCCTTGGCCGCGCTGGACCCGCGCTGGGCCGTGCGCTTCTTCGTCAGCAACGGATGGCACGGAGTCGTCGTGCTCGGTGCGGTGGTCCTGTGTCTCACCGGGGTCGAGGCGCTGTACGCGGACATGGGCCACTTCGGCACTCGTCCGATCCGTCTTGCGTGGTATCTGTTGGCTTTTCCATCCCTGGTCCTGAGCTACCTCGGTCAAGGCGCGCTGCTTCTGCAGCACCCTGAGGCGGCCGGGCGCCCGTTCTTCAACGCGGTCCCCGCGTGGGCCCTCTATCCCATGGTGGCGCTGGCCACGGCCGCGACGGTAGTCGCATCGCAGGCGCTCATCGCCGCCGTGTTCTCGATGACCGCGCAGGCCGCCCAGCTCGGCTACCTCCCGCGAGTTCGCGTGGTGCACACCTCGTCGAGTGAAATCGGCCAGATCTACCTTCCGGGGCTCAACTGGATATTGATGCTCGCGTGCCTCGCCGTCGTGCTGGCGTTCCGCAGGTCCGATGCGCTGGCGTCGGCGTATGGCCTCGCCGTCGCGGGCACCATGACCATCACCACCATGCTGTTCGCGATCGTGGCGCGACGTACGTGGAAATGGTCGGTTCCGCTGGTTGGCGCCGTGGCCACCGCGCTCTTCCTCGTGGACTCCGCATTTCTGGGCGCGAACCTGATCAAGATCGCCGAGGGAGGCTGGTTCCCGCTCGTCATCGCCGCCGTGGTCTTCACGCTGATGTCGACGTGGACCCGCGGCCGGGCGCTGCTGCACGCCGCGTACGACGCACACGCCGTTTCCGTCACTTCGTTCATCGCCTCGATCGCAGGCAATCCGCCGCCGCGCGCTCACGGCGCTTCGGTCTTCATGCATGCCGCCGCGGAGGACGTGCCGCCGGCGCTGCTGCAGAGCCTGAAACACAACGGGATCCTGCATGAAACGGTGGTGCTGCTGACCGTGATTACCGAACGCGTTCCCTATATCCACTCGCGCGAACGCATCGACGTCGCCTCTCTCGGGAACGGCTTCTGGCGAGTGGCGGGCCGCTACGGGTTCATGGAACACCCGAACGTGCCCGCGCTGCTCCGCCTTGCCGAGCCGCATGGGCTCGCACTCACGCCGACGGAGACCACCTACTATCTCAGCCGCGAGACGGTCGTGCCGTCCCGCAAGCCGGGGATGGCCAACTGGCGTGAGCACCTGTTCGGATTCATGCATCGCAATGCGACTCCGATCTCCGCCTTCTTCGGATTGAGACCCAATCGGGTCGTCGAGCTGGGCACTCAGCTCGAAATCTGAACATGACGACGACGCTCATCGAAACCCTGTACTACATCAGCGAGTGGGTCATTCGACTCGTTATGCTCGTGTACGTCCCCCAGCGGCGCACGTCGGCAGCCACACGAACCTGGCTGCTGCTGATCTTTCTGTTGCCCTGGCCCGGCCTGATCCTGTACGCGCTGTTCGGCCGCATCCGCGTCCCCCAGCTCCGCCGCGACAAACAGGCGCGCGCGTCGCGAGTCATCCGCCAGTCGGAAGTACGTTTGCTCGCCAAAGGTTCGGTGCTGGGCACTGTTCCGCCTGCATACGAATCCGTCTCGACGCTTGCGTACGCCACCGGCGACTTCGAGCCGTTCGCCGACAACTGCGTCGAGCTGCTGGACGATTATGCCGCCTCGATCGCGCGCCTGATCGCCGATCTCGACGGCGCGCGGCGCCACGCACATCTCCTCTTCTACATTTTCGAAGACGACGCGACGGGGCGAAGCGTGGCCGACGCCGTGTCGCGAGCGGCGGCGCGCGGCGTGCAATGCCGCGTGTTGATAGATGCCGTGGGTGGCGAACGCGGCCTCACCCACCTCGCCCCCCGCCTGCGCGCGGCAGGCGTCGACGTTCGCGCGATGCTTCCCACGGGAGTGTTCCGGCGGAGCGCCGGCCGCTTCGACCTGCGCAACCACCGGAAGATCGTCGTCATCGACGGACTCGTCGGCTACACCGGCTCGCAGAACCTCGCCGATGCCACCTTCGTGGTGGGGTATCCGAACGAAGAGCTGATGGCGCGCGTGACCGGACCCGTGGTCGCGCAATTCGAGGCCGTGTTCCTTACCGACTGGTCCCTCGAAACGGACCAGCGACTGAATCTTCAGGAGTTTGCCGCCGGCATCGCGGTGTCCGGGACGTCGGTGGCGCAGGTCCTGCCGAGCGGCCCGGGCTATCCGCGAGAGAACACGCGTGACTTGTTCATCGCGTTGATGTACGCCGCCCGCAAATCCGTCGTGATCACCACGCCGTATTTCATTCCGGACGAACCGTTTCTCCAGGCGCTCCGGGCCACGGCGACGCGCGGTGTTGCCGTGCACCTCGTCGTCTCGAAACATGCGAACCAGCCGTTCAGCCAGTTCGCGCAGCGCGCATACTATGAAGACCTCCTCGCCGCCGGCGTGCACATCCATCTTTACCGGCCGCGCTTCCTCCACGCCAAGCACTGGAGCGTCGACGACCAGGTCGCCGTGATCGGCACGACAAACATCGACATCCGTTCTTTTGCGCTGAACGCGGAGATCAACCTATTGGTGTTCGATCCCGCCGTCGTCGCTGAGCTGGCGCGAGTGCAGGCGCGCTACTTCGCCGACAGCGACCTGCTCGACGCGGACGAATGGAACCGCCGGCCGTTCGCCGTGAAGGTGGCCCAGAACGTGGCGCGGCTCGCGGATTCGCTGCTATGAGTCGTGTGCCCTCCCGCATGGACGGGAGGGCACACGACCGGCAGCTCAGGACGTCATGTTCGGCGGATCCTCGCCGAGTGCCGTCGCGAGATCGATCTGGTGCTCCTGCTCCTGCATGAGGATGGCGCGTATGTGCTCGGCCATCGCGAACTCGCCGAGCGATTCGCACTGGCGCACGCGGTCGCGATAGGCCCGGATCGTGTCGGTTTCGTTCTGGAGGTCGAAGCGGAGCATCTCGTGGGCCTTGTCCGACGTCTTGACCTTGTTGGGGATCACGGTCGGATTGCCGCCCAGATAGTCGATCTGCTTGGCAATGGTGATGGCATGCTTCAGCTCTTCGCCCGCGTGGGCTTCGAGCTCCTTCGCGATCGACATGTACTGCGCGCCCTTGAGCACCTGCGAGTACACGACGTACGCGATGATGGCCTGATACTCTCTCGCCAAGTCTTCGTTGAGCAATTCGATCAGCCGCGCGCGGCTGATGTGGTCATTTCGATCGGCCGGATCTCCGGCGGCTGGCACTGATTTCGTCGACACGTCGCCTCTCTTTTCGTGACATGGACACACCCTCACGCACGGTAGCCCGGAGCACGACGCGCGACCATCGCACGGAAGGGTGTCCAGCACTACATCGTTGGAGGTATGCGATCGGGTGCCACCGACCACTTGACCGCCGCCCGGCTCACCTTCCCTGCCGCATTCCGCTCCAGCCGTTCGACGAACCAGACTCGTTTCGGCGCCTTCACCGACCCCAGCTCGCCCTTGACCCATGAAATCAACTCCTCACCGCTCACTCCCGCTCCCGGCCGCACGACCACCGCCGCATTCACCGCCTCGCCCCACTTGGGATCGTCCATGCCGAACACCGCGCACTCGGCCACCGCGGGATGACGCGCAAGGGAGGCTTCGACGTCGCCCGGAAACACCTTGAACCCGCCGCTGTTGATCACTTCGCGCAGTCGTCCTCGAATGAACAGGTAGCCCCGGCCGTCGATCGTCCCCAGGTCGCCCGTGTGCAGCCACCCGTCCACGATCGTCCGCGCCGTCTCCTCGGCGCGATCGAGATATCCGCTCATGAGCAGCGGGCCGCTCACGACGATCTCGCCCACCTCGCCCGGCGGCAGCATTTTCCCTTCGGGACCCATGATCCCGACCGTCGCCACCGATGACGGCCGGCCGACCGAGGTCAGGTTTTCCTCGATCAGCAGCTCGCGCGCCCGCATCGCCGCGATGATCTGCGGCGCCTCCACCTGCCCGTACGCGGTCTCGATCACCGGGCCGAGCGCACGCTGGCAATCGCGAATGCGTTGCGGAGGCATCGGCGCCGCCGAGTAGATCACGTGGCGGAGCGTGTGCAGGTCGGCGCGCGTCACGTCCGCGTGTTCGATCAGCGCATACAAGAGAGTCGGTGGTGCGTATAGAGTGGTCACCCCACGCGCAGCGATCGCATCGAACACCGCCCTCGGCTTCGCCGTCTCCAGCAGCACGTGCCGCCCGCCCACCTCGAGGATCGGCAGCACGAAGCACGACGCGCCGTGCGTGAGCGGCGCGGCGATCAGGTTCACGTCATCACCGCGGAACTCGAAGAAATCCCGGATGCCGTCGGCCTGGGCGTTGACGCAGCGCAGCGACTGCACGACCGGCTTCGGAGCGCCCGTGCTCCCGCCACTGAACTTGATGATCTGCGCGTCTTCGGCGGAGCGCTCGATGCGCACCGGCTCCTTGCCGTCCCACTCCGCCATGAGTCTCCGGACGGTCGATGCGTCGTCGACGATGATCGTGGGACGAGTCGCCGCGATCATCGCGTCGAGCTCTGCGCGGGCGTTCCGTGGACTCAGCGGCACCCACACCTTCCCCGCGGCATACGTCGCGAGCAGGGCCAGCAAATGTTCGAGAGTGTTCGGAAGACAGATCCCCACGCGGCTGCCCGGCGCACCGTCGAGATCCTGAAACGCAGCGGCGAGCGCAGCGACCGCGCGCCCGAGCTCGGCATAAGTCACGCCTCTTGTCACGTCGCCGGCGGCGATGCCCGCGATGGCAGTGGCGTGTGGATTCCTGGCGACACTCGAGTACAGTCGGTCGATCGGCTGCAGCAGCACTTGCTCCATTGAGGGCGACGGAATAGTCTCGTTGAGTAGCTGCTCCCCTGTCAACGCTTGCGCCCCTGCTTACATATCCCGCATGAGCTTTCCGATCCTCGGGCTGCACCACGTGACGGCAACCGTCGACGACGCGCAGGCCGATCTCGACTTCAGCCTCGACGCCCTCGGACTCCGTCTCGTGAAGAAGACGGTCAACTTCGACAATCGCGGTGTCTACCACTTCTATTACGGCGACGAGCGCGGAACGCCCGGGACACTCTGGACCACATTTCCATATAGAACGCGTGGAGTCCCGGCGGGCATCAAGGGCGCCGGCCAAGTCACCGTTACGTCGTTCTCCGTTCCCGCCGGGTCCCTCGATACCTGGAAGACGCGGCTCCGCGCCCGCGGCTTCACCGTAACCGATGCGCCGCCGCGATTCGGCGAGGAATCGATCGTCGTCGCCGATCCCTCGGGACTGCTCATCGAGCTCGTCGCCACCGCCGGCGACACGCGCACGCCGTGGCTCGCCAACGACATCGACGCGGCGTCGGCCGTGCGCGGCATTCACAGCGTGACGATGACGGTGGACGATCCCGCTCCCACGCTGGCGTTCATGCGCGAGTGGTTCGGCTTCGATCTCGCCGAGGAAATGGAGGGACGCCGGCGGGTGTCGGTGAATGGACTGGGGCCCGGCAAGTCCATCGACATCCTCACATCACCGGATGGAGTGCGCGCGAAGAACGGCGTGGGCACGGTGCACCACGTGGCCGTGGCGATCGCCGAGTCCGGTGAGCAATTGCAGTTGCGCGAGGCGCTCGTCCGCGCAGGCATCCAGGTCACGCCGGTGATCGATCGTTCGTACTTCCAGTCGATCTACTTTCGCGAGCCCGGGGGCGTGCTGTTCGAGGTCGCGACCATGGCCCCCGGATTCATGGTCGACGAGCCCGTCGAGCAGCTCGGGCGCGGGCTCAAGCTGCCGCCGTGGGAAGAGGCGAAGCGCGCCGAGATCGAAGAGGCGCTCCCCCCGGTTCGTTACTGAGATGGAACCTCACGCCGATCAACCCGTCGTCCACGCCGGCGCTCCCCTCGACAGTGCCGACGCCGTCATGATCATGGTGCACGGCCGCAACGCCGGACCGGACGCCATCCTCTCACTCTGCGCCGCCATCCGCCGCCCTCGCATCGCATGCGTCGCCCCGGCCGCCGCCGGCGGGAGCTGGTACCCGTTCAGCTTCCTCGCACCACGAGAGCAGAACGAGCCGGGACTGAGCTCCGGACTCGCCGTGATCGAGTCGCTCGTTGTCGATCTCATCGAGCACGGCCATCCGGCGCACAAGATCGTCCTGCTCGGTTTTTCGCAGGGCGCGTGCCTGGCATCGGAGTTCTCCATCCGCCACCCGCGGCGTTACGGCGGCGTGCTCGTTTTGAGCGGCGGACTGATCGGCCCGCCAGGCACCACATGGGATGACGTCACCGATTCACTCCGCGGCACGCCGGTGTTTCTCGGATGCAGCGACGTGGACGGTCACATTCCGAAGGAACGCGTGCTCGAGAGCGAACGCGTGTTCAGCCGGCTCGGGGCACGCGTCAAACGCACGCTCTATCCGGGGATGGGCCATCTCGTGAACGAAGACGAGGTCGTCGAAGTGCAGGCCGTGCTGGACGAGGTGCTGGCCGCGCCCTGACCGCTACGGCTGAACCTTCGGCCCAAACCAACGGTCGTACCACGCCATGCTCCGCTCGATCAGGTCCGCGACGTGCTGCGTTTCCCGCACGCCGTGCCCCTCGCGCGGATAGCGGACCATGTTCGTCTCCACGCCCACGTCCTTCAGCGCGATGTAGAACTGCTCGTCCTCCGCGATCGGCACGTCGTTGTCGTTCTCCCCGTGGACGAACAGCGTCGGCGTCTTCACGCGATTCGCGTAGCGGAGCGCGCTCCGCGCCCAGAGCGTGTCCATCAGCGCTCCCTCGGTGGGATAGCGGCCGAACTCGACCGCGAGATAGTCGTGGTAGTACGACATGTAATTGAAGCTGACGAGATTGGAAATCCCGGCGATCGGGATCGCGGCCTTGAAGCGCGTGGTCCGCGTGATGATCCAGTCGGTGAGCTGGCCGCCGTAGCTTCCGCCCTCGATTCCCATTCGCGCGCCGTCGATCCAGGGCCACTTCTTGAGCGCAGCGTCTACTCCCGCGATGACGTCCTCGGCCTCCTTGCCATCCTGATCCTTGAAGATCGCGTCGGCGAATTTCTGGCCGTAGCCTGTGGAGCCGCGGTAGTTCACCATCAGCACCGCGTAGCCGTGGCTGGCGAAGACCTGAGCCTTGCCATTGAAGTCCGGTCCCTGCTGGCCGTGCGGGCCGCCGTGAATCTCGACGATCAGCGGATGCCGGGAGGTGCTCGTCCGGCCGAGCGGGAGCGTGAGGAACCCTTGAACGCTGAGTCCGTCGCGCGACTTGAACGTGAGCGATTCGACGGCGGCAATCGTGTGCGCACGAAGCAGCTCGCCGTTCAGCGCGAGGAGCTGCCGGTTCGCGCCTCCCGGCTCGAGGATGTGCAACGTCGCCGGCTCGGCTGGAGTCGTGAATGAGAAAGCGATCGCGCCGGCGCCGTCCACCGACCACGACCCCACGGCTCCGTTCCCGACGAGCAGCGCCGGACGCGCGCCGTCCAGCGGGATGCGATAGAGCTGGGCGAACCCGTGGGAACTCACCACGCTGTAGAGCGACCTGCCATCGGGCGCCCATCGGGGCGCTCCTTGCCGGTCGTCGATCACGGCGCCGACTTCGCGCCGATTCGTGCCGTCCGCGTTCGCCACCCAGACGTGCGTGTCCTCCATGGTGGTCTCGGACGACGTGAGTTCACGCTTCGTGCCGAGGTACGCGATCATCTTGCCGTCGGGCGACCATACCGGCTGGTATTCGACCGAGCGCGAGCCGATGATCGTTCGAATCGCGCCCGACTCGACGTTCACCGCGAAGATGTCGTAGTTGAAGTCGCGATCGGGATCGGGTAGCGGATTGGACGCGAACGCGATCTCCTGTCCCGACGGCGACCAGTCGATCGAGTGCTCGTTGCGGTTGCCCGTGGTGAGCTGCCGCACGCGGCCGGTGGCGATGTCGACCACGAAAATGTGCAGGCGGCGATTGTCGTTGAATCGCGTGAGCCCCTCGCTGGCCGTCGGCTTGTACGCGTAGCGCGTGATCACCATCGGGTCGCCGTTGGCGCTCGCCTCGGGACCCGGCGTACTCGACACGAACGCGAGGCGGGCGCCGTCCGGCGACCACGACAGCGCTGCGCCGGCGCCGGGATTCACGGAGTTCGTCCCGTGCGTCGTCGCGAGAAGGCGCGCTTCCGATCCGTCCGCCTTTGCGACCGCGACGCCGCTGCTGTCGCCGACCTTTCCGAAGAAGGCGATCCATTTTCCGTCGGGCGACCAGCGCGGACTCGACGCGCCGTTGCCCTCGCGGCCGAGCCGTGTGGCGGCTCCGCTCGCGATGTCGCGGATCCATGTCTCGGAGTACGGGTGGCCGGGCCGGTCGTTGCGCGTCACGGCGTAAGCGATCCGTGCGCCACTCGGCGAGATGTGAACGTCGCCCAGGCCGCGGAGCTTGGCGAGATCGGCGGTCGCGAGCCCGCGAGCGTCCTGCGCGGCGAGCGCGGCGAGCGCGGGAGCGCATGCCAGCAGGCCAGAGAGAGCGAGCCGGCGCAACACCACTTTCATATCCACTTTTTCTCCTCGTTCACGTTCAGGACGAAGCTTACTTAGCCGTTACGGGCGTTCGGCGCAATGTCGCCGCCCGGAAGTCGCCTTCGGGAGCGCCGCGGCCGCGATGCGGTATATCTTGGAACTGCTCACGCCATCAACGCCAGAGAGGTTTCGGTGCGCCGGTGATCTACCTCGGAGTGTTCCTCGCCGCGCTGGCCGTCGACCTCGTTCCCTTCGTTTCGCCGCCCGCCTGGACGGTGATGCTATGGCTGCTGGTGAAGTTCGACCTGGATCCGTGGATCGTGGTATTCGCCGGCGTCCCCGGATCGGCGCTCGGCCGCTACATCTTCGGCCTGTACGTGGTGAAGATCTCGGACAGGATCATCAAGCGGCAGAAGCACGAGGAGCTGCGGTTTCTCGGCAAGAAACTCGGCCGGGCGCTGTGGCCGAGCTGGCTCTTTGTATTTCTCTATACGCTGAGCCCGCTCTCGACCACGGCGCTCTTCACGGCCGCCGGAATGGCGAAGGTGCGGGCGGTGCGCACGATTCCGCCCTTCTTCGTCGGCAAGTTCATCAGCGACGCCACGATGATCTTCGCCGGGCGCTACGCCATGGGAAGCTGGAGTGACGTGGTGGACGGCACCTTCTCGGCGAAGGGCATCTCGCTCATGGCGCTCGGCCTGGCGATCGTCGGCGGCTTTCTCTTCATTGACTGGTTCGCGCTGCTCGAGCGCAAGAAGCTAGAATTCAACTTCCGGATCTGGAAGTAGGTTCTCGGCAGTCGACGACACACATGCGGGTCCACACGCACGTCGGAGTTCACATGCGCCCCAGCCTCCTCCGCCCGATCACGTTCGCACTGCTGCTGCTCGCCGGCGTTTCGTCGGCGCGCGCGCAGGACCGGCGCCTTCAGCCGGCCGACATCTTCCAGCTGGAATACGCCGCCGACCCGCAGATCTCACCCGACGGCCAATGGGTCGCCTACGTGAGGCAGTGGAGCGACAACATGACGGACCGGCGCTACAGCAACATTTGGCTGGTCAAGGCCGATGGTTCGCTGCACCGTCCGCTCACGTCTGGGAAGTTCGAGGAGACGTCGGCGCGCTGGTCGCCCGACGGCAAGCGCCTTGCGTACGTCTCGAACCGCAGCGGGAGCGCGCAGCTCTACGTGCGCTGGATGGACACCGGCGAGTCGTATGCGGTGACGAACGGCGGTCCCGCGCCGTCGGCCCCAACCTGGTCGCCCGACGGCACGCAGCTCGCGTACCTCCAGCTCGTCCCCAAACCGGCGCTCGTAATCGGAAAGCCGATCACGCCGCCGGCCGGTGCGACCTGGTCGCCGCCGCCGAAGTACACCGACCAGCTCGTCTTCCGCTTCAACGGCGTTGGTGAAGTGCCGCCCGGGTTCATGCACGCCTTCGTCGTAAGGGCCGACGGTGGCGCGGCGCGGCAAGTCACGAGCGGCGATTTCCATCACGGCGGCACGTCGTTCGGCGGTGGGTCCATCGCCTGGACGCCCGATGGCGCCGATCTCGTGCTCGCATCGCGCCGCGGCGACAACCCGGAGTTCAACTCGCGTGAGACCGACCTCTGGGCATTCGCCGTGAAGGACGGCAAGGCGCGCCGGCTCACCGACCGGTTCGGCCCGGACCAGAGCCCGGCCGTGTCGCCGGACGGCAAGCTCATCGCCTACACCGGATACGACGATCACCATCAGGGCTACCAGAACACGCTGCTCTACGTGATGAATCGGGACGGCTCGGGCAAGCACGTCGTATCCGGCACGCTCGACCAGAGCGTGGCGAATCCCGTCTGGAGCGCCGACGGTCGCGGCATCTACGTGCAATACGACGAACGCGGCAACACCAAGGTGGGGCTCTTCGCGCTCGACGGCACGTTCCGCACGGTAGTCGGCAACCTGGGCTCGGGGTCGAGCGCGTACAGTGGCGGGAGCTTCTCGGTGGCGCGCGATGGCACGGTGGCGTTCACACTCAGCACGCCGACCGTTCCGTCGCAGGTCGCGGTGACCACGGGTGCCGCCGGCGCGACGGCGCGCACGCTCACCTCGCTCAACACCGACCTGCTCTCGGGCCGGTCGCTCGGCCAGGTGGAGGAGATCTCGTACAACTCGTCGAAGGATGGCCGGCGCATTCAGGGGTGGATCATCAAGCCGCCCGGTTTCGATCCGTCGCGGAAGTATCCGTTCATCCTCGAGATCCACGGCGGCCCGTTCATGAACTACGGCGACCGGTTCGACGAGGAGAAGCAGATGATGGCGTCCTCCGGGTTCGTCGTGCTGTACGTGAACCCGCGCGGGAGCACGAGCTACGGCGAGACGTTCGGCAACCTGATCCACCACGCGTATCCGGGCGACGACTTCTTCGACCTCAACTCCGGCGTGGACGCCGTGGTCGCGAAGGGCTACGTGGACGACAAGAATCTTTTCGTCACGGGCGGCAGCGGCGGCGGCGTTCTCACTGCGTGGATGATTGGGCACACGAACCGGTTTCGCGCGGCGCTCGCGTTCTATCCCGTCATCAACTGGGAGAGCTTCGCGCTCACCGCCGACATGGCGCCGACCGCCGTGAACGACTGGTTCGCCGGCTTCCCGTGGGACAATCGGGAGAACTACGAGCAGCGGTCGCTGCTTTCGGTGGTGAAGAACGTGAAGACGCCCACGCTCATCATGACGGGCGAGGAGGATTTCCGCACGCCGATGTCGGAGTCGGAGCAGTATTACAAGGCGCTGAAGATGCGGGGCGTCGACGCGGTGCTGGTGCGCGTGCCCGAGGAACCGCACGGCATCAGGCGGCGGCCGAGCCACGAGGCGGCCAAGCTCACGACGCTCACGGGATGGTTCGAGAAGTACCGCGCCGTCGTGCCGTGAGCGCGGCTCGATCGCTAGGGCAGCACCGCCCCAGCGTTCAGCCGCAACTGCAGCCGATCCGAATGCATCACGATTGCCGGCGTTGCGCCGTCGAGGCCGAGTGCGGCAAGCCGCCGCGCCATCGGATGCACATCACCCGACACCGTGAGCCGCATCGTTCCCGGCAGGGAGATCCTGCCGCCACCACGCGTATTCACCAGGGTCCGCAACAACGCGCCGTGATGGCGTGAGTACAAGACGAGATCCAATATCGGCCCCGGAATGCCGACACCAGCCACGCCCGACAACTCGACCACGTTGCCCGCGCGGTCCGGATCGGTCACCGCGCCGCTAAAGCTGTTTCCCTCCAGAGAAAAGGGAATCGGCGTGACGAACTTGGGGTAGCCCCAAATCTCACGACCAGCCGCGCACGCCGCGGCCGTCGTGACTGGAAGGTCGATGATGAAGAAGCCCACCCGGCGCTTGTCGAGCGCACTCATCATGGACAGCAGCGGAAACGCCGGCGCCGGCGTGCCCGCGGGCACGACCGCGATCGCCACGCCGGCCTCGTTGTAGGCGGCAATCGAACTCTGCCGGTATTCGTAGAACGCGACGCCCACGAGCGCCTTCCCGCCGGCGAAACGAACGGCCTCCAGTCCCTCGGCGCTCACCATGGCCTGCGCCTCGCGGCGGTCGACGAAGAACAGCGCCATCACCTGCGAGTCGTCGGAATACAGGATCGGCAGTTCGACGTTCCCCTCGCTCGTGGCGACGGTCGTTCGAGGATACTGGAAAAATGGGTCGGCTTGCCACGCGGTCACGGTCACACTCCCATGTGCTGATCGACGTCGAGCAACTGATCCTGCCAGTCCTCCATCAGCGACAAACGGTTGATCTGGTTCGTGCCCTCGAAGATCCGCGTGAGTCGCACGTCGCGGAAGATCTTTTCCACTTTCCGCTCGTGCAGACCACCGTGATCGGCCAGCAGATCCATCGCCATCTCGCACACCACCTGGGCACGGTCGGTCGCGTGGAACTTGCACAGCGACGCGTTGAGCTGCCGCGGCTGCCATGCACCGCGCGCCTCCTGCCACACGAGGCTGCGGATCGCGCGCGTCTCGGCGACCATCGTGGCGAGGTGCAGCTGGACGTCCTGATAGTGGATCAGCGCCTTGCCGCCGAGTGTGTATCGCTTCGCGAAATCGATCGCGGTCTCCGTTGCCGCCCGGGCGAAGCCCACACCCATCGCCGCGACCGGAATGCGCGACGCATTCAGCGTGGCGCGGTTGATCGCCCATCCCCGGCGCAGGCCGCCGATCACGCGGTCGTGAGGCACGAACAGATCGGTGAACTCGAGTTCGGCCGCGCCCGACGCGCGCATTCCCATCTTCAGTTCGGTGCGAGCCACCTTGAAGCCTTGAGCCGCGCAATCGACGTAGAAGCAGGTCCACGACTCCATTCCCTCACCATCGAGCGCCGCGAACACCGTCGCCGTCCTGGCGAGATCGCCGCCGCTGATGAAGCACTTGCGCCCGTTCAGCAGCCATCCGCCGGTGGTGGGCGTCGCAATGACGCCGGGACGAGCGCGCGCGGCGCCCTCCCCTTCCTCGACGTCCGAGCCGGCCCCCGGTTCGGTGATCGCGAACGCGACGAGGTGCGGATCGCCGCGCTCGCAGCTTCGATACACCGGCCCGAGATGACGGAGGATGTTTCGCACATTGCCCGAGAGCAGCAGCGGCATCGCGCCGAGGTGATGGGCCGAGAGCAGCAGCATCAACCCGCCGCACGCCCTGCTGAACTCCTCCACGATGAGGCTGCACTGCCAGATCGGAGGATACGGCAGCGCTCGCCAGGGCATGCTTCCGAGCGGCCGCGGCAGGAAGTAGCTGAGCCAGCCCTGGCGGCCGGCTTCACGCAGCATCTCGAGCGCGGCAGGGTGGCATTCTCCGGCGGGCAGGTGCGGAGCAAGATCGAGCTCGTCCGCGATGGGAACCAGGTGCTGCTCCGCAAACGTCCTCGCTCGCCGGCGCTGCCTCGCCAGCGCTCCCGGCAGCCGCGCGAAATCGGTCTCCCAGAGATCCTTCACCGGATAGTTCGCGAGCGAGCGCCCGATCAGCGGGAGATCACGATACTGCCGTCGCGGAGAGAGCGGATGATCGGCCGGGAGATGGCCCTCGAGATGCGTCGGCGCGATCATGCGAACGCTCCGATCCATCCGGCGAGGAATGCATGCGCCGCCCTCGTTCCTCCGGCCTGCAGCTTCAGCATGTTCTGGTCGCGCACGATCTTCTCCGGCCCCGCCTCGCACATGTAGCCGATGCCGCCGTGCAGCTGCACGACCTGATTGGCCGCATCGCAGAGCAGCGCGTGCGCGCTCACCCGGGTCGCGGCAACGGCTCCCGCATCTATATCGTCGATGGGGCGCGCGAGGCTCGCGAGCGCGACGTCGGCATGATGCCGCGCGATCTCGATGTCGCCGAGCATCCGTTGGACTGCCGGATGGCCGGCGATGATCTTTCCGCCCTGTTTGCGTATGGCGGCGTAATCGGTCGCAAGCTCCTGAGCGCGCACGAGCGCGCCCGCGGCGATCGCGAGCAACCCGATCATGTCCATCTTGAGCGTCCGGCCGTAGATGAGACGCGACGCCGCATCGTCCAGCGGCTTCAGCGCGGCCATGGACGACGCCTCGCGAACCTGAAAGGCCGCGAGCTCATTGAGGCCGTGCTGCGCGCGACACGGCTGCACGTCCAGGCTGTCGCGCTGCACGAGCTGCCACGCGATCCGTCCGTCGCTCCACACCGGCCACAGCAGCGTTCGCCACGCGTGGGGCGCAACAACAATAGTTGCGTGCGTTCTTCGATCGAGCCAATCCGCCAGCAGCGCGACTTCATCGCTGTGGAGGGCGGCCGACTTGAGCCAGCGCGCGACACTGGTGCGGGCGAGCCCGTAGTGCCCGGTGGACACGAGCGTCGTGCCGAGGAGACTGGCCGCGTCCAACTCGAGCGCCAACTGTCCGGCCACCCAACGCGCCAGCGCCGTCCGGTGCCAGGCNNTCGACGTGCTCCCAGATGCCGAATCCGCTCTCGTCGGAAGCCGTCGACAGCAGGCCGAGTGCGGCGGCTTCTTCAGAAAGCTGTTCGAGCACGGCGGCGCCGATCGGCGTTTCCGGGCGCGCAGTCGCCGCGGCCACACGCTCCCGTGCGAAGCGGCCGACCTCGGCGAGCAGCAGAGCCGAATCTTCCCGTTCGACGAACATGGTCACGTTGGCCGCTCGAGCGCGACGTCGGATGTCGTGAGCCGGCAGAGACAATAGGTAAACGCCTGCGACGTTCCCCACGGTGTGTCGTGCTCCTCGCGGCGGCTGTCGACGACGCGAAACTCGGAACCGAATTCGGCGTGCAGCGCGGTGGGTGAGTAGCGCGCGACTTCGAGGCCGCTGCAGCGGGTGGGGCCGTCCTCCGCGAATGTGGCCACGAGCACGAAGCCGCCGGGACGCACGATGCGGCGCACCTGCGAGACGTAGCGTGCGCGGTCGGCGGGGTCCGTCAGGAAATGGAAAACGGCGCGATCGTGCCACACGTCGACGGAAGCGTTCGCGAGCGATGCGGCCAGGACGTCTTCCACCATCCACGTCACGGAGCTGGCCGCGGGTCCGAGGCGCTGCTTCGCCTGTAGTATCGCCGCATCGGACAGATCGAGCACCGTCAGCCGTCGATAGCCCGACGCGAGCAATCCGTCGACGAGGGTGGATGCGCCGGCGCCGACATCGAGGATATGAACGTCACGATCGGGAGCGACTTGTTCGATGAGTTCGCGTGACATCCGCGCTTCGGGTTGGAACCAGCTGAGCTGGTCCGGTCCCTTCGCGCGATACACCTGCTCCCAGTGCGATCTCAGGTCCATGGTTGGAGATTATCTCACAAAGACGGTCGGAGCAACAAATCACTTCACCGATTCACGGAATCTTCGCTGAACCGGCCAAGGCTCGAGTTCGAACATCGGCATCCTCGCGTCTTCGACTCGACTCAGCTCTTCGGCCAGGACTGCGACGCCGCTCAGGCCGCGAATCAGACCGTTCGCATGTGAGAGACCGCCTTCTCGTTCGGCGCGCCGCGCGTCGCTCACTGCCTGCGCGGCGAACTGGTGCGCGCGTCCGAGCCAGACCCGGTCACCGGTGTGACGATGCAGGTTGAGAAGGGCATACGCACCTCCCGCTGATCCACAGCACAGATCCCACGCGGGGCCTCGTCCCTGCCAGGCGCTCCAGCCCGCACGCTCGGCCAGTTCCAGCTGCCGCGCCTCGCCGAACGTCGTATGTGCGAGAGTCCAAAGATGAACGAAGCCGGCGCTGCCGTTGCACCAGCCGGGCATGGACATCGGAGCATCGTCCGGCCGGTCGCGCCAGGGCCAGCGCATCCCCTTCCCGACCGGCTGGCCGAGCGCCGCCAGCTCCTTCAGGCGTCGCGGAAGCCACGCCGGCAGCGCGGTGTCCGAGACGCTGCACCACCGCATGATCGCGTAGAGCACGCCCGCCCATCCGTGCAACACGCCGAGGTTGACGAACCGGCGATTCTCGGCGATGGGCGGAAGCGCGGCGATCCTCGAGGCGAGTGCCCGATGGGTGCGGCGGCCGAGTGCCGCCACCATCGAGGAGGCTCGTTCGCCAGGCTCGAGCATCCCGAGGAGCATCGCGCTCGCGATGAGGATGCCCGACTTGCCGAACGCGACGTCGATCCCCGCGCCGCTCCCGCGGGAGGAGCGCACGAGCGCTCGAACAGCTGCATTGCGCGCAGCCGTGTCACCGAGCGCATGGCTGATGGACGCGCTCACGAGGTGCGTACCGACGGGAGAGTGATAGAGGGACGACCTGCCGACGACCGATTCGGTCGGTGCTTCCCGATTATCGTGGAGCGCGTTCCTTTGGTGCAGCGCGCGCAGCGCCTTTTCGTTCCAGAGGTCGGCGAGTGCCAGTAATGTGGGATCATCCCGCACGCACGCGATCCGGTAAAGCGCAAAGGCGACGCCCGAGGCGCCGGCGTCGACCGACGACGCCGGCGGTTTCGTGAGTCCGTCGCGGAAGAGCGGACCATCGGCAGCGAATCGTTGGACCACACTGTCGGCGAAGCGAGCCATTCCCCGGCCCCGCACAACGGGCGCGCCGCGATCGCGCGGAATCTTCACCGCGCGGAGCGCTTCGGCCAGCTTTCGCATCGAGCGGAATCGCTTCGCCGGCTGCTTGCTCAAAGCCTTCGTCAGGATCCACTCCAGCTCGGGCCACGGGCGAAGCCCGCAGTCGGCGAACGACTGGGGCGGCTCATCCGCGATCTGACCGAGCATGGTTTGTTCGTCGAGCGAGAACTCGAGGTAGTGATGACCGGTGAAAAGCTGGAACAGCAGTGCTGCGACCGCATACTGCTCGCCGGCGGAAGTCGCAGAGGGAACGGACCGCCTCGCCCGCAGCGCGCGCGCCCATTCCGGCTCGCGAAAGAACGCCACGCCTGCACGCGGCGCTGCGGCGCCGCCTCGACGCGACATGAAGCGCGCGATGCCGAAGTCGAGCAGTACGATCCTCCCTCGCGCCGTCACGAGAATGTTGGCCGGGTGCACGTCGCCATGGAGCACACGTCGCGCATGCAGCGTCGCGTACGCCTGCGCGATTCCCCGAGCAAGCGGGAGCAATTCGCGACTCGCGATCGGCTCCGGTCGTTCCCGGAAGCGGATCGCCAGCTCGTCGGGCGCTGTGCCCTCGAACCACGACGTCACGAGGAACGGCCGGCCATCGGCCGCTCCCTGTCGCACCAGCCTCGGTGTCACGGAACCGCCCAGATGCCGCAGCACCGCCGCCTCGTGCGCGAGTTGAGGAGCCGCCGTGGCCGCATACGGCTCGCGCGCGAGCTTGAGACACCGGCGCACGCCGCGCGACTCCATCAGCTCGAAGACCTCCGTGTCGTCAGCCAGGGTCACACAACGGGTGACCCGCGCTCCCGCCACGCGCGCCCCAGGATCGAGCGAAGGGGTGATGGCTTTCGCGAGTTCGGAATCGCCCGGCACCAGAAGTCCCGAGTTGACGCACTCGAGCAGGAGCGGAAACGAGCGCCGTGCCACGTCGCGCCGATCGCCGCCGTGAGTGCCGCAGTACGCGGTGATCGCGTCGGCGATCGTCTTCGACGAGCGGAACTCGCCGAGCAGTTCCACACCAGGCCGATCGAGCAGTATCGAGGAGGTTCGCGCGTGCGGCCGCCCGATCGCGAATTCATTCCCAGTTGCGCCGAGTTGCCTGCGTAACAGCCGCGACAGCTCGGCGACCGGTGTGATGACCGTGTCCGGAGGCAGCACGAAGGGCGTGGTGGCCGCACTCACGGTCGCGGCGCCCCGAGGCTCGCGGTGAATTTCTGCACGGCCCGGCTTCCGCTCGGGCTGAGCAGGTCGATGCCGTCGAGCGCCAGTCGGGCAAGTGCAAACCGTGCCGGTGTGAGGGCGCGTGAGGAACCCGAGGATGCCACGGCCATGGAGGCCGCGAGGCGTCCGGCGACGCGGAGCCGCCAGCTCTCACTCTCCATCAAGTCGCCGTTCCTCGGCAGTGGCGGATCGACGCCGCACGATATGAGGCCGTCCGCGTCGAGCGGCGCCGTGAATGGGACGCCTTGCGCCCGCGTGCCGCGGAGTGCCGAGCGAAGCGCGGCCGCCGTCTTCATGAGTGCCCGGTGACTCGCGAAGTAAACGACGAGCTTGTCGGGCCGCAACAGGCCGAAAACGTCGCCTCCAACTTTGAACGCGAACGCGTCCGAGTCGATGATGAGCCGGGCCGCCGTCTGAAACGCGTCGCGGATGGCGGCCGGTTCCGGGCTCGCATAGAGCTTGTACGTTGGAACATCCGTCGAGTTCGCTCGCCGCGCCGGTTCGCGAAACCAGCTGAACCACGGTTCAGTCCTTCCGGCGCGAGCGTGCGCGGCCCAGCCCTGCTCGCGGAAGCGCGGGTGTCGCTCCATATCGGTGATCCCGAGCGCCTCCGCGACCGCCGATGACGACGGGAACCGCGCTCGCCAGCGGGGACTGGCCGGGATCGTGTTGTACCGGTAGAGGCGATACGCCAGCATCGTCACGGACATCGGAAGCAGGCGCTCTCCGTAGGCGAGCGCCTCGAGCGTCAGGCGCGTCGAGCGGTGTGCTGGTGCGCGACGTGCCGGCGGATCGCACAAGTGCTCCCACGCGTCGAGGCCTGAGACGAATCGTCCATCCAGGCCGATCTCGAGCACGCCGTCGAGCACCAACCGGACCACCGTGGCCGCATCGATGGGTCGAAGCGGACTTGCGACGATATCCCGCAACACTCGCGGATGGCGCAGGGCACTCACGAGCTGCGCCGTCGAGTGGTTCACCTCGAACGCGGCACCTGCGCCGGGGTCACGCGGGCGAAGCACCGCTCCGGATTCGTCGTGACGATATCCGGAAACGTGTACTCCCGGCTGGCGCCTCGCCTCGCGCTCCAGCACGAAGCGCGAGGACGCGACGAAGGTCAGTCGCGCGAGGTTATGCGTCGGGCGCGATGCGACCCGCCCCCGCGGCCGAGTCCTTGAACTCCTTGAGGACCGCGGTCGCTCCCGCGAACGCCGCGTGCCTGGCGACCACCCTCACGACAATTTTCTTGAGCGGTGTCGCGGTCTCGAGTTGACGTAGAATGGCCGGCAGGTCTCGCGGATCCAATGGCGGCACGTTGAAGACCGCGTTCATGCGCGACTGGCCTCCTTTGCCGCATTCCGAATTGGGCGGGCACCGGAACGTGACTGGAGTTATGGGACAGTCGGTGTCTTCATCCCTCGAGTAAAGCTTCACCGCGAGGTGGCGGACATTGAAGCTCTTCGGCGCCGGCGTCGCCGATTTCCTCGGCTTCGCTCTGGATTTTGCAACTCGCTTTGCCACTTGCGAACCCTCCACTGCAGTGTGATTGGGTCCCGCACCGAGTGCGAACATACGCCGCCCTCGTGCCTCGCGCCAGCGAGCCTCGGCCGCATGACTCGGACCACGCCAAATGAGGAATTTGTGGCCGAACGCTTCACGCGGGCGTACTGTTCACCATCTCCGCCCGGGCCGCGAACGGATGGATCTCCGCGAACAGCTTCAAGCAACTCTCGGTGACGCCTACAGGGTCGAGCGGGAGCTCCCCGGCGGGGGGATGTCGCGCGTCTTCGTGGCCGAGGAGAAGGCGCTCGGACGGCGCCTGGTCGTGAAGGTCCTGCCCCTCGAGACGGCGGGGCAGCTCTCCCTCGAGCGCTTCCGTCGCGAGATCGCGTTCGTCGCCCAACTCCAGCATCCGCACATCGTCCCCCTGATCGCCGCTGGCGAAACGGGCGGGCTGGCGTTCTTCACGATGCCCTTCATCCAGGGCGAATCGCTCCGGGCGCGGCTGTCAAAATCCGGAGAGCTTCCGGTCAACGAGGCCACACGGATCCTCCGCGAAGTGGCGAGCGCACTCGCGTTCGCGCATCAGGCGGGAATCGTGCACCGTGACATCAAGCCCGACAACGTGCTGCTCGCGAGCGGGGCCGTGATGGTTTCGGACTTCGGCGTGGCAAAGGCACTCATCGCGTCGAGCAGTGCCGCCGATGCAGAAACGTCCACACTGGGCCTCGCGCTCGGCACGCCCTCGTACATGGCGCCCGAACAGGCCAGCGCCGACCCGCTCGTGGATTATCGCGCGGACATCTACGCATGGGGCGTGCTCGCCTACGAACTGCTCACGGGGAGCACGCCGTTCGCCGGTCGCTCGGCGCCGGCCGTGCTCGCGGCGCAGGTGTCGGAGGAAGTCGAGCCCATCGGCAGGCGCCGCCCGAACCTGCCGCCGGCGCTCGAAAGCCTGGTGATGCGCTGCCTCGAAAAGCGGCCCGCCGACCGGCCACAGAGTGCCGAAGAACTCGTGCGTACCCTGGACGAGATGGCGACGCCGAGCGGCGGGATGCGGGCGGCGAGCGGGTCGCGCTTCACGCCGGCTGGGCAGCCCCCGTCGCCGGCGCGTCGCGGCACGGTCGTCGCACTTCTGCTGCTCGCGGTCGCGGTGGTTTCGGCCACGCTCTATTTGCGTGATCGCTCGAGGCGCCTTGCGCCGAGTGGTGGCACGGTCGCGCTTGCGGCTCCGGTGCTCGACAGCAAGACCATCGCCGTACTTCCATTCGACAACGTCCCGGCCGACTCGACCACCGAGTACTTCGCGGAGGGCTTGCGCGACGAGATCGCGGACGCCCTCACAAAGGTCGAGGGGATTGGTGTCGTCGAGCGCGCGTCATCCATTTCGTCGAAGGAACGCCACGTCGGAGCGAAGGAGATCGGACGGCTGCTGAACGCGGGCTCTCTCGTGCAGGGAAGTGTGCGGCGCACCGGCGGTCAGCTGAGAGTCGAGGTCGAGCTCACCGACGCACGGGAGGGCCGTGCGGTTTGGGCACAGGCATACGGACCCAAGGCCGGGAACGACCTGGCGATGCAGACCGGGATCGCGCGGACGATCGCGGAATCGCTGGAGGTGCGGCTCGGCGGCGGCAGGAGGATCGAGCCTGCCGGGACACAGAACCCCGAGGCGCACGACCTGTACCTGAGAGGCATGTTTTTCCTGCGCCGGTACACCGAACCGGACCTGCGGAAGGCAATGGCGCTCTTCGAGCAGGCTGGTGCATTGGATGCGCGGTACGCAGCGCCATGGGCCGGGATGGCGCGCGCGTGGATGAACCTCGCGGATGACTGGCTCGCGCCGAAGGACGCATATCCTCACGCGAAGGAGGCCGCCCTGAAGGCGCTCGCGCTGGATTCGTCGAACGCAAGCGTGCGCGTGGTGCTCGGTCAGATCTACGAGTGGTACGACTGGGACTTCGCCGCCGCCGAACGCGAGTTCAAGAGGGCACTGCGTGAGGAGCCGCGAAACCCGGATGCGCTGCGCCATCTCGGGAACATGCTTCGCCGACGCGGCGCGCGAGACTCCGCGCTCGTCGTGTACCGCAGGAGTTTCGAGATGGACCCGATCAATGAGGTGGCGGCCGAGGGTCTCGCGCTCGCGTTCCTCTGGTTGAACGACCTGGACAGCGCCGAGACCATGCTCAAGGTGGCGCACGATCTCCTCCCCGGCTATCACGAGCTGACCACGGTCGACGCGGCCCTGCGGATGCAGCAGGGACGCTGGGCCGATGCCCTTCAGGTGCTGGAACGTCCGACGGCGCGTGACACGCGCGCACAGGCATTACGCATCGTGTGCGAAGCGCGACTCGGTCGCGTCGACAGCGCACGCGGACATCTCGCCGAACTCGAGTCCGAGCGAAAACGGCACTACGTGGCCGCCGATCGCATCGCAGTGGGATATGCGGCGCTCGGCGACCGCGATTCTGCCTTTAGGTGGCTGGACCGCGCATACGCTGATCGTTCAGGATTGCTCTACGACCTCCCCATGCTGATGCCGTGGGATCCGATCCACAGCGACCCGCGGTGGGCCGCGCTCGAGCGGCGTGTAAACTCGCAGCCGACAGCGCGGTGAGCGGCGTCGGGCGCGGTGAGCGGCGTCGGGCGCGGTGACTTAGCCCGCGCCACTCCGCAGGTACCTGTTGAACCACTCGATCATCCGCTTTCGCGAATCCTTGATGAACACCGGCCGGCGGAACCCGTGCCCCTCACCCGGATACCGCACCAGCGTCGCGTCCACTCCGAGCTTTCGCAGCGCCGTGTACATCTCTTCGGCCTGCGTGATGGGCACGTCGTGGTCCACCTCGCCGTGGATGAACAGCGTCGGCGTCGTCACGTGCTCCACGTGCGCGAGCGGCGACCACTGCCAGAGCAGCGGATAGTTGTCCCACGACATCATGTTGAACTCGGCCTCGATCAGGTCCGTGTAGAGTGACGTGCCGTAGAACGAGATCAGGTTGCTCAGGCTCGCGCTCGCGACGGCGGCCTTGAACCGGTGCGTCTGGGTGATCACCCAGTTCGTCATGAAGCCGCCATAGCTCCCGCCGTGCACGCCGAGTCGCGTCGTGTCGATCCACGCGTTCGCCTTGATGGCGGCGTCGAGTCCCGCCATGAGGTCCCTGTAGTCGCCGCCGCCCCAGTTCAGGATGGAGCCGTCGCTGAACGTCTGTCCGTAGCCCACCGATCCGCGCGGGTTGATGTAGACGACGCCGTATCCCGCCGCGGCCTCGTCCTGGAACGCTTCGCTCCAGGTGAATCCGAAACCCCCATGTGGTCCTCCATGTATCTCGAGGATCGTGGGATACTTCCTTCCCGGCTCCGCGCCCGCCGGCTTCATCACCCACCCCTGCACCCGCGTGCCGTCGAAGCTGTCGAACCAGAACTCCTCGGCGCCCTGCAGCGCGCGACCGGAGAGGAACGCCGCATTGTGGTTCGTCAACTGCCGCGCATTCTTCCCGTCCGCCGCCGCGACGAAGACCTCCGCCGGGTGCACGTCGTCGGTTCGCAGGAACGCGATCGTCGTCCCTTTCGCGTCGAGCGACCAAGCGGTCGTCTGGAACCGGCCGCCGATCACGGTCTCGACCTTGTCGTCCGACGGAGACACGCGATAGATGACCGTGGCCCCGCGGTCGGCCGCCGCGAAGTAGACGTACTTCCCTCCGCCCTGCCAATCGCTCTCGGTGATGCGACGGTCGAGAGCGCGCGCGAGCTGCCGCGGCGCGCCGCCATTGGCGCCCACGACGAACAGGTGCTGGTCCTCCCCCGGGCTGTCCTTGGTGTTGTGCGGGCGGATCCACCCCTCGTACGTGATCCACGCGCCATCGGGCGAGAAATGCGGCGAGAACTCCGCGCTCGGCGTCTTCGTCACCTGCACCAGCGCGCCGGTGGACACGTCCACCGTATAGATGTCGTTGCCGTACGTGTTGTCCGGATCCGCCGACCGGTCGCTCACGAAGGCGATGCGCTTCGAGTCGGGCGCCCACGCGATGGAGTGCTCGTCGAAGTTGCCACAGGTGACGCACTTCGGCGCGCCGCCGGCCGAAGGAATCACGTACACGTGCGACTTCCGGTTGTCCGAGAATCCCGTGCGCGTCTTGTACATGATGCGCGAGTAGGCCTTGGGGCCGTCGGTCGGCGCCGGGGCCGGTCCGTCGGCGGCGACGTACGCGATCATCGAACCGTCGGGCGACCAGGCCCAGTTCTTCGGCGAGCGCCCGAGCCAGTGGTCGGTCTGCGGCGGATCCACGAGGAATCGCTCGGCGCCCGTCGCCACGTTGTGAATGAAAAGTCCCGACCGGTTCTCGCGTTTGCCCATGAAAGCGATGACCGTGCCGTCGGGCGACCAGCGTGGCGACGAGCCGGCGAAGGTCGCCTTCACGACGCCGCTCGCGGTGGCGACCAGCTCCACCTCGGAAAGCTGCGCGTCCGTTTCGTAGTTCGTCTGCGACCGCACGTACGCGACGGTGGCGCCGTCCGGCGAGAGCTGCGGATCGCCCACCGCCTGCATGGACGACATGTCGCCCAGCTGCAACGGCCGCCTCTGCGCGGCGACGGGTGAAACGAACAGCGCCAGGACCATCAGCGCTGACAAGGACTTCATAGCGCGACCTTCGGCTTCGGCGTCGTATCGATCAGCGGGAGCCCGTACTTCTTCAACAGCTCGTTGAGCTTGGCGAGGTCGCGCGTGTAGAGCGTGTGCATCTTCCCCGTCTGCACGCCGAGTTTCGCCGACAGCTCGTTGAAGACCTGCACCGCCTGCGCCGTGGGCGCGCCGGGCGCCGACGCGACGGTGCCGTTCAGCGCGGCCAGTTTGTTGTTCAGCTTGATCGGGAAGTTGAGCGGATCCTGGCTGCTCTGGTTCTTGATCTGGTAGACCTCCGCTTCGACGCCCGTGAGGTTCGTCTTGAGCGGCGCACCGGCGGCGGAGAGCTCCTGCGCTGCCGCTGATGGTGCCTTCTTGAGCCGGTCGTCTATCTCGCCCTTCACGAAGCGCATGGAGATCACCGACTCGTTCGCCTCGGTGACCTTGTCACGGATCTTGATCAGGAAGTTGAACTGCGCGAGCTGATCGGCCGCCGTAGCCTTGCTGCGCGGATCGTTCAGCAGACGGAATGTCTGCGACTGCGGCGCACCGCCGCCAACGCGCAGCCGCACGTTGTACGTACCCTGCGGCGCGATCGGCCCGCGCGTGTCGCCCGACCAGAGGATCATGCCGGGGAACGTGACGGCATCCGGGTAGCGCATGTTCCACGCGAACGCGTTGAGTCCCGCGCGGTTCGACAGGCGAGTCGGGGCGTTTCCCCGCCCGCGGCCGCCTCCCTCCTCGGGCGGCGCGTCCTCCGCTCCGGCGCCGCGCCCACCACGCCCCGCGCCCGCCGCGGCGTTCGCGCTGTCGGCGTTCGACGAATACGACTTGATGAGCTTCCCCGCGGCATCGAGGAAGTCGAGCGACACCACCTGAGCGCCCGTCTTGAGCGTGTAGTACACAACCACGCCGCTCGGCGGGCTCGCACCCGCTGGGCCGCCGCCGCCACCACCGCCTCCGCGCCCGCCGCTCCAATCGATGCGATACGAATCACGCGGCTTGTAGAGCTGCGCGTCCTTCGCGAGCGCCGCGGCGTTCATCTGCCGGAGCGGCGAGAGGTCGTCGAGAATGTAGAACGATCGCCCGTGTGTCGCCGCGATCAGGTCTCCTTCCTTGATCGCCAGGTCGTGCACCGGCGCCGGCGGGAGGTTGAGCTGCATGCGCTGCCACTGGCCGCCGTCGTTGAACGACACCCACACGCCGCGCTCCGTTCCGGCGTAGAGCAGCCCCCTGCGCACCGGGTCTTCGCGAATCGTCCGCGTGAACTCGGCCGCTGGAAGCCCGGCCACGATGTGCTGCCACGTGGCGCCGTAGTCGCTCGTCTTGTACAGGATCGGCGAGAAGTCGTCCTGCTGGTAGCGGTTGGCCGCCACGTACGCGGTGCCCGCGCCGAAGTGCCCCGCCTCGATGATCGAGATGCGCGTGAAGTCGCCCATGTCCTTGGGCGTGACGTTCTTCCACGAGATACCGCCGTCCCGCGTGACGTGGATGAGGCCGTCATCCGATCCCGTCCAGATCACGCCCTTCACGAGCGGAGATTCGGCGAGCGCGAAGATCACGCCGTACGTCTCGACGCCCGTCTGGTCCTTGGTGATGGAACCGCCGGACGCGCCGAGTGTCTTCGGGTCGTTGCGCGCCAGCGGCGGACTGATGATCCGGTAGCTCTGCCCTTCATCGTGCGTCACGAAGAGCTGGCTGCCGCCGACGTACATCGTGCCGGGGTCGTGCGGCGAGAACATGATCGGGAACGTCCACTGGAACTTGTACTTGATGTCCTCCGACGACATGCCCATGGGATTGTCGGGCCACGGATTCACGTCGCGCTCGAGCTCGGTGCGCATGTCCTTGCGCGTGAGCAGCCCGCCGTAGCTCCCGGCGAACACGACATCCGGGTTCAGCGGGTTCGCCGCGATGTAGCCCGACTCGCCGCCGCCGGCCTCCTCCCAATCGGCCATGCGGATCCCGCCCGCGCGTCGGCTCGGCCCGCACAGCGTGGTGTTGTCCTGCTGCGCACCGCAGACGTGATACGGGAAGTGGTTCGTCGTCTCGACGTGGTAGAACTGCGCGGTCGCGAAGCTCTGCGGAGTCCACGTGCGCCCGAACGTCATGGACACGTTGGCGCCGCCGTCGTTCGCGTTCACCATACGGTCGGGGTCGTTCGGCGCGATCCAGAGATCGTGGTTGTCGCCGTGCGGCACGCCCAGCTGCTGCGGGAACGTCTTGCCGCCATCGCGCGAGCGATAGATGCCCGTGTTGAGCGCGTAGACCACGTTCGTGTCGCGTGGATCGGCATAGATGCGCGTGTAGTACCACGCGCGCTGGCGCAGCTTGCGCTCCTCGTTGATCTTCGCCCACGTCGCGCCGCCGTCGTCCGAGCGGTACACGCCGCCCTCCTCGGCTTCGATGATCGCCCACACCCGAGACGACTTCGCGCCCGACACCGCGAGCCCCACCTTGCCCCACAACCCCTTGGGCAGCCCCGCGTGCGCGGTCAGCTCGGTCCATGTCTCGCCACCGTCGGTGGACTTGAAGATTCCGCCGCCGGGTCCGCCCGACTCGAGCGACCACGGCGTGCGATACGCGTGCCAGAACGCCGCGTAGATCACATCGGGATTGGACGGATCGAGCACGAGATCGGAGATGCCGGTCTGGTCGTCGCGATAGAGAACCCGCCGCCACGACTTGCCGCCGTCGATCGTCTTGAANNGGGATGAATGCGGATCCGGTTGACGTGATCCTTCACGTCGAAATACTCGATGCGGCTCCACGTGCGGCCGTCGTCCTTCGTCATCCACACGCCGTCGCCCGGCGCCGTGTTGCCGCGAATGTCGCTTTCCCCGCCGCCGGCCCAGACGATGTCGGGATTCGATTCGCTCTGCGCGAGCGCGCCGATCGTGCCGCCGAAGTACCGGTCCGTGGTCGGCCCCCAGTTCATGCCGCCGTCGGTGGTCTTGAACACGCCGCCCCCCGTCGTGCCCATCCAGTATTCGAGCGGACGCTTCGACGATCCGGCGACCGCCACGGAGCGACCGCCGCGGTAGGGACCGATCTCGCGCCATCGCATGCCGGCGAAGGCGGAGGAGTCGAAGGTCTGGGCGCTTGCAACGACCGGGACGACGAGGAGCAACAGCGTCGCGATTGCGTTGATTGGCAGACGACGGAAAGTTCTGGCGGACGACACGTGCAGGCCTCCGTGGGGAGCGAGTGGTCGAGTCTTGGATCGAATCTAGTGAAGTCGTGCCGGTTTCGTGGACCCGGGTTCGCGGCCGGATCATCCGTCTTCGCCGCGAGGTCCGCTACTTGATCACCGCGTGCACGCGCAGCCAGTTCGTCAGCAGCCGGGACCATTCCGAGAGGGCGGGATCGTCCATCGCCAACCCTACCCCGTGCGGTCCCCTCTCGAAGACGTGCAGCTCCACTGGAACCCCGGCCTTGCGGAGGGCCAGGAAGTAGTACGTCGCGTTCTCCGCCGGCACCACGACATCGGCATTCGTCTGGAAGATGAAAGTCGGCGGCGTGTCCCTGGTCACCGCCTGCTCTCCCGACAAACGCCTGGCCAGTTCGGGGTCCGGGTTCGCGCCGAGCAGATTGTTCTTCGAGCCCTGGTGCGTCCACGGTTCGACGAGCGAGATGACCGGATATCCCAGCACGGAAAAATCCGGCCGGCTGCTCACGCGTTCCACGGCATCGTTCGAGCCGGGCTCCCCCGCGTCGAAGATCGTCGAGGCGCTCATCGCCAGATGGCCGCCCGCCGAAAAGCCGACGATGCCGATGCGATCCGCGGCGATGCTCCACTCGGCGGCGTGCGAGCGGAGCAAGCGGATCGCCCTCTGTGCATCGCCCAGTTCGACCGGATGGTGGTATTTCGGCCCCAGACGGTACTTCAGGACGAACGCCATCACGCCCTGCGAGTTCAGATAGTTGGCGACCTGCCTCCCCTCATGGTCCATCGCCAGATCTTGATAGCCGCCCCCCGGGCAGATGATCACCGCCGACATCCCCTGCGGCTTCGTTTGCGGCAGGTAGGCGGTGATCGTGGGGATGTCCTTGTCGTCGGCGCCCTGCGCACCAGGCGCGGCGCCGGACCAGAGCGGAATGACCTGACCGTCCTGAATGGGCAGTGGCGGCTGTTGGGCCATGGCCGACGCGGCCACGACGAGCATGGAGATGAGAAGCACTTTCATCGGCCTACGGTTGCCGCGCGCGGCGAAGCTCCACCTCGACGCGGTCGCGCAGCGCCGACCTCGCCCGCCCGCGAATGTTCAGCACACCGCCCGGCAAGTTGTCGAAACGGTATTGGCGCAGCAGCATCAGGTAGATCCCGTCACCGCGGGGAGAATCGCGCCGGTCCACGATGAAGCGCTCGTCGAGCATCCCCTCGAAATAGTGGTCCGCATAGATCTGCTTGGTGATGGCCACACTCATACCCGGCGTGCCTGCAGCCGACGACACCACCGCGTGATTGATGGTGAGTGTGGGCCGCATTCCCTTCAGTGTTTCCAGGGACCAGTAGATGGTTTCGTTCGCATCGGCCGGCCGACTCCGCGGGTATTGCTGAAGGTACCGTTGCAGTGCCGGCGCATTCTCCGTGAGGTAGGAAGAGGCGCCCAGGAGCGCCGCGAACGCATCGCTCGCGCGGATGCCACCCTTGCCGAAGTCGTCGTACACGATCATCGCCGCGTTTCCGCGGGCGCGGTAGTCGCTCACGTACTCCGCAACCCGGCGACGTGCATAAGCGGCAAGTTTCACCGGCCCGTCGCCGCCGCTGTCGAGCGTCGCCTTGGCGCGCGCCATTTCCGATGCCGGAAGCTTGAACTCGCACTTTCCCGTTCGACATTTTCGCAGCGACGACACGTCGTTTGCGCCGATCGCGAACGTCCCAACGGTCGCGAGGGTCGTCGGGATCCTGAACACGCCGAAACTCTGGATCCCCTGCGCGCGCAGCGATTGCGGGAAGTTGGCAAGGCGGTTCACGAACGCCTTGCGCGTGCCCTTGATGGCGACGATGCCGAACACGGCGACGACGCGCCCATCCTTCGGGTTCAGCACCTGCACCGCGGGTTCGCCACGCGCGAGGGCGGCCGACTGTTCGGCGGAGAGCGCGATGGCACGCCCCTCGAACACCGGCAGCTTGGGAAGTGCGCGCGGCGGGCCGCCCTGAACCGACGGTACGAGAAGCGTGCAAACCATGGCCAAGAGCGAACGCATGGAATCACCCGTTAGTGGTTCCCGCCCGGCGGAAGCCGGCAGGATAGGCGCGTGCTGCGGGCTCGAGCAACCAGTTGATCTTAGCTGGTTTCGCCATACCACGCCGTGCGCCGTTGTGCGTAGTCACAACGGGCGATTGTCTGCCATGGTCGCGCCCCGTAACCTGCAGTGTGACGGCGACTCCATGTCGAATCCGGCGCGAAGTCGTGCTCGATTCCGCCGTGCCGAACCGCCGAGCCCAGCCTCAGGGAGGAGTCACGATGAGTTCAATCAAGAAGTCAACTAAGGAAGCCATGGCGCGCGGTCGCGATGCGGCCGTGCGGGTCGGCAAGATCGCAAAGTCCGCGGCGGTTGCCGGCGCCAAGGCCGGCGCTGCGGCAGCGATGGCCGCCGGCGCGCTCGAGGCCGAGCGGAGTTGGAAAGAAACGAGCCCGACGGCGGCGAAGAAGCGGACTCGCAACGGAGTGGCGGCTGTGCTCGCGGGCGCTGTGGTGCTGGGCGCGGTCGGCGCGGCGATTGCGAGCTCGCGCAAGAAGACATAACCCCGTCGCAACTCGGGATTCCCTGGTCAACGAACACGAGCGGAGCGGATGATGCCGTACACGCCAGCACAGGAGCGGATGCTGCACGCGGATGCGGCGGGGCATGGGACCAAGGGGCCGAGCGCGTCGACGGCGAAGAAGATGCTGGCCGAGCATGCGCCGACGAGGACGGACGTCGATCGCACCGGGCACGCGATGAAGAAAAAGAAGAAGGCGAAGAAGAAAGCCCGGAAGATACGAAAACGAGAGCTCCTCCTCTTGGCCGCTCCGTGGCCGATGCTGGCATTTTCCAACACGACCCACGCTGTTCCGGCTGCGGTAGCCGCCAGCGCGGCCGGCGATCCACTCAACGATCTCGCCCTCCCGGCCACGCTCAGCGGCGCCGTGGTCGCCGCGGCGATGCGCAGTGCGGCTCAGCATGGCCTCCATCCGCGGAGGCTGGCCATCGCCGACATGTCGCAGCCCAGCACCGCGCAGCGTCTGTACATCATCGACATGGACGCCAAGAAAGTCGTCCTGCGCACTTGGGTCGCGCACGGGCAGAACTCGGGCGACCTCACGGCAACGAAGTTCAGCAATCGGGATGACTCGCACGAGACGAGCCTCGGGCTCTACCGTGTGGGCGCGAAGATCACGAGCCCGAAGCATGGACCGGCACTCCTCCTCGACGGACTCGACAAAGGCGTAAATGACAAAGCTCTCGCCCGTGAAGTCATCATGCACGGCGCCGAGTATGTCAGCGCCGCGTTCATCGCGTTGCACGCCCGCCTCGGCCGAAGCTGGGGATGCCCGGCTGTTCCACCCGGCGACATGGCGCGCATCATCGAGCTGCTCGCCGACGGCGGCCTGCTCTACGTCTACGGGGGTCAGGCACAGCGGCACGTTTAGCAAGTATCGCTCGGCTCGCGTCGGCGTCGCGCTGCTGCTGCTTCCACTTCTGCTCGCGTCCGCCTGCTCGAGTAAAAAGGCCGAGCAGCGCGCGCGCATCGAGCGCCATTTCGAGATCGCGAAGGTATTCGAAAGCGCGCAACCGTACTCCGCGCGGACTGTCGCCGAGGCGGACATGGACGCGTTCCTCGCGAAGGCCGCCGACTACAGCGCAGACTCCGCGTCGATCGCCGAGTTTTATCACGAACGGCACATGCAATTCGCATGGATACTCGGCGATTCGATTTCCGCGAGCGCCGAGGCGTTCATCGCGCTCGCGGGCGTGGATGACGCCGACGCTCCCGGCGCGACCAAGGCAACGCGAAGGCTGAGCGCGCTGTACGACCGTGGCTTTGCCGATGGAAAGCATGTGACGCTATGCGACAGCTGTGCGACCGAGCTCGAGTTGCGCCTCACCGCGGAGTATTACCGGTTCGTGAACGGTCCGCATGGCGGCGATTTGAGCCATGATCTCAACACGATCATTCCCGCCGCAAAGAGAGATTACGGCCGGCTGCTCGACTCGCTGACCGCCGGGAACATGGACTTGGCGGGATACGAGCCGATACATCCGCAGTACCAGTTGCTGAAGCAACAGATTCGATCCTACGCGAAACTCACCGGCGCGCCCTGGCCGACGTTGGAACTCCCGAGCGGAAGCCGCCGCCTCAAGCCGGGAGACAGTACCGCGGTGATCGCCGACATCGGCGCTCGTCTTCAGACCCTCGGCGATCTGAACGCCGCGCCCACCGGCGGCGAGCGCTACGACAGCCTCACCGTGCTCGGCGTGCAGCGTTTTCAGACTCGCCACGGCATGCATCCCGATGGTGTCATCGGCGCGGACGTCATGCGAGCGCTGAACGTGTCGCCCGCCGCCCGGGTGCGCTCGATGCTCATCAACATGGAACGGCTGCGCTGGGTGTCGGAGGCACAAGCGCCGAACCTGCTGCTGGTGAACATCCCCGAGTTCCGGCTGCACGTGATCGAGCAGGGCCGGCAAGTCATGGACATGGAGGTCGTCGTCGGGAACCGCGCCACGAGCACCGTCACCTTCAGCGACACGTTGACACAGATCGTGTTCAGTCCGTCGTGGGAGGTGCCTTCGAGCATCGTGCACAAGGACATCCTCAAGGGGATGGCCCGGGATCACGACTACCTCGCGAAGCACCACATGAAGATCACGGGGGGCCCGAGGGGTGACCCGAGCGTCCGCGAGGAACCCGGCTCCACCAATCCGCTCGGCCACGTGAAGTTCCTGTTCCCGAACAGCTACAGCATCTACATGCACGACACGCCGGCCAAGAGCTTGTTCGAGCACGACTATCGCGCCGCCAGTCACGGATGCATTCGGTTGAGTCACGCCGACGAACTCGCCGAGTATCTGCTGCGAAATGACACTGAGTGGCCCACGACGCGGATTCGTGCCGCGATGACCGGCGGGCAGGAGTCATTCGTCAAGCTGACTCAGCCTTGGCCCGTGACGATCGTTTACTTCACGGCGTGGGTCGATCGCGAGGGAGTTCTGCAGTTTCGCGACGACGTGTATGGGCATGACGCGACGCTGGCCGGTGAACTGTTCGCAGCGCCGGCCAACTAGCGTCCCTCGGTTCGAGCCGACGACCAATGCTCAATTGGTCGTCACGGCAAGTACGCCATACCACGCCGTGCCGCCCACCCCTCTGCATCCTTGCACACCGAAGCTGTAAACACCGACATTCGGGAAGTTGATCGCTGCGGATGTCGAACCGGCGTCGACGGTCACCCAGGGTGCCTGATCTGCTCCCAGAATCGTGATTGGTGAACTCGTGTTGTTCTGGAAGGAGTAGCTTCCGCCGACCTGCATCGACGCCACGACGGGCGAGAACTGAAAGCACAGCGCGTCGGAGTTGTCCGTGTACTGGTGCGACGGGCCGATCGTGATCACCGTCGCGGCGGGAGAATTGCACCGCGCGCCCGATGCGTTCGAGCCGCTTCGACAGTTCTGGCCACCGCCGGGGGGAAGTGGAGCCAGGGTCAGACTGCACGCTGCGAACAATGGCATTGCAAGAACCGCGATGAGCATGCGCATACCTCGTCAATCCTCCGCCGCCATTGTCGGCACGGCGATTGGGGGAATGAAGCATCACGGTGACATAAGGCAATACGCGTGCCCGTTCAGGGATTCGGGCAGAAGAGCGCGCCAACCCATTGCCGCTGTGGCACCTATGCAGCACGCTCGAGGCCGGGCGGGGTGCGCAGATCAGCGCGAAGCGATGCCCACGTGTGTCAGTACGCGTCGCGCGACGAACGAGACTCGTGTCACGTCGGAATTGTTCCCTCCACGGCGCCGGCAGAATGGAGAACTGGCGATATCATGGATCTACTCGACGATCGATCCCGCGAAAGAAACGACGCTGATTCATGGAGCACCGGCGACGGGTGCGAGCCGATCACTCGCTCTTGCTCGCGTAAAGGAAATGTCGCACCGTCGGCGCCTCGCGCGTCGAGTGGCGGACCCGTTCCTCCAGCGGACGGTCGGCGGCGACGGACCGCTCGTGCTGCCGCAGGTGCTCCGCCCAGGAATCGACGATGTACGTCTCCACGTAACGGTCGGGCTGCGCGAGGTCGCGGAAGATCCCCCACTGCGATGCGCCGTCGCGGCGGCGCAAACGCCCCATCCGGTGCACGGCCTCGACGAAGGTCGCCGCCTGCTCCGGATCCACGTGATACTCCACCGTCACGAGCACCGGTCCGTCCTCGGGCTCGTACCCGAGCGGGGCGATGGCCGCCGGCACGCGCCAGTGCGTCCACGGGCTCAGGTCCACGTCCACGTTCGGAAGCTTGGCGAACAGGCGGAGGAGGATCGTCGCGGCGACGCCGCTCCCCGCGATCACCAACGCGAACGCGACGCCGCGCTCTTCCGCGGCGGCTCCCCACACCACGCTGCCGAGGGCCATGCTTCCCTGGAACACCAGCAGGAACACCGCGAGCACGCGTGCGCGCACCCACGACGGCGCCAGCTGCTGCACCATGGTGTTGAGGATCGAGATGAAGACCATCCAGCCGGCGCCGCCGGCGGCCAGGAATGCGCAGAGCGCGCCGAGCGATCGCAGGAGGCCGGCCGCCACCAGCGCGACCGCGAGCAGTGCGAGCGCCGCGGAGAGGATGTTCTCGGTGGACATGCGCTCGCGCAGGCGCTGCAGCGAGAGCGCGCCCAGCACCGCCCCGGCGCCGAACGAGCCCAGGAGCAGGCCGTAGCTGAGCGACTTCGTGCTGATCGCGTGCGCGACGGTCGGGAGCAGAGCGATCAGGGCCGTCGCAAAGAACATCGCGCCGCCGGCCCGCAGCAGCAGCGTGCGGATCGCGGGGGAGTAGCGGACGTAGCGGAGCGCCGCGGCGGTCGCGCCGCCCAGGGTCTCGGCCGGCGCGGTGTGGACGCGTTGCGGCTGCTTCCATCGGAGGATCACCAGGATGACGCCAAGGAACGACGCGGCATTCACCGCGAAGGCGGTCCCGGCGCCGGCGGCCGCGACGAGCAACCCTCCGAGCGCGGGTCCGACCGCCCGCGCAAGATTGAATTCGACGCCATTGAGCGCCGACGCCGCCGAGAGGTCGTCGCGCTCGACGAGTTCCGGCAGCAGCGCCCGCCACGATGGGGCCTCGATCGCATCGCCCATCGAGAGCGCACAGGTGAGCGCCAGCAGCAGCCAAGGCGTCATCATCCCGAGGAACGTGACGACGGCCAGGACCATCGCCGCCGCGAGCATCCAGCTTTCCGTGACGAGGATCAGCCGCCGCCGGTCCACGATGTCGCCGAGCGCCCCCGCGGGGAGCGCCAGCACGAAGAACGGAAGCGTCGTTGCCGTCTGGATGAGCGCGACGCGCAGCGGCCCCGCGCCCAGCGACACCATCAGCCACGCGGCACCGACGCTCTGCATGAACGTGCCGATGTCGGAGACCAGGTTGGCCGCCAGCAGGTCGCGAAAGACGCGGTGCCTGAGCGGCCGCCACGGACTCGGAAGAGGAACGCGCGGCGACGTCGCTTCGGTCATCTCCCTCTCTACGGCTACCGGTCGATCGACTTCATGCTCGCGGCGGGGTACCGGTCGCCCGCGACGGCCTCGCGCGGCACGGCCGCCTCCAGCTCCGCCACGTCGGCCGCGCTCAGCCTGATCTCCGCGGCGGCCGCGTTTTCCTCGAGATACGTCCGGTGCTTCGTGCCCGGGATCGGCACGAGGTCTTCGCCCTTCGCGAGGACCCACGCCAACGCCAGTTGGCCCGGCTTCACGCCGCGCCGCGCCGCGATAGCCCGCACCCGCTCCACCAGCGCCTGGTTCCTCGCGAAGTTCTCGGCCGCGAACCTCGGGAAGCGCACCGTCCGCGAGTCCCCCTCGCCGAGATCGCTCGTGTTGGCGATCGCGCCCGTGAGGAATCCCCTGCCGAGCGGGCTGTAGGGCACGAAACCGATCCCCAGCTCGCGCACCGTCGGCAGGATCTCCGCCTCCGCGTGCCGCTCGAAGAGGGAGAACTCCGTCTGCAGCGCGGTGATCGGATGCACCTTGTGTGCGCGCCGTATCGTCGCCGGCGACGCCTCCGACAGGCCGAGGTACTTCACCTTCCCCGCCGTCACCAGCGCGGCCATCGCGCCGACGGTCTCCTCGATCGGCGTCGCCGGATCCACGCGGTGCTGGTAGTACAGGTCGATGTGGTCCACGCCGAGCCGCTTGAGCGATGCGTCGCACGCGGCGCGCACGTACTCGGGCTTGCCGCTCACCGCGAAGAAGGTCGGGTCGTCCTTCTTGCGCACGTTGGCGAACTTCGTCGCGAGGAAGACCTCGTCGCGCCGGCTGCGGATCGTCCGGCCGATGAGCTCTTCGTTGTCGCCGATCCCGTACATGTCGGCCGTGTCGAGGAAGGTGATCCCGAGCTCCAGCGCGCGCACGATCGTCGCGGCCGATTCCGCGTCGTTGCGCGGGCCGTAGAACTCGCTCATCCCCATGCAGCCGAGTCCCATGCGGGAGACGACCGCACCCTGTGATCCGAGCTTGACCTTGTTCATGGATCCTGTCTCCCTCCAAGTCCGTAGTCGCTGCCGCGCGCCCCACATGGAAATTGCACGGTGCTCGGTTACTCCGCCATCCGGCGCAGCATCGCCGGCGTGTGGAGCCAGTGGAGCCGGCAGGTCGCCGGGCCGGGCGCACCATCGCACTCCACCAGGCACGCGCCCCCTTTCTTGAGCACGACGTGCGAGTCGGTGCGTCCGGAGAGCAGCCACGTCACGAGTGTCCCAAGGTGCGGCTCGTGGCCGACGGCGGCCACTACGTCGTGCTTGACGTAGGCCTGCGCCCATTTCGCGAACGATGCGGGTTGGGCGTTGGGCGCGAGCGTCGAGGTCGTCTCGACATCGGCGATCCGGTACGCCTTCGCGACGATGGCCGCCGTCTGTTGCGCGCGGACGAGCGGGCTGGCCGCGATGACGTCGAGATG
>PMYN01000011.1 GCA_003171215.1 Gemmatimonadota bacterium | reverse complement strand
CAACAATCCCACGGCTGGCAAACAGTCGTGGGATCATCTCGGCGACATGGCTCTCCAGGTCGTTGTTCATTTTATAACTATATTTCATTTTTTTGTGAAGTCAAGTATAAACATGAATATAACAAAGAATGCCTCTACCACACCCTTGGCGGCGAAGCCGCGGACGGCGAGTGATCGGGACGAATATACGACAATGTGAATAAAAACAAGAATAAATTGACTTGAATTCTGCAAAGCGCCTCGGTAGACTTCCCTCCATCTACCACCGAGGTCACAATGGTCCCGAATGAGATGGACGTGCGAGCGGTGCTGGGCCCCTTTCATGGGGCGCTGGCCGATGCCAGCCGGGCGGCACTGCGCAGCTGGTTGGCGATTCCGCCGGCGCAGCGCGCCGCGCTGGATCACCCGAGAGTTTTTGCAAACGTGATTTGGGGCTTCTTCCGCGAAGAAGCGACAGTCAGGTTGAGCGGTTTCCCCGGCGTGACCCTCACGCACAAATACAATACGTTCGGGATCGTCATCAACGAGCAGCTGATGCTGCGGTTCAAACGCGTCAACCGTAAAGGCCTGTCGCGCAACTATGCGACGCAGGCGAGCCTGAGCTTTTATGCGCAGTGCGAATTGCCCGGCATCCCGGCGACGTGTCCTCGCGCGGAGATCGGCTGGAGGGAGGACGACGTACGGCTCGGGCTATCAGATGTCTGCATTGCGATGCGTGACGGCAAGCGGCTCGCGTGGCGATACTCAATTATCGAGGAGGGCGGTACGAGCGTCGTGCCCATCCCAATGATCGCGCCAACCCCGGCGCCGAGGCGTCTACGCGTTCGCGGAAAAGCCGGCGAGAAGCGCCAGAAGCAGCGCAACGCATGACGCCTCGTAACGGCGAGCGGGGTGCTTCATGCCGGTGAATGCCAAGATGATCACGCTCGCGCGCGAGGCGCGCGAGCTGAGCCAAGCGGCACTCGCCAAAATGCTCGGTATTTCGCAGGCAGTCCTGTCCCGGGTTGAGCACGCTCTGAAGGCGCCCGACGACGTTCTGCTTTCGAAGCTCGCTGAGCACCTGAGATTCCCCGTCAGTCTTTTTCTGCAAGCGGACGAACCGATGCCACTTCCGCTCACGTTCTACCGCAAAAAATCCAGACTGTCGAAGACGGCGCAAGACCGCATTCACGCGCAAATGAACTTCGCCGTGATGCACGTCGATCGCCTCGAACGCGCGACCGAGATTGAGGTTGACCTACCGTTAGCGACGGTAGATCCGGAAGAGTTCGGTACACCCGCCGCCATCGCACGCAGCGTGCGCGCATTTTGGCAAATCCCGCGGGGGCCAATCGCAGACCTCACTGCGTTACTCGAGCGCGCAGGTATCATCGTGTGGGTCACAGATGTCGGAACCGATAACATCTCGGGATTCAGCGCTTGGAAGCTCAACGAGAGGCCGCTCGTAATGGTCAACTCGCGAGATCCCGCCGATCGCCAGCGTCACACCCTCGCGCACGAATTAGCGCACATCATCATGCACCACCGCTTCCTCGTCTCGGAGAACGTTGACGTTGAGAAGCAGGCAAACGAGTTCGCGTCCGAGTTCTTGATGCCGGCCTCGGACATCACTCCCGTGCTGGCCGGGCATTTGACCTTGGCGAAGTTGGCCTCGCTGAAGCCAGTGTGGCGCGTTTCGATGGCATCGCTGCTGATCCGCGCTGGTGCGTTGGGACTTGTCACGAAGCGCTATCAAGCCTACTTGTGGACGCAAATGGGACGCAACGGATACCGCATGCGCGAACCGGCGGAATTGGATTTCCCCGCAGAAAGCCCGCAACTCATTCGCGAGCTGTTTGCATATCACATACAAGAACTCGGCTACTCCCGCGAGGAGATCGCGAGCGCGCTCCATTTCGATGCAGATGAACTTGCGAGCATGTACTTCGGCGATACAGGCGCCGGCCTGCACCTCATGCAATAGCGTCCCTACCTCCACGATTGGTCAAGTCGATGATGAGCAGCTGGCAATTCTGGATCGACGTAATCGCGATCGCGCTGTCGCCGGTCATTGCGGTCCAGGTCTCGGAGCTTCTCGCGCGCCGACGCGCGCATTACGCACAGAAATGGCAGGTGTTTGAATCGCTTATGCTCACGCGAGCGGAGCGTTTGTCACCCGAACATGTGCGCGCGCTGAATTCCGTGCACCTCGCATTCAACGGCACGGACAATCCCGACCGGGCTGTGCGTGCGGCTTGGCGGGAATACTTCGATCACCTCGACAGCCTCAAGGGCGCACCGGCGACGGACGTATGGACCGCGCGCGGCGACGAGCTTCGTGTCCTTCTTCTTCAACGCATCGCCGAGAGTCTGAAGCATTCCGTTGAGGCGGCAGATCTTCGGCGTGCTATTTATCGACCGATCGGACACAGCCAACTCGAAGATGAGCAGACGCGCCTTCGGCATTGGTTCCTCGCACTCGCGGACGGCAAGTCTTCGATTCCCGTGTCGCCATTTCCGGCACCAAACCAACCCCAGATTCCTCAGGAATCCGGAAATAAATGACAAACCGTAGGTGACACGCATCGCACAGAAGGAGCATGAAAAGACGCACGACATGCGCGACCTTCTCGACGAATGGGTGTCGCGCGGATGAGCTCCGACGCAACACTCGATCGCCCCGTGCACCGGACGCGGCGGATCGCGAACTCCGATGTTCCGAAGCTCGACACGCTCGCGGGCATGTGGACGCGCGTTGGCGTGCTTTTCGCGATGCGCGCCGCGGCAAGCCCAGTCGATCTGGAGCGATTGCTCATTGATACGGCACGCGCCGCACGATTTGATGAGCGATTGTTTGTGTGCGCGGTCTCTTGGCTCGCTCAATATCATGGCTTCATCAACGGTCGCCGGCTGAGCGCGGTCGCCGTCGCGTTAGACCGTCAAGAATCTGCTACGCTTGGCGCGCTCCTCTCATTCGCGCGCGACGCCGCAGGGCATGCGCCGGAGCTCGACGCGGCACTGTCTCGTTGCCGTCCGCTCCAGTCGACCCCGCCCCATGTTCGCCGTCATGGATACCATGGATGTCCTCCGCGGTCGCGTACGGAAGCGCGCGCTTCCACTTTTTGCGGCGTGGGGACTCTGGCACGACGACGCGACCCTCAAACCGTCCGCGATTCGACCCGTTCGATGGCTGCTCAGCCATGCTCCCGAATTGCGGGCTCGCGCGCTGCTCGGTCCATCCGTCGAGGCTGACGTGATGTCGTCGGCGCTCGCTGGCGAAGTGACGGTGCGAGACGTCGCGCTCACAACTCACGTGTCGTACGCGGCGACGCACGATGCGGCGAGTCGATTAGTCGGCCGCGGGCTGCTCGTCCGCGAGCGTGTCGCACAACGACAATTGCTCCGACCGACGGCTGCGGCACGCGCGGCGTTTGATCAATCGGAGTGAGTTCTGCTGAGTTCGGTGGATGTCATACCGCGCATGACATCCACCGAACTCAGCGCAACCCAGCAGCCCTTACGGCGGCGTTTGCTTAAAGTCGAGAGTCACCGAACCGAATCGCTCGGTCACCGGAATGGTCACGCGTGCCGTCGCGCGAATCCGACCTCGCGAAATCACAGACGCCACCAGCCGCTCACCCCTCGGCACGCCACACGCCCTGAAGCGCCCATCCGAATCGGCACGTATCTCGTACCGCCGATATTTGTCACCCGACGTGACGTAAACTCTTTCCCCGTCGCTGACGGGCAAATCATCGCGAATGACTCTGCCTGACAGCACCCCCTCGAATTGGCCGAGGCTTCCTCCGCAGGCTGCGCGGATGGCGACTGCCTCGGACATGACGTGGGCCTCGATTCTGACGGGTGCCGGCGGAGTGACGACGACCACAAGACGATCGGGTGGAAGCTCCAACACGTCTTGCGTGGGACCTGTCGCTTCCACGATATACTCGCCCGGCAAGACATCCGTGAACGCCGCTTCGCCGTTCTTGTCACTGATCGCCTGACGGTTCGACCCGCGCAATCGAACGACGTCACCTTCTGCGGCCGCGTATGTCGAGTCTGCCGTGCGCTCGCGCACGTGCACGGTCAGCGTGCTGACTGGCGCCGTCCAAACAACAGACGACGGTGACGTTCCTCCGTGCCGCACTGCGCGCACACTTCCGCCGGTGACCTGCACGTTGGACGATCCGAACTGCGGATCCCTCACGTTCACTACACGCTCGGCGTGAAATGCATCGAGTGCGGTACCATTCGCGACGGTGCGCAGATACGAACGTGACGGAAGCGGCGTACGAATCGACCAGTGCGTGAGCACCCACGCACCAGACGACAAGTGCGCAAACTCGATCCCGCCACCGGCGAGCGTGTCGCTCCCCACGTAGGGCAGCTTATCGTAGGAGAACGTCAGGCCGCGCAGCTCAGCCGTGCTCCGCTCAAGCCAGAATGTTCCGCGAATATCGACGTGCTTGGTCCACGAAGCTGGCGCGAAGTCGAGACCGACAAGGCCGGACTCTCCCGACGCGCCGGGATGAATGGAAAAGCAATGATTGTCCAGGAAGGCGGGCGAAAGCAGCGCACCGAGATCCGGACCAACAAAGGTCATGTGGTTCTCCGTAGCCGAAACAAACCCCGCGTGATCCAGGCTGTCCGGCGGAAGGCTCGCCCACGGTCGCCCTCCCACAATCGCCGTGTCCTGCAATGCCACTTCCAATATCTTTGCCGACGAGATCTCGTACGTGCGCTTGAAGAACTCGGCATCAAACTGATACTCCCCCGTTCCACTCGCGACCGTGGCGTTGAGCATCGCGAGTTCCGCCGCACTCCACATCGCCCATAACGTGGAGTCGCTTGTCGGCCGCATGCGGCACTGACCGCGCGATTTCGTCGCGATCGCCTGCAAGCGAACTGGCACGGGCGATATCCGCACCGAAATCGTCGTGTCCGACGCGCTCACGTTGATGCTCAGCGCAATCGGGCGGTAACCGAGTCGTCGCACGGACACGGCATATCGCCCGGGCGATCGAAAGCGAAGCGCGCACTCACCGTTCGCATTCGTGATCGCCGATGGAGCCGCGCCATGTCCGGCAGCCTCGACGGCTACTACCACTCCGCCGGCGAGCCGTTCCTTCGTCATGTCGGCTTCGACAATCCCGTGCACGGTCTGCGCGCGCAAGCCGCACGTCATGAGCACGACGGCCGCACCTCCTCGAACGAGCGCTCTCATACGCCTGTCGTTCCAAGCCACAGACAACATCTCCCTGTGCGACCATCACGCCTCGCACAACATGGTTCGCGTTGCGACGCAGTATCGCAATAGTAGGAGCAACGCGTGCGCGCACGCAACGACATTTCGCGGTGCGCGGCCAAGAACTCGTGGCGCACTTGTGTCTCGTGGCGCAGTTGTGTTTCGCACGTTGAGTGGTACTGACCTTATCAGACGCCGGGTTTAGGGTGGAGTCCGATACACACACCACATCTCGCGTGCGCGAACCAACCTGCCTGCTATCGAAAGCCGTCCACGAGACTCCGCCTCGTAACTCTCTCGCCACTATGGATCAGCGACTACACGTACAATGCCGTTCTCAACTCTCGCGGCTCTTCCAGCGCGGCGGCTGCGGGCGGAGCGGCCGAGCGCGCGCTGCTGGTGTGGGGACACATCGGCAAGAACGGCGTCGTACTCGAACCGTCGTTTGAGATCTACGCGCCGGCCAAACTCCCGTCGCGCACCGGACCGTACGCAATCAGTGCGACGGACTCAGCGGGCAACCAAGTTTTTGCATTCAGTTTCGATGGAGAAGTCATCGATCACTTACCAGGCGAGAAACACTTTGCATTCGTGATACCGATGCGCACGATGGCATCTCGTCCCGCCGCGATTCGACTTACTGCGAACGGACGCGTGTCGCTGCAGCGCCGCGCTGCTCCGACGACGCCCGTTGGAATTACTGCAGCCACTGCGACTCCACGGCGCCTAAGCAACCTTACCCCAGCGCGATCGCGTCTGCAGTGGGACGCCAAGAGCTATCCGATGGCTCTCGTGCGCGATGCTGCGACCGGACAGATCATTTCGTTTGCGCGCGGCGGTCAGATCGATTTCACATCGTTGAAACAGGATATCGAAGTGACGTATTCCGACGGTGTGCAATCGGTTCGCAGTACGGTGCGCATTCCTCGATGAGGATCGACCGGCGATTTCTGCGAGTCGGTAGCGCGCTTCCGGCGCTCGCGTGCGTTGCGATTGCGACCGGGTGTGCCGGCGGAGTTTCGCGCGCGGGCGCACGACCGGCCGCGACGACTGCGGTGGCAGAGGCAACGCACGCGTTCACTCGGGTGACGTTGGAGCGGCGGCCCTGCTCCGGGACGTGCCCGGTATACGTCGTGTCGATTTTTGGAGATGGATCCGGAATTTTTGAGAGCCGCGCGCATGCGGACTCGGTCGGTCGATTCACTTTTCATCTGGCCGCGGACCGCATCGCGGAGCTAGCGCGTCTGGTGGATTCCCCGCGATTCACTGCGCTCGGCGACCGTTATGTGCACGGTGCCAGCGCGTGTGGCCTGTACGCCGCTGATGCGCCGATCGTCGTCGTGGCTGTTATTAGATCCGCCGGCTCGAACACCGTTGAACATGACGCGGGATGCACGAACGCGCCGCGAGATTTGGTTGCGCTCGAGCGGGAGCTCGACGAACTCATTGGGACGGCGCGATGGGTGGGGCGAGGTCGTTAGGCGCCCTGACTAGGACGACGGTCCGCTGGCGCCGACGCTGATCAAACGGAAAAACAGTGAACGGCAAGACGTCGTTCCGGCACATGGTGCCGAACGCGGGCGACGTGCTCGCCGTGCTGCGCACACATAGGCATGTGCTCGCGATCGGGGCGCACGGTCATGTGGGCGAGCCGGTGACGCGGTTCAATCAGGGAGCGCAGACGAGCTTTGAGCAGAGGCCGGCGGTCGTGGCGCCGCACGCATGAAGCGGCGCCACCGTCTCCACGAAAGGACCGTCTCCACGAAAGGATTGCGCCATAGTTCGCCTCTGGCTATCATCTTCTTAGCGCGGCGATTTCCCGACTTGGCGGGCCGCGCAACCGGAAACCGGTCACATCCGCCTAAGTCGCTGCCTCACGGCCCGCGACTCACGAGTCACGGGCTTTTCTGTTTGCAGGACAACTGAAACACCCGGCCACCTACGCCTCGGTGGCCAGCATGAAGAGTGCGGCGAGAGCTCCGGCTC
>PMYN01000050.1 GCA_003171215.1 Gemmatimonadota bacterium | reverse complement strand
CTCCCCACTGGTCTCGCCACTCGCCCCTCAAGATCAAATGACGAGCGTGTCCGCCTTTCCCCTCCCCTCTCCTGAAATCCGAATCTCGATCCCCACCGCAATCCAACACGCCAGCATGAACGATCCCCCATACGAGAAAAACGGCAACGGAATCCCCGTAATCGGCATCAGGTTGAGCGTCATCCCCACGTTGACCAGCACATGCACGAACCACGTACTGACCAACCCAAACGCCACCAAACTCGAAAATGAATCCGTTGCCCGGCCCGCGATCCTCACGCACCGCAAGAACAGCCAAAGAAAGAGAACGAGCGCGACGGTCACCCCGACGAATCCCAGCTCCTCTCCGACCACCGGGAAAATGAAATCCGTATGCTGCGCCGGCAGAAACGCGAGCCGCTTCTGCGTCCCCATCGTGAACCCCTTCCCCAGCCACCCTCCCGACCCGATCGCCACCTGCGACTGAATCACGTGATATCCCGAGCGCAGCGGATCGGAGCCGGGATCCAGGAATACCAGCAGCCGCCGCTGCTGATACGGGTTGAGCTTCTCCCATACCAACGGCGCCACGACTCCCATCGCCACGTTGGCGACCACCACGAACACTCCCTCCGCGATGTACGGGCGATACCAGAACACGAGCGCGATCAGGAGCAGAAACCATGCTCCCCAAATGGTGGTGTTCACCGCGAGCACCAGGCTGATTCCCGGGCTCGCCGCCAGCATGAGCAGCTGCCACGAACATCCGCTCCAGAACAGCATCGCGAAGAAGATCCCGATGAACACGAGGCCCGTGCCCAGGTCGGGCTGCAACATGATCAGGAGCCAGGGCACTCCCACCACGAGCGCGGGCTGCCACAGGTCGAGCAGCGACTTCGGTGCATCGCGCCGCGCGGCGAGGACTTTCGCGAGCATGAGGACGACGACGATCTTCGCGATCTCCGACGGCTGTCCGAGACGAAAGCCGCCGATCGCGAGCCAGCTCTTCGTGCTCGCGCCCGTGCCGAATCCCTTCCCGATGAAGATGAGCAGCAGCAGGACGACACACGTCACGCCGTAAAGCGGCGGCGTCACCCAGTCGAGCATGCGAACCGACGCCCGGCTCGCGAGAAACGCCGCGACGAGACCGATCGCGAGCCACAGCAGCTGCCGGTGCCAGAGCGTCGTCACGCGCGTCAGCACATCGGTCTGACCGGCAGAGTAGACCATCGCCAGGCCGAAGATCGAAAGGGCGAGTGCCAGCGCCAGCAGCGTAAAGTCCGGAACGAGGCGCCGCTTCATCAGAATCCTTCGGTGCTCAGCAGCTGCTTCGGCGTCGCCTTGAGGTAGTGCTCGATGATCTTCGAGGCGATGTGCGCGGAGCGCGTGCCGTGGCCACCGAACTCGATCATGACCGCGACGACGATCTTCGGATTGTCCGCCGGCGCGAAGCCGACGAACCACGCGTGGTCGCGCGTCTTGTCTTCCGCGTTCTGTGCGGTGCCGGTCTTTCCCGCGAGCGTCAGGCCCTCGATGCGCGATGCGGCGGCGGTTCCGCGGCTCACCACTCCCGCAAGCGCCGCGCGGATTCCCGCCATGTTCGTGCTGTCGAGATCGAACAGACGCTCCTTCTCGGACGTCCCCCGCACGACCTGCGGGTGCGCCGCCTCACCATTCGTGGCGAGCGCCGTGTAGAAGCGCGCCATGTTCACTACCGTCTGCGAATTCTCACCCTGGCCGATCGCGAGGTTCATCGACGTGGCCTGGCTCCACCCGCGCACGCCGTAACGCTTGTTGTAGTACGCCGTCGCCGGCGCCGTCGGAAACTTCGGCTTGGACTCATTCGGCAAGTCGATGCCGGAACTCTCAGCCGATCCGATGGAAATTCCTCCCGCCACGAGCCGGGTGATCCCGAGCCTGAGGCCGAGCTGGTAGAAGTACACGTCGCACGACTGCTCGATCGCCTGCGCCAGCGTCAGCGAGCCGTGCCCTTCCTTCTTGTGGCACTTGAACCAGCGGTTGCCGTACTGGAATCCTCCGGTACACGGCGTGGGCATGTGGTCTTCGAGCTTCACCACGCTGTCCTGGAGCGCCGTGACCGCGGTCGCGAGCTTCCAGGTGGAACCCGGCGGATACGTGCCCTGGATTGCCTTGTTGTACATCGGCCGGCGCGGATCTGTGTTGAGCGAGTCCATATAGCTCGCCTGTCTCCGGCCGATGAACCGGTTCGGATCGAACGAGGGCGCGCTGTGCAGCGCGAGCACCTCACCCGACTTCGGCTCGAGCGCGACCACCGCGCCCTGCAACGAATCTCCGAAGAGGGTCACGATGAACTTCTGCAGGTCGAGATCGATGTTGGTGTACAGCGGCGGCGCGGCCTCGGCGTTCAGGTCGTCGCGCGCACCCGCCTCGCGCACCACCCGGCCGCGGACGTCGACCTCAACGAATCGCACGCCCTCCTGGCCCCGCAGACGGGATTCGTACTGCTTCTCGATTCCCGTCGTCCCCACCTGCTGTCCCGACTTGTAGCCGGAGTACGCCTTCGATCCGAGCTGCTCTTCGGTGATCTCGCTCATGTATCCCACGAGCGCGGCGACCGCCGGGCCGTCGGGGTAGTAGCGCTTCGGCGCCGCCTGGATGATCAGCCCCGGAAACTCGACGCGATGCTCCTCGAGCACCGAGACAAGATCGAACGACGCATCGCCGAAGATCACGGCCGGCCGGTTCGGACTGCGCCGGTATCGCTTGACGACCTTATCGACATCCGCGTCGGTGAGTTGAATCGTCCCGCTGAGCCTGTTGAGCGCCCCGCGCAGCGAATCCTCGCCCGGGGCGAGCAGCGAAACCGTGTAGCCCGGAATGTTCTCCGCGATGATCGCGCCGGTGCGGTCGTAGATCTGTCCCCGCGGCGCCGGAATCGGCACCTCGCGAAGGCGATTCTTCTCCGACGCGAGCGCGTATTGCGAGTGCTGAAGCACCTGCGCACGGAAGAACGAGCCGATCAGGAAGACAATCGTGAGAAAGAGGATCCCCGACGCGACGCGTGCCCTGCGCTGGACATCGTTCGGGTGAAAGTTCATCGGCGACTCATGGTTGCGTCATGCGCGCGGCGCTCCGAGCACCGGCCGCACGGTGAGCAGCACCACCAGCCCGGCCGCCGCCGTCGCCGCGGCCGCGAGCGGCGACCAGAGCAGGAGCTGCACGAGAAGGTCGGTCCCCTGCAACCGATGCTCGGCAAGCAGGAAGATCGTGTCGAACGCCCACTTCCCCGCGAAGATGAAAACGCCGTTCAGCGCGATGTTGTCGGCGAAGAACGCCGCTTTCAGCCAGCTCGCGCCGAAACCGACGATCGTCATCGCGAGCGCTCCCGCGCCGAACGCTTCAGGGGTGAGCGAGTCGGACAGCAGTCCGAGCGCGAATCCCGCGAGAGCCGCAGCACCCGGGCGCGTGCGCACGGCGACGAGCAGGAGCGCGATCACGAGGAAGTCGATGGACGCGCGCCACGCGAGCACCGGCCGTAGCGTGTAATGCAGGAAAACGAGAAGCAGGAAGATCACTGCGAGTGAGATCGTACGCGTGAAGCTCACGGTATCCGTTTCCCGGGCGCCTTCACGGCGGTGTCGCGTTTCACGGGCGTCTTGGCAAGCGTGTCGCGTTTCACCGCCGTCTTGGCGATGGTGTCGCGTCTCACGAGCGACTTCGCGATGGTGTCGCGGCGGCCGCGCATCGAATCTCCTGCCGCGACCATGGCTTTGCGAATCGAGTCGACGTTCGCCCCGGTTGCCCAGACGTTCTCCACACCTGCGCGCGCCCGCTCCGGCGTGAGAATGAACACCGACGAGATGTCGGGCAGGCTCACCATCGGCCGCATGAGATAGCTCTTGGCGAATCCTTCAGTCGTCTTCATCTCGGAAACGACCACGCCGATCGGGATGCCGCGAGGATACACGCCGCCGAGCCCCGAGCTCACGACGAGCGTTCCCGCCTTGAGCGGCGAGCGCAGCGGCACGCTGTGCAGCTCGAGGAAGTACTTCGACGCCCCCTCGGCACGGTGCCCGGTGACGATGCCGAACGCGCTCCCGTCGGCGGCCATCGCGCTCACGCGGAAGTCAGGATGCGGCCAGAAGATCGCGAGCGAGAACGAGTCGTCGGCACGCTCCACCATGCCGACGAGCCCTTCGGTGGTCACGACCGGCGAAAGCGATTCGACGCCGGCGCTCTTCCCGGCCGACAGCGTGACCGTGAAATCATCGCCGAGCCCGCGCCCCTGCAGCGCCTCGGCCGGGATGAATCCCCATTTCAGGGCGGAGGCGAGCCCCAGCAGCTTGCGCAGGCGCTCGTTCTCTTCCTCCACGCCGGTGAGTCGCTGCGAGCGCAGCGTGACGCTGTCCGCGATCCTCAGCGCCGCATCGTGCGCAAGGAACGCGCGACGCGAGAGCTCGGCCTTCACCTGCATCGACGCGAGCGGCGCGACGAGCGTCGTCCTGAGCGCCGCGGCCGCCGCGCCGCGCGGCGGCGCGGGGAGGACCAGGCAGACGAGGGCGGCGACACCGCACGCCGCGGCGAGCACGAGGTCGACTCGGGGATCCGTTCGCGCGGGGCGCCGCATCGACTCTCTACGGCCTCAATGTCGACTTAAGTGCTCAGCACCGACCAGTACTTCTCCTCATCGTCGAGAATGCGCCCGCAGCCGCGCACGACGCAGGTCAATGGATCCTCGTCGACGTGAATCGGCAGTCCGGTCTCCTGCGTGAGCAGCACGTCGAGCCCGCGAATCAGCGCGCCACCGCCGGTCATCACGATGCCGCGATCGACGATGTCGCTGGCGAGTTCGGGGGGCGTGATCTCGAGCGCGCGCCGCACGGCGTCGACGATCTGCTGCACGGGCTCCTGGCACGCCTCGCGGATCTCCGCGGAGTGCACACGCACGGTTTTCGGAATGCCGGAGACGAGATCGCGTCCCTTCACTTCCATCTCGCGCTCTTCGCCGAGGGGCGCGGCGGATCCGATCTGAATCTTGATCAGTTCGGCCGTCGGCTCGCCGATCAACAGATTGTAGCTCTTCCGCATGAACTGCACGATCGCCATGTCGAGCTCGTCGCCGCCCACGCGGATCGACGTGTCGCTCACGATTCCCGAGAGCGCAATGACGGCGATCTCGGTGGTGCCGCCGCCGATGTCGATCACCATGTTGCCCGTCGGTGTTTCGACGGGAAGGCCCACGCCGATCGCGGCGGCCATCGGCTCCGCGACCATGAAGACTTCCTTCGCGCCCGCGCCAAGCGCCGAGTCGCGCACGGCGCGCCGCTCGACTTCCGTGATCCCCGAGGGCACGCACACGATGACGCGCGGCTTCACCTTGAACACGTGGTTCTCGATGATCAGCGTGAGGAAGTAGCGCAGCATCTTCTCGGTGACGTCGAAGTCGGCGATGACGCCGTCCTTCATCGGCCGCACCGCGATGATGCCTTCGGGCGTGCGGCCGAGCATGCGCTTCGCCTCGAGGCCGACGCCCTTGATCTTCTTGGTGTCGCGATCCATGGCGACGACCGAGGGCTCGTTGAGCACGATGCCCTCTCCCTTCACGTACACGAGCGTGTTGGCCGTGCCGAGGTCAACGGCGATGGCGTTGGCGGGGAAGAACGAGCCGGACTTGAAGAAAGGCCAACGCATGTATGGATTCGCTCGCCAAGCGAGCGGCTCGGGATTGACTATCTGAATTGTATGAGATTACGACTCAAATCTACGGCTGGTCACAGGGGCGAGCAACGGCGACCGGGAGGTCCGTCGGAAGTGGCGAGGTCCGTCGGAAGTGGCGAGGTCAGTCGGAAGTGGCGAGGCCAGGGGGAAGTGGCGAGGGTGAGTGGGAAGTGGGGAGAACCGAGAGGCGAGCGGGAAGTGGGGAGAACTGCGGCTGGCTCGCTGCGATGCGAGACGTGGCGAGTAGATCTCTCCACTCGCCACTTCCCGCTCGGTTCTCCCCACTTCCCACTCACCCTCGCCACTCCCCACTGGACTCGCCCCTCGCCCCTCTTCGTATAGATTTATCTCCAATGGAGCCCCTCCCCACGCCGCCCATCCCTGCAGATGACCCCGCCCTCGTCGCCGCCTTCGAGGCGCGCATCGCCGCCGGCGAGTCGATCGAGCCCAAGGACTGGATGCCCGAGCGCTACCGGCGCCAGCTCACGCGCATGATGTCGCAACATGCCCACTCTGAAGTCGTAGGCATGCTACCGGAAGGGAACTGGATCACGCGCGCCCCCAGCCTGAGGCGAAAAATGTGCCTCATCGCGAAGGTGCAGGACGAAGCGGGGCACGGTCTCTACATCTACTGCGGCACTGAGACGCTCGGCGTCGATCGCCACGATCTTGTGCAGCAGCTGCTCGACGGCACCGCGAAATATTCGAGCATCTTCAATTATCCGACGCTCACGTGGGCCGACATCGGCTGCATCGGCTGGCTCGTGGACGGCGCGGCGATCGTGAACCAGACGGTGCTCGCGAAGGCGTCGTACGGTCCGTACGCGCGCGCCATGGTTCGCATCTGCAAGGAAGAGAACTTCCACAAGCGGCAGGGCTACGAGATCGTCGCGACGCTTGCGAACGGCACTCCCGCGCAGAAGGCGATGGTGCAGGATGCGCTGAACCGCTGGTGGTGGCCGTCGCTGATGATGTTCGGACCGAGCGACGCCGAGTCGCCGAACTCGGCGGAGCTGCTCAAGTGGCGCGTGAAGCGGAAGACGAACGACGAGCTGCGCCAGCGTTTCGTGAATCTCACGGTGCCGCAGGCGCAGGCGGTTGGTCTCTCGTTTCCCGATCCTGATCTTCGTTACGACGCGGCGTCGGAGGACTGGAAGTTCGGCGCGATCGACTGGGATGAGTTCTTCGCGGTGATCAAGGGGAACGGTCCCTGCAATCACGAGCGCCTCGCGGCGCGCCGCAAAGCGCACGACGACGGGCTCTGGGTGCGCGAGGCCGCCGCGGCCTACGCCGCAAAGCACCTGGCGCGCACAACCGAGGCGGCGTGATGGCGGACACACAGCTGCCGCTCTGGGAAGTGTTCACGCAGGCGGGGCACGGCGCGCCGCACGAGCATGCGGGGAGCGTGCACGCGGCCGACGCCGAACAGGCCATGCAGAATGCCCGCGACGTGTACGCGCGCCGGGGCGAGGCGGTGTCGCTGTGGGTGGTGCCGTCGAGCGCGATCATCGCATCGGCGCCGGGCGACGCGGGGCCGTTCTTCGATCCCGGCAACGACAAGGCGTACCGGCATCCGCAGTTCTACAAGGTGCCGCGCGGAGTGCGAGTATTTTGAGCGTGCCGCCCGTCGCGGGCGCGCGCGAAACACCGGTCGCGAACCCGCTGTTCGAGTACCTCCTGCGGCTCGGCGACGACCGTCTCGTGCTTGGCCATCGCATGAGCGAGTGGTGCGGACACGGGCCGATCCTCGAGGAAGACATCGCGATGGCGAACATCGCGCTCGATCTCGTGGGGCAGGGGAGTTCGCTGCTCCAGCTTGCGGGCGTGACCGAGGGCGCGGGGCGTGACGAAGATGCGCTCGCGTATTTCCGCGGCGAGCCGGAGTTTCGCAACGCGCAACTCGTCGAACTGCCGAAGGGAGACTTCGCCTTCACGATGGTGCGGCAGTTCCTGTTCGACGCGTACAGCGTGCTGCAGTTGGACGCGCTGCAGAAGAGCACGTTCGCGCCGCTCGCGGGTCTCGCGTCGAAGGCGCTGAAGGAAGACAGCTATCATCTTCGCCACAGCAGCGACTGGGTGCTCCGGCTCGGCGACGGCACCGCCGAGAGTCACGCGCGGGCGCAGGCCGCGCTGGACGAACTCTGGCGCTTCACCGGCGAGCTGTTCGAATCGGACGCGGTGGACGAGGCGGTTCGCGACAACGGAATCGTCGTGGACCAGGCGGCGATCCAGTCGCGCTGGCAGCAGGTGGTGGCCGACGTGACCCGTCGCGCGACGCTCACACTGCCGCCTGCGGGCGCATCCGCAAGCGGCGGGCGGCGCGGACGCCACACGGAGTTCCTCGGCCACATGCTCGCCGAGATGCAGATCGTCGCGCGCTCGCATCCGGGAGCGAAGTGGTGAGGGGTGAGGAGTCAGGGGTGCCGACCCGCGAACAGGTGCTCGAAATCCTCGAGCAGGTGAAGGATCCCGAGATTCCGGTGGTGAGCGTGGTGGAGCTGGGGATCGTGCGCCGCGTGGCCGTCGCAGGAACGCAAGTCGCGATCACGATCACGCCGACGTATTCGGGATGCCCGGCGATGCGCGAGATCGAGCAGGACATCCGCGCGGCGCTGAGTGCGGAAGGATTCGACGACGTGATTCTGGAGACCGTGCATTCGCCGGCGTGGACGACGGACTGGATCGGCGCGGAGGCACGCGAGAAACTGCGCGCCTATGGAATCGCGCCGCCGGGGCCGGCGGAGCAGGGAGGGCTGGTGACGATCGCGCGGCGCCGCGCGGCGGCGGTCTGCCCACGCTGCGGATCGAGCAACACGTCACTGCAAAGCGAGTTCGGATCGACCGCGTGCAAGGCGATTCATGTGTGCAACGCGTGCCGGGAGCCGTTCGACGAGTTCAAGGCGTTTTAGAAGTCTGGACGGCGACGTGCGTTCGAAAACGGAGCCCCATGCCACACCGTGGCCAAGACCGGGATTTCGCTACCGCAGAATGAAGGCCATGTCGCGGAAGTTCAGAACGTACCGCGAGAATTTGTCCAGGACATCGTGCCCGATGTTGCAGTCCAGGTAGTTCTCCGACGCAACTGGTACGATGGACTGAAGCAACACGTCGGCCGAGTCCAGCACCGCGACCGTGTCGCCGAGCGACAGGCGTACAACGGGTAGCACGCGAACCGGCATCTCGCGAATGCCGCCCGCGCCGCCGCTCCGGCGCGTGGTGAGGCGCGCAGTGCTGTCGAGCTGCATTCGGAACCGGCGATAGAGCGGCTCGTAAAACGTGGTCGTGCCCGCACCCGTGTCCATGCGACAGAGGAGCGACGCGCCGCTCCACTGGACTCGTACGAGTGGTGTGAGTTCGTCGAGGACCAGGTTCCCCTGTGGACGCCGCGGTGGCGTCTCGGGGATGCTCAGCTGTCCGTCCAGGCCGAACTGGATCTCCCCCATCTGCTCGATCACGGGAAATCCGATGAGCCCTTGGAGGCGAAACCCATCGGGGAACGTCAGAAGACTATCGTCGAGGACGAGGAACACGACGTGCTGGTAGTGCACCGACCCGATCGAGAGGCGGTCCGCAACCGCGAGGTCCGCTGTGACTCGTCGGTCGGTCGAGGTGCCGAGTTCAATGCCGGCCGGCAGGATTCGCAGGCCCAGCGCGGCCGCTTCGGAGCGCATGAGGGTGGAGAGGTTGGCGCCGGTATCGAACGCGTAGTACCGCGACGAGTCGTTCACCTGTACGGGAACCCGCCCGTGTTCGAGGCGCAGGCTGGTGGACCCACGAATCTCGACTTTCTGCGGCGCAGTGGCGGCCAGGGCTCGGAACACCCGCTGCGTGTTCCGGATGTCGCGCACGGTCGCGGAGTCGAGTATCCCGGGACGGGCGAGAAGCGCGTCCGCGGCGGTCAATCCCGCGGCGTACTCGGAGAGCTGCAGGTCGTTGGCCATTTGTACGCGGCGGAGGTCGGTGACGAGCGAGTCTGGGAGACCTGCTCCGGCGACTAGCGCCTCAATGGTCGCATTGGACGCGGCGGGCGCATTGAACGCGTGCTGCACCAGCGCACGCGCAAACAGTGCGGGCGGCGAGGACGGATCGTGAGCTGTCGCGAGACGGTCTCGTAGAGTGAAGTAGTCCCGAGCGCCCCGGAGCCGCAGAACCTCCTCCCATGTGAACTCGTTCGGCGCGCTCGCTGGGCTGCCAGGGTGTCTCGCTGTTGTGCGCGCGTAGCCGGCAGCGCAGGCAAGCAGCAGCAGTGCGAACAGTCCTGGACGCATGGCGCGTGGCGACAGGGGTGAGCGGGTTGGCGACGGAATATCGATGGGCCGGGCTGGGGCGGGGTGACAACCTGCTGTCTTGTCCGCAGGACGAGCTGTCTAACGCTGGCGGTCAACCACGCGGCGCTCTGGCCGCGTCGGCTGCACCGGCTCAGTTAGGATTGATTGCTGGTCCGAGCTTCGCAGCAAGCTCTCGACCATTGAGAACCTCAATACCGCGTAGTCGTCCAAAATTGTCGGTGTCGACGTTCACCCAGTAACGGTGTCCAACCGGGATTGTCTGACCATGTTTGACGCCGATAATACTTTTCTCGATGGCATTCAATTCCCGCCCGGCTGAGACATACAGATAGACAGCGTCGCACGACTCGTCGAAGGCCCAACGGTCCAGTTCGGCGAGCGGCACTTCCGCCGAGAGTTCCGTGTGTCCGACAACCCGCAGCGCCGCCTCGAGTTCTGCGACAAACTCCGGGACTAGCTCTACGAGCGTCGCGCGCATGGCATCCTAACGAATCGCGTTCAGTTGCGGGCGATCGAACGATGCGGCGCGGAGGCGCCGCCTACAACAGCCGCCCGTCAACTGAATCGCCAGGTCAGGCAACAGGAATCGACGGCGCCGCCTTCGTGCGGCGCGCATCAGC
>PMYN01000088.1 GCA_003171215.1 Gemmatimonadota bacterium | reverse complement strand
TCTATATACTCATATAGTCAATCGATAGCCCGCCCCACCAGCCCCGTCACGATGCGCCTCACTTCGCTCCTCCTAGTTTCGCTCATTGCCGCCGTCGCCGCGAGCCCGGCGCGCGCGCAACTCAGCCTCGCGGACGCGTTGCGGGCCGCCGACACCCGCGCCGTCGCCAATCGCATCGCCGCCGGCGATCGCTCGGCACGCGATGCCCAGGCCATCGCCCCGCTGCACGGCATCCTTCCCTCCGCTCACGTCGAAGCGAGTATCGTCCGCACCAACGACCCGATCGGCGCATTCGGGACCGAACTGCGGCAGCGCCGTATCGCACAAGCCGACTTCGACCCGTCGCGACTCAACTTCCCGGCGCCGGTCACCAACTATGGCGGCGGGCTCGTGCTCGAGCTGCCCCTGCTGAATACCGACGCCTGGATCGCACGAACGGCCACGATGCGTGGTGCAAGTGCTGCCCGCGCGTCGGAGGCGTGGACGCGTCTCTCCACCCGCGCCGATGTCGTCCGCGCATTCTATGGCGCGGTACTCGCCACCGAGCGCGTCACGACCCTGGACGCCGCGGTCCGCGCCGCGCGCGCCCACGTCAGGGACGCGGAGTCGCTGGCACGCAACGGCGTGGTCACGCCGAGCGACGCGATGCTCGCCGACGTGAAGGCCGGCGAGCTCGAGGCCGACCTGATCGGTGCGCGCGCCGACGCCGCACTCGCACGGCGCGGCCTCGCGGTGCTCATCGGTGGCGACGGCAACTCGTCGGTCGAGCCGGCAGGCACCATCCCCGCGGCCGCGACACTTCGCACGTTCGCCGCGACCGACACGATCATCGCGCAAGAGACCCGCGAGGCCCGCGCCGACGTCGACGCCGCCAGGCTCGGCGCCGAGGCTTCCAGCGCCGATGTTCAGCGCGCACGCGCGCTCCTGCTGCCGCGTCTCAATGCATTTGCCCGCACCGACTGGAACGATCCCGGGCGCTTGTTCGCGGGTGAGCGCAACTGGACCGCGGGCGTGATGGCCTCATGGTCGCCGTTCAGTGGCGCTTCGGAACTGGCCGAACAGCGCGGCGCACAGGCGCGCGCCGCCGGTGCACGCGCGATGGCCGACGGCGCCGCGGCAAACGCCCGGCTCGAATCGGAGCGGAGCCTCTCGGACCTGCGCGTCGCGCTCGACCGGCTCGGCATTGCCGAACACTCGGCTGCTCAAGGGATGGACGCGCATCGCATCGTCGGCCGCCGATACGACGGCGGACTCGCCACCGTCGTCGAGTTGCTCGATGCCGCGGCCGCCGAAGTCCACACCGCCACTGCAGCGGCCAAGGCGCGCTATGACGTGGTCGTCGCGCTCGCTTCGAGGCGGCTCGCCCTCGGTCTCGATCCAGGTGCCGTCGCGAATCTGGAGATGCCCGCTTCCAACCGCCCAACCTCAGAGGACGTTCCCCGATGAATCGCGCCAGCCTGTTCCACCCGGCACGGGGGAGCATCACGATGGCACTGCTCTCCGCACTCGCCGCCTGTTCATCTTCACGTTCCGATCAAAAACCGGTCGCCGCTGACAGCACGGCGGGCTCGACCGTCGCCGTCCGCGACTCCATCATCACGTCGACGATCGACTACGACGGCGTGGCGGAGCCGGTGCAGCAGGCGACCGTGGCGACGAAATTGATGGGAACGGTCGCGGAAGTGTTCGTGCACGAGGGCGACCGGGTGACGCTCGGCCAGCCCCTGGTTCGCATCGACGCGCGTGACGTGGATGCCAAGGCGGCGCAGGCGGCAGCCGCCGTCGCCGCCGCGAGCGCGACGCGCGACAACGCCTCCGTGCAGGTGGCGCGCATTCGCCGCCTCTACGCCGACAGCGCTGCGCCGAAGGCAGCGCTCGACGCCGCCGAAACAGGGTTGGCGCAGGCCGAAGCCGGCCTGCGCGCCGCGAACGCCGGCGGCGCCGAGGTGGAATCCGTGCGCGACTACGCCGTCGTCCGCGCGCCGTTCGCCGGTGTCGTCACGCATCGTTTCGTCGATCCCGGCGCGTTCGCGGCGCCGGGAATGCCGCTCGCAACCATACAGGATGCGTCGCGCCTGAGAGTTGCCGCGACGGCGACGCCGGATGTCGCCCGCGCCTTGGCCCGCGGCGCGCCACTCGATGCCACGGTCGACGGTCGCGCCGCGCATGCGACGGTCGAGGGCGTGGTGCCCTCCGCCGCCGGCGGTGTCTACACCATCAACGCTATTGTCGCCAACTCCGGGCTTTCATTGGCAGCCGGTACGCAGGCGACACTCGCCGTGCGGGTGGGAACGCGTCACGCGCTGCTCGTGCCCGCCGACGCGCTCGTTCGCGAGGGCGACCTGGTCGGTGTCCGGGTGCGCACGGGCAGCGGCTTCGACCTGAGATGGGTGAAAGCGGGGAGCCGGGTCGGCTCGATGATCGAAATCCTCTCCGGCGTGCGAGCCGGCGAGCAGGTGCTGGTGCCACGCGGGAAGGGCACGTGAGCATGGGCATCTCCGGGCGTGTCGCCGGCGCGTTTCTCAACTCCAAGCTCACGCCGCTGATCATCATCGCGGCACTCGCGCTCGGCGCGCTCGGCATCGCCGCCACGCCGCGCGAGGAGGAGCCGCAGATCTCCGTCCCGATGATCGACGTCATCGCGGCGATGCCTGGAGCAAGTCCGGTCGAGGTGGAGAACCTCCTCACCCGCCCCATCGAGCGACGGATGCAGTCGCTGAGCGGCGTGGAGCACGTCTACGCGATGTCCGGCGACGGCTATACGGTGGTGACCGTGCGCTTCAAGGTGGGTGAGAACCAGGAGGCGAGCGTCGTCAAGGTGCACGCGAAACTCCTCTCCGATGCGGACCAGGCACCCGCCGGCGCGCTGCCGCCGATCGTGAAGCCCCATTCCATCGACGACGTGCCGGTGCTCGCGCTCACGCTCCACTCGTCCAGCGCGAGCGCCAACGCGCTCCGCGAAGTCGCGGTCCATGTCGAGGATGAGATCCGCACCGTGACCGACGTCGCCGACACGCGCATCACCGGCGGCGAGCCGCGCGAGATGCTCGTCACGCTCTCGCCGGCTCGTCTTGCCGCGAGCGGCGTCACGCCGGGCGAAGTGGTGATGGCGCTCCGTGGCGCCAACGCGCGGCTCCAGGCCGGCGAGTTCGCCGCCGGCGGCGCGACGGTGCGTGTGGACGTCGGCGCGCCGCTCGCCAGCGCCGCGGATGTCGGATCCGTCATCGTTGCGGTCCGTGGCGGCGTGCCGGTCGCCGTCCGCGATGTGGCCGACGTGCGCGATGGCTACGGGGAAACCACGCAGTACGTGTCGCACGCCGAGAAGGACAAGCCGAGCGAGTCCGCCGTCACGATCAGCGCCTCCAAGCGCAACGGCGC
>PMYN01000026.1 GCA_003171215.1 Gemmatimonadota bacterium | reverse complement strand
CAGGGCCGCATTGTCGCTCAGCCGGAACTTCAGGCCCGCCAGCGCGTTCACGCCGTAGGTGTGCAGGAAGTTCGTTTCCGTGCCGATACCCGCCCCGGCACCGAGGAGGAACGACACGGACCTGCCCTGCAGCGCGACCGCGGTCAGTCGTGCCGACAGGATGCCCACATTTACATCCTTCAGACCGTCCGGGCGCGTGGCCCTCATCTCGCCCATCTCGAACTCGGTCGACCAGCGGGGGTCGAGGAACATGCCGATGCGGCCGCCGCCGCCGAACCCGTTCTTGAGGCTGAGACTGTTATCGAACGATCCGGCGGTCGCGAACGCGCCGAACTCCATGGTCCCTCTTTCCTGCGCCGCGGCCGGGATGGCACAAACCAGCGCCGCGGCACCGATCGTGATTGCTCTGCGAATCATGTAGGTCTCCTTGGAATGCAATCGTGAGCCTTGACCGGGACCGGACGATTGTCCGGTCCCGGATCCCGGCGTTATGGCAGTGTGATGTTACCAGTGCCGATCGTTACCGCCCCAGTGTGCGCCAACGCACGGCCCACCAGCGTTGTCGCGCTGTTCAGGGTGATGGTCGTGTGCGCGAGGATGTTTCCCTGCCAACCCCCGCCGCCGATCGTGGCCGAGGCGCCGACCACCCAGTAGACGTTCTTCGCCTGCGCCCGACCGATCAGGTTGATGGAACCGGTCGTCGTGAGCGATGAGCCGACCTGGAAGACGAAGACGGCGTTCGGGTCTCCACCACCGTCGAGAGTTGCCCCGCCGGTCGCGAGCAGTTGGCTCGCCGCAGAGGTGCAGTAGACGCCGGCCGTGAAGGTCCTTCCGGCAAGGTCGGATTCCACGTTCGCCCCCGGGCACGGCAGTCCCATCAGCGTGTTGTAGGCGGTATTCATGTCGATCTGTGCCTGTATCGCGGTCGCGTCATCGATATGCTTCGTGCCCGTGATGATGCACGCGGGGTCGACCGCGGCGCCTGGGCTGAGCATCACGTCGGCATTGATGGTGCCGTTGAGGCCGCATGTGATTGCGGTGGCACCAAGGATCCCGGCGGATGTTGCCGCGCCGAGGTCCACGAACGACACACCTGCCACGTTCACCGTGGCGAAGCCCGAGATGCCGCCGCTCTTCGCCTGCACCGTGTTGATATAGGTGCCGGCCACCGCACCCGCGGTGAACAGGCCCGTGCCGTCGATGCTGCCGGCCGTCGCGTTCACGACGGACCAGACCGGCGTGATCACCATGACGTTTCCGAGCGCATCCTTCCCGACGGCCGTGAAGGTCTGCGTGCCACCGGTGTTGAGATTGCTCGGGTTCGGCGTGACCGTGATCGTCGCCAACGGGCCGGCGCCCACGTTTACCGTCGCAAACCCCGAAATCGCGCCACTGGTTGCCTGAATCGTGTTATTGAACGTGCCGAGTCCTACGCCAGACCTGAAGTTGCCCAGGGTGTCGATGACCCCACCGCCGTTCACGACGGACCAGACGGGCTTGATCAGGAACACGTTGCCGCTCGCGTCCTTGCCAACCGCGAGGAACTGCTGCAGCGAGTTGGTGGGCATGAAGACCGGGTTCGGCGTCACGGTAATGTTGGCCAGCGGACCGTTGGTCACGATGATCGTCGCGAAGCCTGAGATCAGCCCGCTCGAAGCGCGCACCTTGTTGATGAACGTGCCGGTCAGCGTGCCGGAGGTGTAGAGCCCGGTCGACGTGATGCTGGCGCCGTTCGAGGTCGTCACTACGGCCCACGTGGGCGTGATAGGAATGATGTTGCCGGCGAGATCCGTTCCGACGGCCGTCAACTGCTGCGTCGTATTGATCGCCATCGTCGCCGGGTTCGGCGTGACGGTGATGAACGCCAGCGGTCCGGCCGTCACAACCACCGTTGCGGTGGCGGAGAGCGTGCCGCTCGTCGCCTTGATGGTATTGGTAAACGTGCCGGGTGCCGCGCCCGCGGTGAATATTCCACCGCCGTCCACGGTACCGCCGCCCGCCACGACCGACCAGACCGCCGCGATCGCGACCGTGTTGCCGCCGGCATCCTTGCCGGTCGCGACGAACTGCTGCTTGGCGCCGACGATCAGCGTATCAGGATTCGGCGTAAGGATGATGTTCGTCAGCGGCCCAACGGTTACAATAACCGTCGCGAACGCCAAAATCCCGCTGTGCGAGGCCTGCACGGTGTTGGTGTACGTGCCGGGCGTGTTGCCGGCGGTGAAGACGCCGTTCTGGTCAATCGCTCCGCCCGCCGCCACGACAGACCACGTCGGCGTGAAGGCCACGATGTTACCGCCGGCATCCTTGGCCACCGCGACGAACTGCTGCGTGGCGGTGACGGCCAGCGTAACCGGACTCGGCACGACGGTGATCGAGGCAATGGCACCCGGTACCACGGTGATCGACGCGTTACCCGAGATGCTGCCGACGCTCGCTACGACCGAGTGGGGGAAGACGCCAGCGACAGCACCGGCGGTGTACAATCCCGAGGAGTTGATGGTGCCGCCCGCGACGACCGACCATGTCGGCGCGATGGTGATCGCCCGCCCATCAGCGTCGTAGCCGACCGCGGTCATTTGCTGAGTTGACGTCGCGGCGAGCGTCGCATTGGGTGTCACCGTAATCGACATGAGCGTGCCGGGACTCGTAATCCCGTGCACGTCGCACGCCGAGATGATCGCTCCTGTGAGGACAACAGAAATGAGAACTCGCGCGCTGAGCCCCGTAGGGGACAGCGCGCGACGGACTCGGTTCAACATGGTGTTCATCATCTTGCTATTCCTCCTGCAACCTTCGTGAAAGCGACAACAGGGACGACTACCCCCTATCTCGCCGAGACCTTCAGTGAATTCGTGAGCGCAAATACGATCGGGGTGCCGGCCGAGACGACCACGTCGCGGCTAGCGCTTCGACCCCCCGGGTCTTGATCCGTCGATGCGGTGCGGACTTGGAGGTGGTGCGGCACCGGATCGAGGTCTGCGGAGACCGGATACTGCTCTCCGTTGACGGTTACCGAGCTGACGACAAGCGACAGGCGCCCTTCGGGGCTGCGTTGATCGTTGCCGGGTTCCAGGAGCGCGATCGTGAGTCTCGCGCTGGATCCCGCAGGAATCACCACACCGCCGTGAGGCCCCTTCACATCGCCGCTCACAATCGCGTGAAGCGTGTCGCCTGTCTTGTTCGTTCGCGACGACAATGAATCCTGAATCGTCGCGCTGACGCGTGTACCGCCGGCGAGCAACTGCTCCGGAGGCGCACCATTGCGAGCCGCGCCACCAGTGCACGCTGCAAGGCCCAACACCAGCATTCCGGCCAGAACTGCTTTCGCCATATCTGCTCCGCCCTGAACCATCGAAGAGGGAATCCGCAGCTCGCCCTGGGATCAAGGCAACGCGTAGCCCCCCCGGCTCGTCCGCTCTGGAGGCATGCGATGGAGAGTAGAGCTGATCGGCCCGGCTGAACATCGCTCAAAGGCATGAATAAGGACCTACGCCAATTGGGCGATCACGTCCTGGAGTGCGGACGATCGGCCGATTATTCCGCGGATGAATGGTTCGGACACGCGCTGGCCAGGCCATCTCATCATTCGCGCCAGACTACCACGATGGTGCGATTGTGCGCCCAACGGACGATCCAGTACTCTGCGTCAGCGACCGATCGTTCGATACGCGACCGGTACGAGTGGAAGCACATCCGACTTTCGCGACAAACGGGCGAATCGAGCCTGTTTCGCATTTCTTCGCCGCGGGCCTACGAGACAGGTCTCATGATGCATGACAGCTACAAGATTCCGAGTACGATTCTCGTTTGCGACGACGACGAGGACGATCGGATGCTTACACGGCAGGCGTTGGAACATGCGCACATATCGAACAGCGTTCGATTTGTCGTCGACGGCGAGAAGTTGCTCGACTATCTGTACCGGCGCGGTGAGTTCGCTGGGGAGTCGGCGAAGGCCCCGCGCCCGGGCCTCATCCTGCTGGATCTCAACATGCCGAAGATGGATGGACGCGAGGCGCTGAAGGCGATCAAGGAAGACCCGACGCTCCAGGATATTCCCGTCGTCGTGTTGTCCGGCTCGCGGCTCGACGCGGACCTGGTGCGCAGTTACCAGCTCGGAGTGAACTCCTTCATCACCAAGGCGGTCACGTTCTCGGGGCTGGTGGAAACGATGAAAGTACTCTGCAGGTACTGGCTCGAAATCGTCGAGCTGCCGCCGGCGTCGTTGCAGCCATGAACTCCGTCGCGACGACAATCTGCACTCTTGGCTTCGGCCTGGTCATGGTTCCCGTGTGCGCGTACCCGCAGAGCGGCGCGGCGGAACCATCGAAGTCGAGCTACTTGTCCGTCAATGAAGCGGACTTTCGGATCGTCATCGCGCGCATGAGCGCTGCCAGGACCGACCTCATGAAGCGGCAGGCGGAATTGCTGAGCCTCCGCTACGACCTCGCCGACCGCGCGGCGTCCGGCGCCACGATGAGCCGCGGCAAGCCGGTGCAGGAGGGCGTGCGCGTCAGGCTCCCATCCGGCCTGACCTGGGACGCGCTCGCCGCAATGGCTCCCGCGGAGATCCACGAAAAGGGGTTGTACCCGGCTGGGTTCATGCCGCTGCCCCATCCGAATCATCCCGAGGGGGGAATGGTTTTTCCCTCGTTCATGATTGCCGAGGTGAAGAAGCAGACTGGACGCGACCTGACCCGCTTTGACCTCGACTTCGACATTCCGGACCGGTTCCTCCCCGAGTTTCCTGCTCCCATGTATCTGACGACCCGGTCCGACCTGGGCGACGTCTCGCAAGGCAAACTCGTCACGATCGACAATTATTACGAGCTCTTCAACGGCATCCTGAATCCAAAACAGCTCGAGGGTCTTCGACTCCTGGTAACGCCGTTTCCGCAGCAACAGTTCAACGCAACGGCCGACCGTCGCAGCGAGCACCCGAGCCTGGGCGTAACGTGCTTCGACTGTCACCAGAACGGTCACACCAACGCCGCAACGCACCTGGCCGGCGATGCACGCCCGCAAGAGGTTCGCCATCGCGTGGACACGCCGACGCTGCGCGGCATGAACGTACAGCGCTTGTTCGGATCACAGCGCGCGATAAAGACCGTTGAGGACTTCACCGAGTTCGAGCAGCGCGGCGCCTACTTCGACGGGGATCCGGTGATCGCGCTGAAGAAGGGAGTCAACGTCCTCGACCGGGGCAGCCAGGTTCACTTCATGGCCGAGTTTCAGGAGATCCTCGATTTTCCTCCTGCGCCGAAGCTGAACTTGTATGGGAAGCTAGATTCCCTGCTGGCATCGCCGGCCGAACTGCGCGGACAGGCTGTCTTCTTCGGCAAGGGGAACTGTGCGACGTGCCACATGCCTCCGTACTACACCGACAACCTGATGCACAATCTCCAGACGGAGCGATTCTTCAAGCCGGTCCTGATCAATAACATGAGAGCGCTCGGCGACGGGTCGATCAAGACGTTCCCATTGCGCGGTGTCAAGGATTCGCCACCGTACCTGCACGACGGCCGGCTGCTGACGCTCGACGACACCGTGGAGTACTTCAACTTGATTCTCCGCACGCGACTGACGGCGCAGGAGAAGCAGGACCTCGTCGCATTTCTCCGCGCACTCTGATTCCCCGCAAGGTTCGCATCGAGATCGCGCCGCGCTCGGTCGCGTTGGTGCTGGCGACGATCGTGGGCGTGTGGCTGGCGTATCGGCTCTGGATCGTTTGGCTGATTCTCGTCATGGCGTTGACCCTCGCCGGGACCTTCCATCCGGCCATTAAATGGATGGAGACTCGCGGACTCCGGCGAATCCCCGCGCTGATTCTGCTCTTTCTCGCGTTGAGCGCCGCGGCCGGGATTCTGGTCCTCCTGACAATTCCGTCGCTCGTCGCGCAGGGTTCGGAGATACTGCAGAACGCGCCGGTGCTTCGGACACGCCTGATCGCGTTTCTCGACGAGCGCAGCTTCACGATGCCGTTCGCCGACATGGTCCAGCGAGCGGAGCTCGACAAGTCCCTCGCGGACATCGGGAGTTATCTGGTTGGCAACTCAACGCTGGTCGCCCGGGTGGTCGGCTACGGTGCGACCACTCTGGTGCTGTCGTTCTATCTCCTCGCGGATGGCGAGCGGGCCGAGGCAGTGGTGTATTCGATCGTGCCGCGCGCGTCCCATGCGCGACTGGCCCGCATCCTCCGGAAACTGGAAGTGATCGTCGGCGGCTACATGCGCGGGCAGCTCATCACGTCGGCGGCGATAGGCGTGTTCACATTGCTGCTGCTCCTCATCTGCCGCGTTCCGAACGCGCTGGTGCTCGCGCTGTTTGCGGCACTGGTGGATGTCCTTCCCTTCATCGGGGGTCTACTGGTGATCGTGCCGGCGGTTCTTTCCGCGCTGTCGCGCAGTGTGCCGGTTGCCGTGGTGGTGCTGGTTGCCTTGCTGATATACATGGAGTTCGAGAGTCGCGTTCTGGTCCCGCGAGTGTACGGGCGGGTCCTGCGGCTCTCATCGACGGTGGTGATCCTGGCGCTTGTTGCCGGAGGAACCTTGATGGGTATACTGGGAGCGCTGCTCGCCCTGCCGATCGCCGCGGGACTGCTGATGATTCTGGAGGAGCTGCATCTGGAGATGCCGGGCGACGAGATGGTTGACCGGCCGGGAGGCTCGAAGAAGGCGAATACCGTAGGTTAACGAGGAACCCTTGGGCGCGGCGTCAGGTGTCCAACAAAACGCGGGCGATTCCAGATATCCTCCCGGCTAACCTCACAATCTTCGGCCATGTCGACCCACCTCCCCGCTGCACGATCGACCGCACGCGCCATTCTCGGCATCGCTGCACTTCTCACGATCGGCGGCGCGACGCCCGTCAAGCCCGACCTCCTCTCCGGACTCGTCTGGCGAAACATCGGCCCGTTCCGCGGCGGCAGGATCGCCGCGGTCTCCGGCGTCATCGGTGCGAGCGGCACTTTCTACGCCGGACTTCCGGCGGGCGGCATCTGGAAGACCACGAGCGCCGGTGAAACGTGGTACCCGGTGTTCGACTCGATCAAGGAGGTTTCGTCGATTGGGTCGGTGGAGGTCGCACCGTCGGATCCAAACGTCATCTATGCCGGTGCGGGCGACAAGGTGAACGGCGGCGGGGTCAACGTCGGCAACGGCATCTACAAGTCCGAGGACGCAGGCGCCACGTGGCGACACCTCGGGCTCGACGACTCGCGCGTGATCCCGTCGATCCTCGTCGACCCGAAGAATCCGGACCTCGTTCTTGCCGCTGCAGAGGGAAATCTCGTCGCGAAGAGCGAAAACCGCGGTGTGTACCGAAGCACCGACGGCGGCCGCACGTGGACGAAGACGTTGTACATCAATGACTCGACCGGCGTGCAGAAGATCGCCCGCGCATTCGACCGGCCCGACGTCATCTTCGCGACGACGATCCGTCACTACAACACTCCGGTGCCGCCGTCCGGAATATTCCCGGCGCAGCCCGCTCCCGGGGCCGGCGCGCCGCCGGCGCCAGCACAGTCGGCGACCCGGCTCTACAAGTCCACCGACGAGGGAATCACCTGGACCGAAGTGACCGGCGGCGGCCTGCCAAGACTGAACGGCTGCGAGTACGTCGCGGTCGCGCAGAACACGAACGCGCAGCGCGTGTTCGTCATCGGCAACAACGGGCTCTTCCGCACCGACGATGGCGGCACGACGTGGCGCCAGATGGACAAGGACGATGAGCGCATCCGGAACGGACAGGGCGGCTACAACTGCGGCGTGTACGTGAACACGAAGAGCCCCAATATCGTGTATTCGATTCACACCTCCAGCTACGTCTCGACCGACGGCGGAAACACCTTCACCGGATTCAAGGGCGCGCCCGGAGGCGACGACCCGCAGCAGATGTGGCTCGATCCCACCGACGGCAACCGAATGCTCCTCGGTGTCGACCAGGGCGCGATCGTGACGCTCGACGGCGGCAAGACATGGAGCTCCTGGTACAATCAGTCCACCGAGCAGGTGTACCACCTCTCGGCCGACAATTCCTTCCCGTACTGGGTCTACGCCACACAGCAGGACGCGGGTTCGATTCGCACGCGGAGCCGCGGAAACTTCGGCGAGATCACGCCGCTCGACTGGAGCGCCGTGCCCGCATGGGAATGGGGCACCATCGTGCCAGATCCGCTCAACGCGAACATCGTGTTCGCGAGCGGCAACGGTATCGAGAAGGTGAGCTATCCCTCCGAGCAGTGGATCAGCGTGAGCCCCGCGCAGAACGCCGACCTGCACCTGCGCACGGCATTCTCGCAGCCGATTGCGTTTGCGCCGTGGAACCAGCACGAGTTGCTCGCCGGATTCCAGTACCTGATGGCGACGACGGACGGCGGCGTACACTGGAAAAAACTGAGTCCGGATCTCACGTATCCGAAGGGGATGACCCCGCTGCCCGACACGGCGACGCGCCCGCCGGGTTCCTGGCCGGCGGGAGCGATCGAGACGATTTCGGCGAGTAGCGTCGGCCGCGGAACGATATGGGCAGGCACGAACACGGGCCTGATCAAGGTCACGAGGGACGAAGGCAAGACGTGGGAGGACGTGACGATCCCGAACCTGCCGTACGCGGCGCGTGCGCTGATTTCCATGATCGACGCGTCGCATACCGACGCCGGCGGCGCGTACGTCGCGGTGGATGTCTCGCGGGCGGGTGACTACACGCCGTACGTCTACCGCACGCACGATTTCGGCAAGACGTGGACGCGCATCACCAACGGCCTGCCGGTCAACGAGCCGAGCGCGAGCTTCGCGCGCGTGATTCGCGCGGACAAGCAGAGAGCGGGGCTTCTCGTCGCCGGCACCGAGAGCGGGATGTACGTCTCCTTCAACGACGGCGACGACTGGCAGTCGCTGCAGCTCAACCTGCCGAATACATCGTATCGCGACATCGCGTTCGCGGGGAACGATCTCGTGGTCGGCACGTACGGCCGCGGAATCTTCATTCTCGACGACTACGCGGTGCTCCGGCAGCTGACGCCGGCCGCGGCCGCCGAGCCGGTGCACCTGTTCAAGCCGGACGCAACCGTGCGCACACGGCGCAACACGAACTTCGACACGCCGTTCCCGCCCGACGTGCCGCACGCGCTCAACCCGCCCGATGGCGTGATCATTTTCTACTCGCTCGACTCGAAGCCGTCGGGAGAGATCACGATCGACGTGATCGATTCGGCCGGCACGACCGTGCGGCACATGTCCAGCGTGCCGGGCGAACCGGTGAAGGAGGCGGCGAGACCGCCGCACCCGAACTTCTGGGTCGCGCCACCGCAGTCGCTCCCGACGGCCGTCGGCTTGAATCGCGCGAACTGGGATTTTCGATTCGACGCACCGCCGGCGTTCACGCACTCGTTCGAGATCAACGCGAACCCCGGCCTCACCCCCGCGACACCCGAAGGCATCCTGGCGCCGCCGGGCACATACACGATCAAGCTCACGGTGAGCGGCCGGAGCTTCACGCAGCAGGTGATGCTCACGAACGATCCCAGGTCTCCCGCGACGAGCGCGGACATTCGCGCTCAGCACGCGCTCCTGCGGAAGATCAACGACGGTGTGAAGACCGCATGGGACGGATACCAGCAAATCGAAGCGATGCGCACCGCGCTGCGGGCTCGCATGCCGTCCGACTCGACGTCGGTCGCGGCGAAGGCGATCAATGAATTCCGGGCGAAAGTGGACACGGCCGGTGGCGACGTCGGTGGCGACGCCGGCGGCGGAGGTCCGCCGGGAGGCCGCAGGCCGCCTCCCAATTTCCGCGCCATGAACGCGCGGCTGGTCGGTCAGCTCACCGCGCAGGACAACGCCGACCAGGCACCGACCGAATCGATGCTCGCCGGCTATACCGCGGCGTGCCGCGACCTGCGCACTGCCGTGACGAGCTGGACGGCGATCACTACGAAGGGACTAGCCGGGCTCAACGCGGTGCTGACCCGGAACGGCCTCCAGCCGATCGTCGAGGCGGCTGGCCTGATGGCACCGGACTGCGGAGAGAAAGCCGGTCAGTCCGCCGCGCCGACGCCGCGAAACAGGTAACTCAGCTTCACGAAGAATCCGTCGGTGGTGCGACGCAGGCGCTGGAACGCGAGAGGGTCGCTCTCGGTGAGGCTGTTGCCGTAGCCGACGAACACGACGGTGCCGGGATTCGGCCGGTACGAAATCAGGAAGTCGGCCCGCAACGTGTTCGCGACCTGCGAGGTCGATGGCGCGAACCCGCCGCTGCCGTTGGATACCAGCAGCGTGCGGCCCGTGGAGGGATCGAGCAGCGGCTGCTGCACGTTCGCGGTGTACTGCGAGACGACGCGAACGAAGAGCGGCCGCGCGAGCTGGTATTCGATCTTCAGGCGCGGGATGCGCGTGGAGAAGTTGCGCGCGCCGTCACTCTGCCGCGTGAAGCTCGAGCTGACGTACGTCGCGCTCACGCGCAGCCGGTCGTCCGGCCGCAGGTCGAGCGAAGCGCTGTAGTCGGTGCGATGCACCGCTGAGGCCTCGAAGAAATCGATATCGTTGCCGAACGTCGTGCCGACCGACGCGGCGAACCGCGGATACTGCGGCGTCGAGATACTGAGGTTCATGAGCGAATTCGACTGGCGTCCGAGCGGAACGAACGGCACCGCGACGCCGCTCGAGGTGGCGGTGCGCACGCCCGCATACGCCGCCGAGTCGAAGGCGTAGCTGCCGACCGCCGGATTGAAGTTCACGTTCCATCCGCCGCGCAGCGTGAATTGCATGTTCGCCTGTGCGTTCTCCTCGAGGACGTGGCGACCGGCGAGGAAGTCGTTGTAGTCCCACGTGCCGAGCGTGCGCAGGAACACGTTGAACCGTTCGAGGAATCCGCCGGGCGCGCCGTACCACGAATAGCGATTGGCGATTCCCGGCTGGATCACGCCCGTGCGCGCGACGAAGCCGTTGTCCGTCTGGAAATCGGGATGAATGCCGAGGACGTTGTAGTGAAAGCCGAACGCGCGCCCGGTGCGGTCGACGACCGCTTCCCACATTGGGCCGGTCGACGTAGTGCCGCCCATCGTCGTGCTGCTCATGACGGCCTGGAACTGCGCGAAATACATCTTGCCGAACGTGATGTGCACGTCGCCGCTGCCGACGGTATTGTCGCGCCCGCCGCCCACCCGGTCGGAGTAGAGGAGCCCGGCGGTCGACTGGAGACCGATGTCGCGCTGGAGGCGCACGATGTCGACGAGCGGACGCTCGCCGTTCGGCGTCGTGGATCCCGCGTCGAGGGCGGAGAGCACGGCGACGTCGTTCTGCCCGATCTTCCCGGTGAGCTTCACGGCCGCATCGGGCTGCGCGATGCGGCGCGTATACACGAGCGTGTTCGGCACGTTGAACAGCTCGCTTCCCTCAACGAAGAACGGACGCTTCTCCGGATAGAAGAGGGCAAAGCGCGCGTCCGTTGCGATCTGCGTTGCGTCGGCCTCGACCTGCGAGAAGTCGGGCTTGATGGTGCCGTTGAGCACGAAGTTGCTGCCGATGCCCCACTTCACGTTTCCACCGAGCTGCGCCTTGGACGTGTAGCTCCACGCAGTGCCCGTCGTCGGTGGATTTCCGGCGATCGCGTCCGTGAGCTCGGGATTGAGCTCGAGCACCTGGCCGTGCGTGATGCCGGTGATGCCGCGCAGTTCGCCTTCCTGCGCGATGAAGCTGGCCGACGCCTTGCGCGCCGGAGTCCACGTCTCCTCGTACCCGTTGTGCTGTGTGTGCCGGTCGATCTGCAGCCCCCACCGGTGTTCGCGAGCCTCGGGATAGCGAAGGCTCGAGAAGGGAATCCGGATCTCGACTTCGTAGCCGTACTCGGTGAGGCGCCCCTTCGACTCCCACTGGAAATCGGCGCTCAGGTCGTTCTGGCCGGGCGCGACGTTCGCCCCGGGCATGAATCCGCCGCCTTCGTTCTTGGTGCCGTCGGCCTGCACGCCGAGCGGGTTGACGATGAACACCACCGCCTTGCGTCCCTCGCGAAATGTGTCGATGTGGAACTCGACGTTGTCATCGTTCGTGATCTTGTCGCGGTCGGCGAGCGTCGCGCGGACGATGCCGTGCGGCTCGTACGCCCTGATGCCGAAGTAGAGCGCCGTCGGCGAATACCAGACCAGCACGTCGGTGGAGTCGGGCGCTGGGCGCTGGTCGACCGGGGCGTACTCGGAGAAACCGGTGAGGATCGCGGCGCGCCGCCACACGGGTTTGTCGAGCCGGCCGTCGATGGTGATGGTCGTGTCGATGCGTGGCGCACTGGCCACGGTTTGCCCTTTGAGGGCATGGAATACGGCGGGTCGCTCGGCGGCGAGCTGAAATGCGAGTACGAGGGGTAGAACCATGGCGGGCGGAATATAGCGCCGATTCCGCTCCGGTCGGATGGTTACTTCGTGCAGACACCAAACCTGCGACGCGACGGAGCGTCAGACATGCAAGGAGGCCGCGTGCCATGACAGACGTCGAGAGAACCGCTGTACGAGTCATCAGTCTTCGCGCCGCAGACGACAGACGCGCGACGTTCGCGAACTTCGCGGCGGACACCAGCTTTCCGTGGTCGTTCTTCGACGCCCGCACGGCGATCGCGCCGCCGCTCCACTACGACGAGTCGAACGCCCGCCGCGTGCACGGCCGCACGCTCACCGGGGGCGAACTCGGGTCTTATGCGAGCCACGTCGCGGCGTGGGAGTGGCTGCTCGATTCGCCGTACCGTCAGCTGATCGTGTTCGAGGACGATGTGGTGGCGGACTGGCCGTTGATCTCACAGCTCGGCAGGATGGACTTCTCGGCCATCGGGATCGACTACATGCGTCTCTTCACCAAGATTCCGGTGCGGTGGCGCAGGCTCAGAAGCCCGTTCCTCGACCGGTACCATCATCTCATTCGCATCACGAGCTTCGCGCTTGGCACGCAGGCCTACCTGATCACCCGCCCGGGCGCGCAGCGGCTGCTGAAGCACGCGCCGCAGATCGAGTGCCCCATCGACGCGTACATGGACAAGTACTGGAAACACGGCGTGCCCAACCTCGCGCTCTATCCGTTTCCGGTGTTCGAGCGGTTCGATTCCTCCACGATCGGCGAGGCGCGGTTCGAAAAGCGGCCGATTCCGGCCGCCGATCGCGTGGCGCTGTTCTCGCGCCGCCTGCGGGAACGCTTCGCGATGGTGCGGAATGCACTCGGACTCGATCCCGGCGGAATCGAGCGGACGCTGCTCCGGACGCTGCTTCGGAAGCTGCCCTAGCGGCGAATCAGGAGCGCGCGACGCCTGCCGTCGCGCGCTCCCGCGCCGCGGAGCGCAGCAGCGACGCGGCGGTGTAGACCGCGACGATCACGACGAGCCACCGCACCGCGCCGAGCGGCAGCGCCTTCACGACGAACGCCGCGATCAGCACCGCGGGCAGGCCGCCCGCGAGCAGGCCGAGCAGCGCGCGCGGATCGTATCGCCCGCTGCGCAGAAAGCGGACGCTCGCGACGGGCATGAGGAAGGCGCACGATCCCATCATGATCGGAAACGCGGCCGCGGGATTCATGCCGAGCAGGCTGATGAGGATCATGATCGGCGCATAGAGTCCGATGCCGAGCGTCATCAGCGCGCCAAGCACGACGTTCACCGTGACGGCGACGCCGAGCTGCGTCCCGGAAAGCGCGAGGTTCTCGCCGCCCGCCGGCATGAGTTTCAGCAGGCTCGCGAACATGAGCGCCGATGCCACGAGGAGCGCGCATCCCATTCCCACCTGCACGGCGCGGCGCGGCCACGACGCGACCACGCCCGCCCCGATCCACGCACCCGCCACCGACGCGGCGATCATGAGGATCAGCGTGCGGGCATCGACCGGAATGAGTTGCGTGAAGATGAAAGCCTGCACGATCGTCGGCAGCGTGTGACCGATGTTCATCGTGCCGGGAATCCGTTCGTCGGGCACCATCTTCCAGATCCGAAAGATGGAGGTGGTCGGCGCGTACGAGCCGATGCCGAGCGTGTCGAAGAAGTTCGTCACGAAGCCCGTGGCGATTCCGCCGGGGGTCGGCGCGTCGGAATCGACGGGGCCGCCGCGCGCGGCCTGTGCGCGGCGGCGCCGCAGGAGCTCGGTGACGAGGAAGGCGACGAAGACCACCGCGATCGCGCCGAGCGCGAGGAGGAGAAACGACTTGGCGTCGCCGAGCAAAGGCATGAAGTGTCCTGGTCCTCAGGGAGAGATTCAGCGGAGACAGTACGACACGGAGCGCGCAGAATCCAGAACGCGTAGTTTCTCCCCGTGACCAAAGCCGCTCTCCGCACGCTGCTCGGCCTCGTCGCCGGCCTCGCCATCGGCGTGGCGATCTCGGCGACGTCGTCGAGCGGACCGCGCGCGTTCGCGACCGCGATCGAGCCGATCGGCACCGTGTGGGTCAACGCGATCCGCATGACGGTCATTCCGCTCGTCGTCTCGCTGCTCATCGCGACGATAGCGGAGGAAAGGGATTTTCGCGCCGTCGGACGACTCGGCGGACGGGCAGTCGCGCTGTACGCGGTGATCCTCTCGACGGTCGCGCTGCTGACGTTTCTCGCGGCGCCTCCGCTCTTTTCCGTGATGACCATCGATGCGACGTCGGCCGCCTCGCTCCGCGGCGCGAGCTCGGCAGCCGGCACGACAGCCGCCCTTCCGTCGTTCACGAGCTGGCTCGTGGGCCTCGTTCCCGCGAACCCGGTCAAGGCCGCGGTCGACGGCGCGATGCTCCCCCTGATCATCTTTGCCGTCGCGTTCGCGGCGGCGCTCGCGCGCATCGAGCCCGAGCGGCGGGCGGCGGCGACCGGAATCTTCCGCGGGATCGCGGACGCGATGCTGGTGATCGTCGGATGGGTGCTGGCAGTCGCCCCAGTCGGCGTGTTTTGCCTTTCGGTCGCACTCGCGGTTCGCGTCGGCGTGGGCGTGGCCGGCGCCGTCGCGTACTATCTCGTCCTGCACAGCGGGTTCCTCGCGGCCTCGGGCATCGCACTCTACGCGGTCGTTCGAATCTTCTCCAACGTGCCGCTCTCGCGATTCGCCCGCGCACTGCTGCCCGCGCAGCTCGTGGCGATCAGCACCCGTTCATCGGTCGCGGCGCTCCCCGCGATGATCGACGGGGCGACGCGTATGCTGCACCTCCCGCTGCACGTCTCGGGGTTCGCCCTGCCCTTCGGCGTGTCCGTCTTCCGGCTGAACCAGGCGGTCACGTGGATCGTCTCCGCGCTCTTCGTCGCGAAGCTGTACGACGTTCCCCTCACGACGGCGCAGCTCGCCTTTCTCGGCGCCTGTTCCGTGCCGATGAGTTTCAGCATTCCCGGGATCCCCAGCGGGGGGCTCTTCATCATCGCGCCGTTCTTCGTGTCCGTGGGCCTGCCGATCGAGGGGATTGGGATCCTGCTCGCGCTCGACGCGATTCCCGATATGTTCAAGACCTTGCTCAACGTGACGAGCCAGATGGCAACCACCGTCCTGCTCGCGCGCGGTGCACCCACCGACGAGAACGCATGAACCCATCGATCGTCGTGCCGGATGATTTCCCGTCGGTGTTCACGGGTTCGGCCGCGGAGGCCCGGCTGCGCGCGCTTGGAGACGTCACCGTGTTCACCGGGCGCGGCGCGGAGGATGAAACCGAGCTGATCAGGCGCGTCGGCGCCGCGCGTGCCGTGATGAACATTCGCGCGTACTCGAAATTCACGGAGCGCGTTCTCGCGGCCTGCCCGAACCTCCGCCTCATCTCGATCTGGGGAACCGGCACGGACAACGTCGATCTCGCGGCGTGCCGCGCACGAAACGTCGTTGTCGCGAACACGCCGGGAGTGAATGCGCACGCCGTCGCCGAGCATACGCTTGCGCTCATGCTCGCCGTCGCGCGCGCGATTCCCGCGATGGATGCGGCAGTGCGCGGGGGCCAGTGGCCGCGGCGGCTGCTCACCCAGCTCGAGGGAAAGACGCTCGGCCTCATGGGGCTCGGCGCGATCGGGAGCCGGGTTGCCGCGCTGGCACGGCCGTTCGGCCTGCGGCTTCTGGTCTCGACGTGGAGTCCCGACAACGGACGCGCGGCGGCGGTCGGCGCGCGTCACGTACCGCGCGAGACGCTGCTTCGCGAGTCGGACATCGTGAGCCTGCACTTGCGGCTCACTGCGGAAACGCAGGGCATTCTGGGTCGCACGGAGTTCGCCTTGATGAAGCCCTCGTCGTTCCTCGTCAACACGGCTCGCGCGGGCCTCGTGGATCGCGATGCGCTGATCGACGCATTGCAGCACGAGCGAATCGCGGGGGCCGCGCTCGACGTGTTCCATCAGGAGCCTGTCGGCACTGACGATGCGTTGCTGTCGCTGCCGAACGTCGTGCTCACCCCGCATGACAGCGGAATGACAGCGGAAGTCATCGACCTCGGGCTGCGGCGCGCGGTCGAGAATGTCGAGAAATTTCTGTCCAGCGCCTGACGATTCTCGTGCGTAGCTTAGTCCTTCCCCCGCCCGTCGAAGAGGACTCGCCATGCGCAGCAAGATCTCCGGTCCCGCCGTTGCCCTCGCGTTGCTGATACTCGCCGCGAGCGTGCAGGCGCAGGTGAAGATCGACCCGACGGTGCTGTCCGCGCTGAAGTGGCGCAGCATCGGACCCGTGAACACCTCGGGCCGCATCGACGATTTCTCGGTCGGACGCGTGCACGGACAGCCCGACCAGATCTACGTCGCGACGGCGACGGGCGGCGTGTTCAAGAGCACCAACGGCGGCACGTCGTGGGATCCGGTATTCGACAGCGTCGACGCGATGATGTCCATCGGCGCGATTCGCGTGGCGCCGTCGAGCGCGAGCGTCGTGTGGGTCGGCACCGGCGAAGCGAACAATCGCCAGAGTTCCTCGTGGGGTGACGGCGTGTACAAGTCGCTGGACGCCGGCAACACGTGGACGAACATGGGATTGAAGGAGACGCGCAGCATCGCGAGGATCGTGATCGATCCGGGCAACTACGATATCGTGTATGTCGCGGCCGCGGGGCACCTGTGGGGTTCGAATCCCGAGCGCGGTGTGTTCAAGACGACGGACGGCGGACGGAGCTGGAAGAAAGTCCTCTACGTCGACGACAACACGGGCGCGACCGACCTCGTGATCGACCCGATGAACCCGCTCATTCTCTACGCGGCCACCTACCAGCACCAGAGAAAGGCCTGGGGCTTCAACGGCGGCGGTCCGGGCAGCGCGATCTACAAGACGGTGGACGGCGGCGCGACGTGGACGAAGCTCACGAACGGACTGCCGGCCGGCGACAAGGGCCGCATCGGGATCGACCTCTTCCCGAGCGACAGCCGCGTCGTGTATGCCACCGTCGAGGCGGCCGCGGGTGCGAGCGGCGTTTATCGGACGGTGGACGGCGGCGCAAACTGGGAGAAACTGTCGCCGCTCAACGCGCGGCCGATGTACTACAGCCAGATCCGTCTGGATCCGAAGGACCGGAACAGGATCTACATGCTGGGATCGAACCGCGGTTTCTATTTCTCCGACGACGGCGGGAAGACCTTCACCGAGCGATTCAGCAACATCCACTCGGAGGATCACGCGCTGTGGGTGGATCCGGATGATCCGAACCACCTGATCGTGGGCGGCGATGGCGGCGTCTCGATCTCGTGGGATCGTGCCGTCACATGGGATTTCCGCCGGAACATGCCGATCGGACAGTTCTACGAAGTGGACGTGGACAACAAGGTGCCGTACACGGTGTGCGGAGGATTGCAGGACAACGGGCTCTGGTGCGTGCCGAGCGCGGTGCGCAACCGCAATGGCATCGCGGACCGCGACGGCTGGAACATCGGCGGCGGCGACGGCTTCTACGCGAAGATCGATCCGTTCGACCAGAACTTCGCTTATGAGGAATCGCAGGACGGCAACGTCGCGCGAGTGAACCTCACGACGATGGAGCATCAGGGCGTGCGTCCGGGATCGGGCGAGCGTCCGGCGCCGGGTGCGGGACGCGGCGGGGGAAGCGGCTATCGATTCAACTGGGATTCGCCGATTCTCCCGTCGAGCTTCGATGCGAAGACGGTGTACATGGGTGCGAACGTGCTCTTCAAGTCCACCGACCGCGCCTCGAGCTGGCAGGCGATCAGTCCCGACCTCACGCTGCACATCGATCGCGACACGCTCACGATGATGGGTGCGCGCGTCGGGCCCACGGCACTTTCGCGGCACGACGGCGTGACGAGCTATGGAACGATCACGTCGGTGAGCGAGTCGCCCGTGGAGGCGCGCGTGATTTACGCGGGAACCGACGACGGCCAGGTGCAGCTGACGCGCGATGGCGGCAAGACATGGAGCAACGTCACGTCGCACATCGACGGCCTTCCCAACAGGACGCCGGTGACGACGGTCGTGGCGTCGCGCTTCGCGGCGGGGCGCGCGTACGCAACCTTCGACGGGCACTACAACGACGACTACAAGCCGTACGTCTACGTGACCGACGATTACGGACAGCGCTGGCGCTCCATCGTCGCCGGCTTGCCGGAGACGTCGGTCAACCGGATTCGCGAACACCCGCACAACTCGCGCGTGCTGATCCTCGCGCACTCCCGCGGCGTGCATTTCTCGAACGACGGCGGCGCGACGTGGAATTCGCTCGCCACCAACATGCCGACCGTCCCGACGGACGACGCGATCATCCATCCGCGCGACAACGCGCTGATCGTCGGCACGCACGGGCGCAGCATCTGGATACTCGACGACGTCGGGCCGCTCGAGGCGCTGACCGGCGATGCGATGAAATCGGCGGCGGTGCTCGCGCCGATTCCGCGCGCCCGCGAGATGAGCATGTGGACGCCGCAGGCGTGGTACGGCCACGGCGAGTTCTTCGCGCCGAACCCGGAGTTCGGCGGGGTCATCACGTACTACCTGCGCGGCGCGGCATCGGGCCCCGTCTCGGTCGAGATCAGCGATGCCGCATCCGGCTCGCCGGTCCGCACGCTGAAGGGATCCACGTCGAAGGGATTGAATCGCGTGACGTGGGACCTGCGGATGTCCGCCGCACTCTCCGACGAAGAAGCCGGCACGCTGATCGCGGGCGGCGGCGGTCGCGGAGGTGGTGGCGGCGGTGGACGCGGGGGCGGCGCGCAAATGGGCCCGCTCGTGCTCCCCGGAACGTATAGAGTGCTGGTGAAGGTCCCGGGCGCGACGAGCGAGCTGCGCGGTGAGCTGATCGTCGAGGGCGATCCGCTCACGAAGTTCAGCGATGCGGACCGCCGTGCGCGGCAGGCGCTCGTGATGAGTGTGTTCGCCGTGCAGAAATCGCTCGCCGCGGCGCATACCGCGGCGCGCGCTCTGGGCGCGCAGTCCGCCGATCTCAAGCGGGATCTCGCGGGCGGCGGCGCGAAGGCCGATTCGCTGGTTGCGCACGTCGGCCGTCTGCAGGCCGACATCGATCGCTCGCTCGCGGCAACCAACGGAGCGATCCGGCCGGTGGAGGCGTGGTCGGGAATGCCGACACTCGACCAGCGCAGGCAGGTCGACTTCGCGGTGGAAGACGCGATGAAGGCGATCGCCGATCTCAATCGTGTGATTCAGGCGGAGATCCCGGCGATGTACTCGTCCGTCGCCAAGAAGGCGTGGCCTAAGCCGGTGGCGGCGGTGCCGGTCGCTAAGAAGTGACCATGGGCTGAGAGCGGCCTCTCGCGTCGACCCTCCAACTCTTCTCCACTCGCTCGCCGCGAACGCCGTATACCACGTCGTTCAGGTGCACGACGATGCAAACATGGTTCGGCACCACACGCACGAGCTCGCCGACCGACGGCCGCCAATCCGATCGCGAGAGGTCGAGAATGCCATGCTCCTCGCTCATGCGCGTGACGAGGATCTCGGGCCGGTCGAGCAGGGCGCCCCACCCTTCTCCTTCGACTCCGCGCATCGGCTCACGACCGAGCGCCTTGGCACCGGCGTCGATCACCGCCTGACCCGGCACACTCGTGCTCACGACGGTCGCGAGCACGGTGAGCGCGCAATCCTCCGGCGCGCACGCGCCGATCTCCGCGGTGCCGCGATCGTTGTAGACGTACGTGCCCGGCCGCATCTCGGTGATCCCGCCGATCTCGTGCGTGCGCCAGACGGTCGGCGTCGAGCCGCCGCTCACGACCTTGGGCGCGAGCCCGGCGCGGCCCAGCGCGTCGGTGGCGCTCTTGATCGCCGCGCCGAGCGCCGCGAGCGCGGCGTCCTGCGAATCGAGATCGGTGCGAATGTGGCCGGGATAGAACGCGATGCCGGCGTATTCGAGGGGTGCGCTGTCGCGAACCCTGCGCGCCAGCGCGATCGCCTCATCCCACGCACTGACGCCGACGCGATGCATGCCGACGTCGAGCTCGACGAACACGCGCACCGGCCGGTCCGCGGCGCGCGCCGCGCGGGCGAGATCGTCAACGGCCTTCGCCGAGTCGAGCGCCACGGTGAGCGAAAGCGCACGCGGCAGCGCCATCAGGCGCGCGAGCTTGGGGCCGACGGCCGGGTACGCGAGCAGGATGTCGTCGCACACCGCGCTCATCACGCCCGCTTCGGCCGGCGTCGCGCAGGTGAGGCCGGTCGCGCCGTGCGCAAGCTGCGATGCCGCGATCGTCGTTGCCTTGTGCGTCTTGATGTGCGGGCGCAGCGCGAGCGAGTGCGTCCTCGCGTACGACGCCATGCGCGCGATGTTGCGCTCGAGCCGGTCGAGGTCGACGAGTGCGGCGGGCGTCTCGAGGCCGGGGAGCCCGGCGCCGGGTGCGATTGCGAAAAATGTCATGCTTAACATTATCCCGGGCGCACGCGCTGGACGAATCGGGCCGCCGGTCGTAAGGTTATATCGTACTTCGATCTCGGAATCCGATAATGCAACCACCGTCCAGGCGCCGCCGCGACGCAGGCCTCACCGCCAGCCTCGTCCACCTCCACCTGCTCCATCACGCCGGCGAAGCGCCGATCTTCGGCCTGGAGATGATCGAGGAGCTCGGCCGGCACGGCTATGCGCTCTCCGCCGGCACGATGTACCCGATCCTGCACCGGCTCGAGGAGGATGGCCTGCTCCGCTCGAAGGTCGTGCTGGCCCGCGATGGCCGGCGCCGCCGCCTGTACCGGCTGACGCCCGCCGGACGGCGGGCCTTGCGCGCCGCAAAGCAGAAGGTCCGCGAGCTCTTCGGCGAACTCTTCGAGAACGAGTGAACGTGACCACCGCCCACGAGGTTCGTATGAACGCATTTCTTCGGCGATCGCTGATCTCGATTGTCGCGCTGACGGCCGCCGGCACGATCCTGCCGGCGCAGGCGCCGGCCGCGCCCGCCGCCATGACGCTCGAGCAGGCGGTGCGATACGCGCTCGTGCACCACCCGGCGGTGGCCGGCGCCCTCGCGCGAATCGACGGCGCGCGCGCATCCCGCGAGCTCGCCGCCGCCGCCCGGATTCCAACGCTCGATGTGGCGGCCATGGTCGGCGGCGCCACCGGTAACGTGACCGCCGGTTCGTTCTTCCCGATGTCCGGCGTTCCCGGTTCATCCGGACCGGTCGGCACGACGGGTCTCGGCAACGCGGCATGGACGACGACCGCGGCGCTCGTCTCGACGGTCCCGCTCACGGGATTCGTGCGCGCAAACCGCCTGACCTCCGCGCGCACCGCCGCCGAGCACGCCGCGGAGTCCGGTGCCGACGCGGTTCGGCTCGAGGTCGCCTACACGGCCGCGGCCGCCTACCTTCGCGCGATGGCCGCCGCGGCCGCACAGCGCGCGACCGGGGCGGGTGTGCGTCGTGCGCGAACGCTCCTCACGCGCACCGACGCGCTCGTCACCCAGCAGCTCCGGCCGGGCGCCGACCTCTCCCGTGCACGCGCGGAACTCGCGGACGCGGAACGCGACGAGGCGAACGCGGAGCGGCAGCGCGCGATCGCCGAGGCCCAGCTCGCCGAGGCCCTTGGCAGCACGACACCGGTCGCGGCGTCGGACACCGCCGTCGCCGCGGCGACGCCGCTCCAGGCATCGAGCGCCGACCACCCACTCATCGCCGAGGCGAAGGACGCCGAAGTCGCGGCGATCCGCGACCGCGATGTCGCCGCGCTTGGCTGGTGGCCCCGCCTTGACGTGGTCGGCGCGCTGTGGGCGCGCGGCAGCGGCATTGCCGTGAACGGTGTGGTCGCGCCGTCGATGCACGACGGCCTGAATCCGGCCGTGCCCAACTGGGCCCTCGGGCTGTCGGTGTCCTGGCCGCTGCTCGGATTTCCCGCGATTTCCGCCGAGTCGAGGCGCACCGATGCCGCGGTGGCGATGGCAAACGCCAGCGAGCGCGCCGTGGAGAATGCGGTCTCGTCGGCCCGGCTCGCGGCCGACGCGGATGCCGCCGGCGCCGCCGTGGTGGCGCAGCGCGCGCGAGTGGCGCTCGACGCAGCGCGCATCGCACTCGACCAGGCGGCGGCACGATACGACGCCGGGCTCTCGTCGGTCGCCGATGTCGCCGATGCACAACGCCTTCTCGCGCGAGCCGAGGCCGCGGATGCGGTCGCGGGGATAGAGTCGTTGTCGGCCCAGCTCGGCGTGGCGCGCGCGGGCGGGAATCTCCAGGCGCTCCTCGCGCTGACGAAGCCCGGGAGCGCCCGATGAACCGCCTCGTCCTCGGCGCGTTGCGGCGCCCCTATACGGTGATCGTCGCGTCCATCGCGATCGTGTTCGGCGCCTGGCTTTCGGTCCGCCGCGCGCCCGCCGACATTTTTCCGACGCTCGCCGTTCCCGTCGTGTACGTGCTGCAGCCGTACGCGGGCATGACGCCGTCGCAGATGGAGAGCCAGTTCATCTATTACTACGAATACCATTTCCTGTACGTCGCCGGCGTGGAGCACGTGGAGTCGCAGTCGATGCAGGGGCTCGGCGTCGTGAAATTGTATTTTCACCCCGGCACCGACATCGCGCAGGCGTTGGCTCAGGTGACGGCGATGGCGTTCCGCGCGACGTCGTTCATGCCGCCGGGGACTCTGCCGCCGTTCATCGTTCGTTTCGACGCCGGTTCGATTCCCATCGGCCAGCTCGTGTTCGCGAGCGCGACGCGAAGCGAGTCGGAGGTGCAGGACGCGGCGCTCAACCGGGTGCGGCCGTTGCTCGCGACGCTCCCGGGCGTGTCGGCACCGCCACCGTCGGGCGGCAAGGTGCGCACGATCGTCGTGTATCTCGATCCCGATCGCATGCGCTCGCGCCGGCTGTCGCCGGATGACGTCGCGGCGGCGATCGGCCGGTCCGACGCGATGCTCCCGGCCGGCAATATCCGCATCGGCGACCAGACGACGATGGTCGAGACAAACGCCATGATCCGCGCGCCCAAGGAGCTGGAAAGCGTGCCGATTCGCACCGGCGCCGGGCCGACGGTGTTCGTGCGCGACGTGGCGCGGATCGAGGACGGCGCCGACATCGTGTACAACGTCGCGCTCGTCGATGGCCGCCGCGCCGTCTACATGCCCGTGACGAAGCGCGCCGACGCGTCGACGCTCGACGTCGTCAATGCGGTGAAGGCCGCGCTCCCGGCAATGCGAAAGCAGCTTCCCGACGGCGTGGAACTCCGGTTCGCGTTCGACCAGTCGCCGTACGTGACGTCGGCGATCTCGTCGCTCGTGGAGGAAGGCGCGCTCGGCGCGATCCTCACCGCCCTGATGGTGCTGGTGTTCCTTCGCAACTGGCGGAGCGCCACCATCGTCACGATCACGATACCGCTCTCGGTCCTCGCGGCGTTCATCGCGCTCCGCGCGGCCGGCCAGACCGTGAACATCATGACTCTCGGAGGCCTCGCGCTCTCCGTCGGAATCCTGGTGGATGAGGGAACCGTCACCATCGAGAACATCCACGCACACCTGGCACGTGGACAGCCGGCGGCGCGGGCCGTGCTCGACGCGATGCGCGAGGTGATGGCGCCGAAGCTCCTCGCGACGCTGTGCGTGGTCGCGGTGTTCATCCCGGCGTTCTTCATGACGGGGATCGGCGCATCGCTCTTCCCGCCGCTCGCGCTCGCGGTGGGGTTTGCGATGGTCGCGTCTTTCCTCATCTCGAACACGCTCGTGCCGGTCCTCTCCGTCTGGATGCTCGGCGGCCGGCCGGACACGCATGAGGCCCCCGCCTGGTTCGAGCGCTTCCGCCGGTGGTATGCGCCGGTCGCCGCGTGGTCGGTCGCGCACGCGCGCCGCGTGACGGCGGCATACGTCGTGGTCGCGGTGCTCGCCGTCGTGCCCGCGATCTGGCTTGGCTCGGAGCTGTTCCCGCGCGTCGACGCGGGGCAGCTTCGCGTGCGCGTGCGGGCGCCGGCCGGCACGTCGCTCGAGCGGACGACGGCGATCGTACAGGCCGTCGAAGGCGAGATTCGCACCGAGGTCGGTGACAATTTCGTGGAGACGTCGGTCGCAAACATCGGCAATCCCGCATGGAACTATCCGATCAATGGCATCTACCAGTCGAATACGGGACCGCAGGACGCCGAGCTGCTCGTCGCGTTGCGCGGCGGAGCGCGGGCGTCGGTGTTCGAGCTGGAGGAGCGCTTGCGCGCGCGGTTCGCGTCATCGCACCCCGACGTCCGGTTCTCGTTCGAGGCAGCGGACATCGTGTCGCGCGTCCTGAACTTCGGCGCACCGACTCCGATCCAGGTTGCCGTCTCGGGACGTGACCTCACGCAATCGCGCCGGTATGCGGAGTCGGTCGCGGCACGACTCCGGGAGATTCCCAACCTGCGCGATGTGCAGCTGCCGCTCGCCTTGGATTATCCCGTCACGCGCGTGGACGTCGATCGTGAGCGCGCGGGGCAGCACGGCCTGAGCGGCCAGGACGTCTCGCGCGCGGTGCTCGCGGCCACGGCGTCGACGGTGCTCACGACGCCGCTTTTCTGGGTCGACCCGAAGAGCGGCACCCCGTATCGCGTGGCCCTTCGCGTGCCGGAGAGCAGCCTGCGTTCGAACGCCGAACTGCTCGACCTCCCGGTGGGGCGCGGCGACGATCCGACGCTGCTCAGCGACGTCGCGTCGGTGTACTCGACGTCGGCGCCGGGCGCGATCGATCGCATCAACAGCCAGCGCGCGGTGACCGTGACCGCGAACCTCGCGGGAAGCGATCTGGGCGGCGCCGGCCGCGCGGTTGCACGTGCGCTCGCCTCGTTGCCGACACCGCCGGCAGGGGCGACCGTGTCCGTCCGCGGCCAGGTCGAACAGATGTCGGAGACGCTGAGCAGCCTGGCAGGCGGACTCGTCCTCGCGGTGATCGTGGTCCTCTTGTTGCTGACCGCGTCATTCCAGTCGGTGCGCGCGCCGCTGGCGGTCATCGCCGCCACGCCGGCAGTGCTTGGCGGAGTCGTGCTCATCCTGCTGGCCACTCGAACCACGATCAACGTGCAGTCGATGATGGGCGCCGTGATGTGCATCGGCGTGTCCGTGGCGAATGCCGTGCTCCTCGTGACGTTCGCCCGCGAGCGTCAGGCCGCGGGCGACAGTGCGGCCGAAGCGGCCGTCGCCGCCGCGGTCTCGCGCCTGCGGCCAATCCTGATGACGAGCGGCGCGATGATCGCCGGCATGCTGCCGATGGCGCTCGCGATCGGCGGGGGCGGCGCGCAATCGGCCCCGCTCGGCCGCGCGGTGATCGGCGGACTGTTCGCCGCGACCATCGCGACTCTCTTCTGCATCCCAGCCGTATACACTTTGCTCGCGGGGACGAGCGGCGCGCTGCCGACGTCGCTCGCCCCGGAGGACGTGACACCATGACCCGCATCCGCACACTCGTTGGCGCTTTCGCGCTCGCCGCCGCCGCTTGCGGCCGCGGCACACCGGATTCGACGAACGCCACAGGCGCGAAAGGCGCGCAGGCGAAACCGGCAGTCACGGGCGACCCCGCCGTGGTGAGCCGGAGTTCGCTCGACGCGGTGCAACACCTGCAGGGCGAACTCACGCCGTTCCAGGCGGTGGATGTCTACGCTCGGGTCGCCGGCTACGTGCGCGAGATTGGAGTGGATCGCGGCTCGCTGGTGCGCGGCGGCGACGTGATCGCCCGCCTCGATGCCCCCGAACTTGCGCAGCAGCGGACCGAGGCGCAGGCGAGGCTGCTCTCGAGCATTCAGACGGCACAGCGACTGCACGCGGCGGCGCGCACCGAAGGCGCCGTTTCCGCGCACGAGCTGGAGATCGCCGACGCCGCCGTGCGGGCCGACTCCGCGCGAACCGATGCACTGCGCGACATGGAATCGTATCTGGTGGTTCGTGCTCCGTTCGACGGCGTCGTCACCGAGCGGCGCGTGCATCCCGGCGCACTCGTGGGCCCGTCGCAGGGTGGCAGCGGCGGACTGGTGCGAGTGGAAGATCATTCAAGGCTGCGCCTCACCGTCGCCGTGCCGGAACAGCTCGCGGGCGTCGCGCCGGCCGGACGTGATGTGCCGTTCACCGTGAGCGCATGGCCGGGTGAGACGTTTCGCGGCCATGTTTCACGAGTCTCGGGAACGGTCGATACCCACACGCGCACGATGGCCGTCGAACTCGACGTCGCCTCGGGCGGCAAGCTCACCCCTGGGATGTACGGCGACGTGGCATGGCCCGTGTCGCGCCGTTCGCCGTCGCTCTTCGTCCCCCCGGGCGCGATCGTGCAGACCACGGCGCGCTCCTACGTGATTCGCGTGCGCGGTGGGAAGGCGGAACTCGTGAATGTCTCGCGCGGCGTGGCAGGCGCGGATCTCGCGGAAGTGTTCGGAGCGCTGGCGCCGGGGGATACGGTGCTGAAGCGCGGTGTGGAGGATGTGGCGGAGGGGGATGCGATCACCCTCAGGCCGCCGGCGAAGTCGAAATAGAGACGAAACTGAACAGCGAGTAATCTGTCATTGGTCATTGGTCGTTGGTCGTTGGTCGTTGGCACCTGCCAAGAACCAACGACCAACGACCAATGACTTTTTACTCGCCGTTGGCCAAGCCTAGAACCCAACCCCGGCCAAGAGCATGAAGCTTCTGGGCTGATAGTTGTTCGTGTTGCTCACCGTGCCATAGTTCAGATTCGTCAGTCCGTACACGTATCGCCCCTGAATGGACACAATGTGGCCCAACTTGACGCCCGCGCCGATCACGCCGGCATATGTGACCTTCGGACGTCCCGACGGGCAGTT
>PMYN01000021.1 GCA_003171215.1 Gemmatimonadota bacterium | reverse complement strand
TCGACCCGATGCAGAGTGCGGAAGAGGAATTCGATGCAGGAACTAAGCGGCGAGTGGGGAAATCTCCCGTCTCGTGACTGCTCCGGTCTCCTGACTGCTCCGGTCTCATGACTGCTCCCGCCTCCCGAATTCCTCTTCCGCACTCTGCATCGGGTTGAATCTCCCCACTCCCATCTACACTCCCATCTCGCCCCTGCTGTTCACACCCCCGCCATCTCCCTGCGCTCCGCCACCCGTCCCGGCACCATCGCCAGCGCCTGGTCCAAATCGCGCCACAAATCCCTCGCCTCTTCCAGCCCCGCGCTCAACCGCAGCAGCCCGCCCGTAATCCCCGTCTGCGCGCGCGCCGCGGCATCGACGACGCGATGCGTGAGCACCGCCGGCGGCTGGATGAGCGTGTCCGTGGACCCGAGGCTCACGGCAGGCGTGATGAGCTTGAGCGCGCCGACGAAGGCGCGCATCGCCTGAGGATCGCTGTTCGAGAGTTCGAAGCTGAGCACGCTCCCCGGCCCCTGCATCTGCCGGCCGATGAGCATCCGCGGGTCCTGCGCCGGGAGACCGGGAAAGCGCACGCTCCCGATGCGGGGATCTTCGGCGAGGCGCCGGGCGAGCATGATCGCCGTGGCCTGCGCCCGCCGGACGCGAAGTTCGAGAGTCTGAAGTCCCCGGTGCAGCAGATACGACGAGAGCGGATGCAGCAGCCCGCCCGTGGCGGCGCGCACATACTTGATGTCGCGCACCAGCGCGTGTGAACCGGCGACGACTCCGGCGAGCACGTCGCCGTGGCCGCCGAGAAATTTCGTGGCGCTGTGCAGCACCAGCGCCGCGCCGTTCTCGAGCGGGCGCTGAAGCACGGGGGTCGCGAAGGTGGAATCGACGAGCACCGGCACGGTGCCAGCCTGCCGCACTACCGACGCGATGTCGACCAGGTCGAGCGTCGGATTGGCCGGCGTCTCGATCGCGACCAGCGCGGTGTCGTGACGGATCGCCGAAAAGATTTCATCCTGCGTGGTCCATGTCACCTCCATGCCGAGCAGGCCGGAGGTCAGCAGGTGATCGGCCGTGCCGTACATGGGGCGCACGGCGACGACGTGCGAACCCCGCGACTTGGCGGCAAGAAGCACGGCGCTGAACGCGGCCATCCCGGACGCGAACGCTGCCGCGTCCGCGGCGCCCTCCAGCTCGGCGAGCGCCTTCTCGAATCGGTCGGTGGTCGGGTTGAACAGGCGCTGGTAGACGAAACTCCCCTGCGGCGCGTCGCCGGACACGAGACTGTCGAACGACCGCGCGGCCGCGTCGAGGTCGGGCGTGGGATAGGTGGAACTCAGGTCGATGGGCGGCGCGTGAACGCCGAGCTCGGCGAAGTCACTGCGGCCGGCGTGAACCGCGCGAGTGGCGAATCCCTGCTCCATGGATGCCTCCAAGTTCTGTTTCATGTCACTATATTGGTGCTATCTTCCAATAAAGTCGATATATGACGAACAATATTCGGAAACACCCGGATCCCACGCTCATCGACCGAATTGACCGCGCGATCCTGGCGTACTTGCAGCACGATGCACGGATTTCCAACAAGGAGCTGGCCGCGAAGGTCGGGCTGGCGCCGTCGAGCTGTCTGGCGCGGGTGCGGCGCCTCGAGGCGTCAGGAGCGGTGCAGGGCTACCACGCCGAGGTCGATCCGCGCGTGTGGGGCGTGACGCTCGAGGCGCTGATCGCGATCCGGCTGGAGAAGCACGCGCGCAGCGCGATCGCCGCGTTCGAGCGGCACGTCGCGATGCTCCCCGAAGTGCGCGGGTTCTTTCATGTGGCGGGCGCGAACGACTACCTGGTCCACGTGGCCGTGAGGGATGCCGAGCATCTGCGCGAGTTCGCGCTGTCGGCGTTCGCGACGAGACCGGAGGTGGCGCATATGGAGACGTCGCTCATTTTCTCGCACAGGCGAAACACGGCATTCGGGGCTTTTACTGCAGGGGCGAGTGGCGAGACCAGTGGGGAGCGGCGAGGGTGAGTGGGGAGGGGGGAGATTCGGCCCGATGCAGGGTGCGGAAGAGGAATGCGGGAACAGGGATACAAGAGATGAGATATGAGATTGGATGCGGAATGCGGGGAAACGATGGCGGTTCTCGCTGACGGGAGTCGCATAATGTGCGCATGACTCAACCGGCGATGTTGGACTTCAGCGAGTGGGCGCAACGCGCCGATGAAGCGCGAACAGGAGATCCGCTCTGGTCCGTGCAGGCCTATCGCCTGGGACTCTATGCGATCGAGTGCCACACGTTCGATCGGCGAGAGAACACGCAACTCGGCAAGGCCGCCGCACTCGATCAGCTGACACGCGCCCTGGGCTCGATTGCGGCGAATATCGCCGAAGGCTACTCGCGCTCGACGCTCGCGGATCGGGTGCGTTTCTATGGATACGCTCTCGGATCAACGCGCGAGGCGATCGCGTGGTACGACACGCTACGAATCGAGCTCGGCGACCTGATCAACGACCGACAGGCGACCCTGATCCAAGTTCGCCGCCTGCTCCTGACCACCCTCCGTAGAACCCGGCCGGAGGGACCCTCCGTCAACTTTCGCGACTCGGATCAAAGATCTCCCAACCCAAGCCCCAGACCCTCTGAGTGAAAAATTTCCGTATCCCGCATCCAAACTCTGATCTCATAATCTTATCCAGCATCCCGCATTCCTCTTCCGCACCCTGCATCGGGTCGAAATTCCGCATCCCGCATCCAAACTCAACTCTCACTTCTTGTCCGAATCCCGCATTCCTCTTCCGCACCCTGCATCGGGCCGAATCTCCCCACTCCCCTCTGCTCTCTCCTCTCACTTCCTCCTGACTAGCGCCTCCTCCAGCGCCTGCGTAGTAATCGGCTTCGACACATAATCATCCATCCCCGCCTCGATGCAAATCTCCCTGTCTCCCTGCATCGCGTTCGCCGTCATCGCCACGATCCTCACCGTCTTCCCGTCCGGCCGCGCGCGAATCCGCCGCGTGGCCTCGAGACCGTCGAACACCGGCATCTGCACGTCCATGAAGATCACGTCGTAGGGGAAGCGCTCCGACATCGTCACCGCCTCCTCGCCGTCGCCGGCGACATCGACTCTGCAGCCGAGCCGTTCGAGCATCTTCACGGCGACCATCTGGTTCACCGGGTTGTCTTCGGCGAGCAGCACGCGCGCGACGTGCTGCTGCGGTTCGCCCGCCTTGGCGCGATGCTCGACCGGCGGCATCCCCGCGCCGGCCTGCGGACGCCTGCGCTCGTTGAGTGCGTGGCGCGTGATGATCGGAACGTCCTTGTTCCATCCGCGCGGTCCCGAGATGATCGCCTCCAGCGTGTTCAACAGCGTCTCGGGGCGGAACGGCTTCGTGAGGTACGCGTTGAAGCCGCCTCGGTGGAACCGGTCGGCGTCGCCGCGCTGTGCCGCGGATGTCGCCAGAACCAGCGACGTGTCCGCGATCGACGGATCGTCGCGAACCGCGCGCGCGAGCATCTCGCCGTCCATGCCCGGCATGAGGAAGTCGAAGATCGCCACGCGAAAGGGATCGCCCTCGCGCACGGCGTCCTTCAACAGTGCAAGAGCCTTGGCTCCATGTGTCGCGCTCTCGACTCGCATCCCCCAGCCCTTCATGAACTCGCGCTGCACCTGCACGTTGATCGGCACGTCGTCGACGATGAGCACGCGCATGCCGCCGAGCGAGACCGACGGGATTGGCTCGGGTGCCGGGCTCGTGTCCTCGGGGAGCGGCAGCGTGAACCAGAACGTCGAGCCGTTGCCCACCGAGCTGGTCACGCCGATCTCGCCGCCCATCAGCTCCACGAGCCGCTTGCTGATGGAGAGGCCGAGTCCCGTGCCGCCGAACCGCCGCGTGGTCGACGCGTCGGCCTGAGTGAATGGCTGGAAGAGCGCCGAGACCTTGTCCGGCGAGATGCCGATGCCGGTGTCCGTCACTTCGAAGCGAAAGCGCCGTTCGCCTCCCGTTCGCAGGGCTTCCACCGAGATCACGACGTGTCCCGTCTCCGTGAACTTCAGCGCGTTGCCCGCGAGGTTCAGCAGCACCTGCCGGATGCGGCCCGAGTCGCCGATCACGCGGTGCGGCACGCCCGTCGCGTAGCGCACCACGAGCTCGATGTTGTGCTCGAGGGCGCGCGGCACGAGCAACTCCGCCACTTCGGCGACGGCGACCTGCAGGTCGAACGGGATCGGCTCGACGTTGAGCTTGCCGGCCTCGACCTTCGAGAAGTCGAGGATGTCGTTGATGACGCTCATCAGCAACTGCGCCGAGTGCTTGATCGCGTCCACGTACATCCGCTGCTCGAGCGACAGTGCGGAGTCGCCGAGCAGGCTCGTCATGCCGAGCACCCCGTTCATGGGCGTGCGGATCTCGTGCGACATCATCGCGAGGAACTCGCTCTTGGCGCGCACGGCGGTCTCGGCCTGCTCCTTGGCGGAGATCAGCGCGGCTTCCGTGGCCTTGCGCACGGTGATGTCGATGGCGATGGCGATGTACAGCGTCTCTCCGCGAACCTTGACGGAGGAGGAGCGAACCTCGATCGGGAACTTCGAGCCGTCCGGATGGATGCCGGCCGCCTCGCGCCCGGCTTCCTCGAGGAACGCCGGCACGTTGCCGGTCCACGGCACGCCGCAGGAGATGAATCGCGTGATCGGCAGCCCCGTGATCGGTTCGCCGCGGGTTGCGAAATGCTCGTTGGCCATCACGTTCGCGCGGGCGATGTCGCCGATCTCGTCGAGAATGAGCACGCTGTTCGGCGACGAGTCGATGATGGCGCTCAGCGTCTCTTCGCGCATCTTGAGCACTTCTTCGGCCTCGTTCCGCTTGGCCTCGACGGCCTTCGTCTGGCGCCGCTGCAGGAACGCCACGAGCCCCGCGATCACGACGATGCCGAGCATCACCGCGAGCACGCGCCGGAGAACCGTCACGAGCGTAAGGGCCTCGTCGTCACTCATCTCGTAGAGCAAGCCGACGTCGAGCTGCGGGATCCACGTCCACGCGCCGACGACGCTGCGGCCGCGGTAGCCGCGATAGGGCGCGAGCGTGAGGCCGGTCTCGCCGGCGAGCGCGTGCTGCGCCGCGAACGTGAGCGGCCGGTCCTTCAGCGGAGTCGTTGGATGAAACCCCGCGGTCACATCGCCGCCGGGATCGCGCACCTCGATATGCAGCGCGGAGCCGAACGTCGTGTCGCCGCTGATGAGCCCGTCGTGGCGCAGCTGCTCGTCGAAACGCGACTCGGTGAGCATCAGGCCGTCGCGCGAGAACAGGTACGTCTCGGCCGTCTGGCCCTGCCGGTTGCTCGTGAGGAGCCGGCGCAGCTGCGCCTCGGGCCGGACGCGGAATCCGAGCACGCCGACGATCCGTCCGCCCGAGTCCCGAACGGTCGCGGCCTCGAACATCGTGGCCGCACCCGCGCGCACGACGCCGTTCTCGTCGGGGAGCGGCGTGAGTGAGGCGTACGGCGCGGAGATGGCCGACTCGCCGGCGAGCGCGCGTCGCACGAGCGCCGCATGCGTCGACGATCCATTGCCGCCGATCCGCTCGTATGATGAGCCGGCGATCACGTGCCCCGTCGTATCGAACAGGGCATAACCGGCGAGGTGGTCGGCCTTCACCTCGGTGCCGAGCAGCCGTTCGAGCTCGAGCGCCTCCGGCCGCGCGCGCAACGTGGCCGCGCTCGCCCGGCCACCCTCCGCGGCGGCGGTCAGCGCGTTGGTGATGCGCGCGAGGCCCGGCGCTGAGGCCCACGTCTCCGCGCTCAACAGCTCGTCGTCGCTCCAGAGCACGATGGAATGCCTGGTTGCCTGCAGCCGCGACTCGAGCAGGTCCGAAGCCGACTCCCTCGACTTGCGCTCGACCGCTTCCAGCGCGAAACCGGCGAGCCCGACGAACAGCAGGACCAGCGAGAACAGGATCGTTCTCGGGAGGGTGCTGGGCTTCGGAGCCGGCGCGGTGGGGCGGGGGTCGGGCATGGGGATAGAATATACCTTTAAAGCCGGTGAACGACTCGCGACCCCTGTGCGTAAGGCAGTGGTGAGAGGCGAGACCAGGGATGAGAGGCGAGACCAGGGGGGAGTGGGGAGATTCGACCCGATGCAGAGTGCGGAAGAGGAATTCGATACAGGAACTAAGCGGCGAGTGGGGAAATCTCCCGTCTCATGACTGCTCCGCTCTCATGACTGCTCCGCTCTCATGACTGCTCCGCTCTCATGACTGCTCCGCTCTCATGACTGCTCCCGCCTTCCGCATTCCTCTTCCGCACTCTGCATCGGGTCGAATCTCCCCACTCCCCACTCACCCTCGCCTCTCCCCACTGGTCTCGCCTCTCGCCCCTGCAGTAAAGCACTGGCGCCACCAATGACCCTCCAATTGCTTTAACGGAATGATCGTCCGCCCCTCCGCTCCCTTCTTTGCTCTCGCCACTCTCGTCTCCGCCGCCTGCGCCCCGCCCTCGCACATCGGCGGCGCGCCGTCGGCTGCTCCCTCTCCCTCGGTCGAGTGGACTGCCCAAAAAGCCACCGGCGCAGGTGCGACGTTCAACTCGGACGAGATGCAGCGTGCCACCCGCGGCGCGTCCGTTCCGGCTGACCTCGCCACGCGCATGGACCGGCTGACCATCGCCGACGTGGTCGATCTCGCACTCGGCAACAGCCCGCAGACGCGCAACACCTGGGCGCAGGCGCGCGCGGCCGCCGCCGCGTATGGATCCGCGCGCGGACACTTCTTGCCCTCGCTCGAGCTCGACGGAACCGGCGGACCCTCGAAGGCCATTTCGTTCAACAACTCTGTCCTTCCGGCCACCCGCTCCGCCTTCACCACCTCGCTGAACCTCTCGTACGTCCTGCTCGACTTCGGCCAGCGCGGCGGGGCGATGGCGGCGGCGCACGAAGCGCTGTTCGCGGCCGATCTCACGCACAACGCCACCGTGCAGACCGTCGTTCTGCAAGCCGAAGGTTCCTACTTCAGCTATCAGGCGAGCCGCGGCCTGTTCGATGCCGCCGACGCGGCCGTGGCAACGGCCGAAGCGAATCTCGCGGCCGCCGACCGCCGGCACGAAGTCGGCCTCGCGACGATCGCGGACGTCCTGCAGGCCCGCACGGCCCTCGCGCAGAGCAGGCTCAACTCGCAGACCGCCGGCGGAAACGTGCAAGCCGCCCGCGCCCAGCTCGCGCTCGCGCTCGGCCTCGCCGCCAACGCGCGCTTCGACGCCGAGCCCGACACCGGTCTTGCCCCGGTGCTGCAACTGACGGCGAACATCGACTCGGTCATCGCGCGCGCCGTGCGCGACCGCCCGGATGTGGCAGCGGCGCGCGCACTCGCCCGGCAGAGTCAGGCGCAGGTTCGCCAGGCCCGGTCGGCCGCGCTCCCGAGCATCACACTCGGCGCGAACGAAGGCAACGTGCAGTCGAGCAGCAGCGCGCTGGCCGGCAACACGTACGCGCTCACGTTCGGTGTCTCCATCCCGCTGTTCAGCGGGCTCTCGAAAGAGTACGACATCGTCACCGCGCAGGAGAACGCCGCGGCCGCCGCGTCGCGCGCCGAGCAGACTCGCCTCGTCGCCATCGCGCAGGTGTTCACGTCGTACTACGCATTGCAGACCGCCACCCTGCGCGTGTCCACGTCGGCGGAACTGCTGACGAGTGCCGTTCAGAGTGAAGAAGTCGCGAGGGGCCGCTACGCCGAAGGCGTGGGGAACATCCTCGATCTCCTGACCGCGCAGAGCGCACTCGCCGATGCGCGCGCACAGTCCGTCCTCAGCCGTTGGACCTGGTACGCCTCGCTCGCGCAGCTGTCGCACGACGCCGGCGTCCTCGGCACCCGCGGCGAACCCAACATTTCGCTAACTCCTGTTCCTCCCGGAAGGCCGTAGATAATGCATCCCGCCCCTCGCTCGTCGCCGTTGTTCAGTTCCCCCCAAGTATTATCCGCGCCAATCGATCCGCTGAATCCGCGTAATCCGTGGAAGGCTGTTGCCGTTGCGGTTGCCGTTGTAGTTGTTGTTGCATCCGCCTGCTCCACGCCCGCCCCGCCGGCAAAGCCCCCCGTAGCCGTGACCGTCGCCACCGCCGAACTCGGCACCGCGCCGTACATCGTGCACGCGAACGGCCTCGTCGAGCCCGCCCAGACCGTCGCGGTGCAGTCGCAGGTGGGCGGCGTGCTGATGCGCGTGCACTTCAAGGAAGGCGACGAGGTCAAGGCGGGGCAGGTGCTCTTCGAGATCGATCCGCGTCCCTTCAAGGCCGCGCTCGACCAGGCTGTCGCCGTGCTCGCGCGCGACGAAGCCAACGCCCAGAGTTCGCAGCGCGACGCCGATCGCTACGCCGCCCTCGTATTGAAAGACTTCGTCACCAAGTCGCAGGCCGATCAGGCCTTCGCCGCCGCCGCCGCGGCGAAGGCCGTCGTCTCGGCCGACAAGGCCGCGGTCGACAACGCGAAGTTCAACCTCGAGAACGCGACGATCGCCGCGCCGATCACGGGCAAGACCGGCGTCCTGCTCGTGAAGCAGGGCAACCTGGTGAAGCCCGGCTCCGTGCCGCCGCTGGTGGTCATCAACCAGATCCACCCGATCGACGTGCACTTCACCGTACCCGATCGCGAACTTCCGCTGGTGCAGAAGTATTCGTCGGGCGCGAAGAAGCTGCGCGTGATCGCCACGCCGCGCGGCGACGCGTCGGCTGAAGTGGGCGAGTTCAACATGCTCGACAACGGCGTCGACACCACCACCGGCACGGTCACGCTCAAGGCGCAGTTCGCAAATCCCGCCGGCCATCTCTGGCCCGGACAGTTCGTCGCGGTCGCCGTCGAGCTGTACGTGCAGGAAGGCGCGGTGCTCGTGCCGACCACCGCCGTGATGACCGGCCAGGACGGCCAGTTCGTGTTCGTCGTAACCGCCGACAACAAGGCCGTCGTGCATCCCGTCACCTCCGGTCTCGTCGTCGGTGACCTCACCGTGATCGAGAAGGGTATTGAAGTGGGGAGCAAGGTCGTGACCGACGGCCAGTCGAGGCTCACGCCGAACGCGAAAGTCGAAATCTCCCAGCCTGCCGCCGAGCCCGCAGCCCAGCCCGCAGTGAAGCCCGCGGTGAAGCCCGCGGTGAAGCCCGCGGCGAAGCCCGCGGCGAAGCCGGCAGGAAAGATTTCCGGAGGCGCTCCATGAACTTCACCGCGCTGTTCATCAAGCGCCCCGTCATGACCACGCTGGTCATGGTGGGGATTTTGGGTTTCGGGCTGATGTCGTACCAGCAACTCTCGGTGAGCGACCTGCCGAGCGTGGATTATCCGACCATCACGGTGAACGCGTCCCTCCCGGGGGCGAGCCCGGAGACGATGGCGTCTTCGGTGGCGACGCCGCTCGAGAAGCAGTTCACCACGATCGCCGGCATCGACAACATGGTCTCGACGAGCGCGCTCGGGAGCACGTCGATCACCGTGCAGTTCACGCTCGACCGCAACATCGACGCGGGCGCGCAGGACGTGCAGACGGCCATCGCGCGCACGCTTGGCGTGCTGCCGCAGGGCATGCTCCCGCCGTCGATGACCAAGACGAACCCGGCGGATCAACCAATACTCTACCTCAACCTGCACTCGGCCACGATGCCGCTGTCGCAGCTCGACGAGTACGCCGAGACCGTGATGGCGCAGCGGATCTCGACCGTGAGCGGCGTGGCGGCGGTGAACGTGGGCGGCGCGGCCAAGTATGCCACCCGTGTGCAGGTCGATCCGCGCCAGCTCGCGAGCCGCGGCATCGGCATCGACGAGGTGGCCGACGCCATCAACGCGGCGAACGTGAACATCCCGAGCGGCGTGCTCTGGGGAAAGAGCAAGGCGCTCACCGTGCAAACGAACGGGCAGCTGGCCACCGCCGCGGAGTTCGGCGAGCTCGTCGTGACATACCGCAACGGCGCGCCCGTGCGGCTGAAGGAGCTGGGCCGCGTGCTGGACGACATCCAGAACAACCGCACGGCGCAATGGCTCGACGGCGAGCGCTCGATCTCGCTCGCGATCCAGAAACAGCCGGGCACGAACACGGTGGAAGTGGCCGACGCCATCAAGGCGCTGCTGCCGGTGCTGAAGGCACAGATGCCCGCGGCGGTGGACGCGACGATCTTCTTCGATCGCGCGCAGGGCATTCGCGACTCGGTGCACGACGTGAAGGTCACGCTGGGACTCACGCTGGTCCTCGTGATCCTCGTGATCTTCATGTTCCTCCGCAACGTGTCGGCCACGGCCATCCCGAGCCTCGCGCTCCCCATGTCGCTGATGGGGACGTTCGCCGTGATGCACATGCTGGATTACAGCCTCGATAATCTCTCGCTGATGGCGCTCACCCTCGCGGTGGGCTTCGTGGTGGACGACGCGATCGTGATGCTCGAGAACATCGTCCGCCACATGGAGATGGGGAAACCGCCCATGCAGGCGGCGCTCGACGGCGCGGCCGAGATCGGGTTCACGATCATCTCGATGACCGCGAGTCTGACGGCCGTGTTCATTCCGCTGCTGTTCATGGGCGGCATCGTGGGTCGCCTGTTCCGCGAGTTCGCGGTGACCATCGCGGTGGCGATCCTTGTGTCGGGTTTCGTGTCGCTGACGCTGACGCCGATGCTGGGCGCGCACTTCCTCAACGCGAAGAGCCTGCACGGATCGCACAACTTCATCTTCGACGGGTTTGAGAGGCTGTACCAGCGGGTGTTGAAGTTGTACACGACCTCGCTGGGCTGGGTGATGCAGCACCGTCCCGTGATGCTCGTGTTCTCGGCGGTCACGCTGCTGGTGGCGGGGTTCATGTTCACGCAGGTGAAGAAGGGATTCTTCCCGTCCGAAGACCAGGGAATCCTGCGCGCGAGCACCGAGGGCATCCAGGGCATCGGCTACCCCGACATGCGTGACAAGATGATCGCGCTCGCCGCGATCGGACGGCAGAACCCGGACGTGGCGGCGGAGAGCTATGCGATCGCGAGCGGCTACGGCGGATCATCGTCGACCGTGAATTCGGGGCGCATCACGTTCAGGCTGAAGCCGCGAAAGGAGCGGAAGCTCTCGGCCGACGAACTCGTGCCGGTGCTCGGCTCCGCGCTGCGCGCGGTGCCGGGAATCGCGACCTATGTCGTGAACACGCCCACCATCCAGATCGGCGGCCGCGCATCCAAGGGGCAGTACCAGTACACGATGACGGGCGGCAACCTGCCGTCGCTGTACAAGGCGGCGCAGACGATGGAAGCGAAGATGCGCGAGATCAACGGCATCGTCGATGTCACCACCGACCTGCAGATCGCCAACCCGCAGGCNNTCCATCGAACTCGACCGCGACGCGGCCGCGCGCTTTCAGCTCACGCCGGAGCAGATCGAGACCGCGCTGTACAACGCGTACGGTTCGCGCCAGGTGAGCACGATCTACACCCCGCAGAACGAATACTGGGTGATCCTCGAGCTGCTGCCGGAATACCAGAGCGATCTGGGCGCGCTGAGCATGCTGTACATCAGATCGAGAACCGGGCAGCTCGTGCCGCTGTCGAGCGTGACGCGCACGGCGCCGACGCTGGGCCCGATGCTGGTGAACCACACGGGGCAGATGCCGAGCGTGACGATCGCGTTCAACACGAAGCTCGGCGTCTCGCTCGGCGAGGCGACCGACGCGGTGACGGCCGCCGCGCTCACGATCCTGCCGGAGGACGTGACCGGCGCGTTCTATGGAGCGGCGCAGGTCTTCCAGGACACGCAGAAGGGACTGATCACGCTCTTCATCATCGCGATCTTCGTGATCTACATCGTGCTCGGGATCCTGTACGAGAGCTTCATCCATCCGCTGACGATTCTCTCGGGCATTCCGTTCGCGGCGTTCGGAGCGCTGCTCGCGCTGATCGTGACGCACACCGAGCTCACGGTGTACGCGTGGGTGGGCATCATCATGCTGGTGGGGCTCGTGAAGAAGAACGCGATCATGATGGTGGACTTCGCCACGGCGGCGGAGAAGCGCGGAATGAATCCGTTCGAGTCGATCGTGGAGGCATGTCACGTGCGGTTCCGGCCGATCACGATGACGACGATGGCGGCGCTGGTGGGCACTCTGCCGATCGCGCTCGGCGCGGGCGCGGGCGCGGAATCGCGGCGGCCGCTCGGCATCGTGGTGGTGGGCGGGCTGCTGTTCTCGCAGGTGGTGACGCTGTATGTGACACCGGTGATCTACACGTATTTCGACGAGCTGAAGATCCGCTTCAGCAAGGGGCACGCGGCGCCGGTGCCCGCCGGTTCGATGCAACCCGGCGTGGCGACCGGCAGCGTGCGCGCGGCGCATAGTCCGGAGTAGGGCCTTAAAGCGTTACCACGGAAACTGCCGGACCAACGGCCGGACCAGTACCTGATCAAGCAAAAAACTTGGGGGGAACTACCACTACAGCGAGCGCGCCGTAGTGGTAGTTTCCCCCAAGTATTGCTTGATCCGGTTCTTGTCAGGTAGTTGGTCCGGCGGTTTCCGTGTTAACGCTTTTAGCTCTTGTCTCGTATCTACGGCCTGATGCCCGCACTAGCATCCGGCGCCCCGCTCATCCACTGCTGCGCCGGCAGCTTCCTCTGCCGCGGATAGACCTCGTCGAGCGTGTTCGCATCGTACACCCGCCCGTTCTTCATCACCAGCGAGAGCGAGTTGGTATTGCGGATATCGGCCAGCGGATCGCGGTCGAGCACGAGGATATCGGCCATCTTGCCGGGCTCGAGCGAGCCGATGTCGGTATCCAACCCGATTGCCTCCGCGCCCACGATCGTCGCCGCGCGCAGTGCATCGTGCGTCGAAAGCCCGCCGCTCTGGAGCAGCCAGATCTCCCAGTGCATCCCGAGCCCCTGCAACTGTCCGTGGCTGCCCACCCCGATGCGTCCGCCCGCGGCGACCGTCTTGGCGACGTCCTCCGCATGCTGCCACATCGCGTACTCCTCCTTGAGCGCGAAGCCCGCAGGCCCGGGGGCGTTGCCCGTGCCGCGGCGGCGGATCTTCGCGTCGAAATCCTCCGGATGCGTGAAGTGCCTCAGCTTGGCGTCGCCCGCGAGATTCTCCGACTGGTAGAACCATCCCTCGCCGAACGGTCCGCCATATTCGACAATGAGAGTCGGCGAGTTCGTGACCTGCGTGCCCTTGTACCACTGGAAGACGTCTTCGTATTTCGGCGTGATCGGCAGCGTGTGCTCGATGCCGGGGTAGCCGTCGAGGCCGTGCGTGATGTTGAGCTTGAAGTCGAGGCCGCCCTCGGTGGTCGGCATGAGACCGAGTTCCTTCGCCGCCATGATGATCCACTGGCGCTGCTGGCGGTTGCCGGTCATGTACATCTTGAGCGTCTTCGTGTCGTAGTACTGCGAATACTTCTTGAGGATCGTGCGGGCGTGATCGAGATCCTTCACATTCTCGGCGATGAAGACGCCCGGGCCGGTGGTGTAGCTGCGCGGGCCGACCACTTCACCCGTCTCCACGCGATCGTTGTACGAGAGGAAGTCGGTGGTGGCCGTCTGCGGATCGCGCGTGGTGGTGGTGCCGTAGGCGAGCTCCGCCAGATACTGCCACACCTGGTTGGTGTGGATCGACGGAATGAGCCACTGCGGGTGGTAGTGTGTGTCGACGAAACCGGGCATGACCGTCTTCCCGCTGACGTCGATGATCTTCGCGTCGGCCGGCACCTGCACCGAGCCGCGCGCGCCGATGGCGACGATGCGATTGTCCTTCACGAGCACGTCGGCGTTCTCGACGATCTCCTTACCCTTCATGGTGATCGCGCGACCGCCGCGAAGCACCACCGTGCCGCGCGGAGTGTCGCGCAGCGCGTTGACGACGATCCGCTGTTCCACCGGCTTGTAGCCCGGCTTGTTCTTCGCGCTGTCGGCCTTGGCGGCCGAGTCGGGGCGTGCGGCTGCGACGGGCGCGGCGGGCGGCAGGCCCGCGGCGGCGGCCGCTGCGATGCTGTCGCGCTTGGCCGCGGCCTTGGCTCTCGTATCCGCCTTGAGTGAATCCTCCACCACTTTCGCGCGGTCGAGATCGTACGTCCAGAGCGCGTTGGCGAGCGACCACATCACGTGGCGCCCGTCGCTGGTCCACGTGGGAAACTCTCCGCCGATTTCATTCAGTTTCTTCACCGGCAAACTCGCATTAGCCGGGTTCGCCACCGAAACTGTCGGCGCAGTCGCTCCCACTTGGGCCACGGCCACCGTGTAGATGTCCATGCCGACCACCGCGAGCGCCTGATCGCCCTTGGGGGCCATCATCACGAGTGATGCGGACGGCGGCGTGGGCGGGTTCGGTTCGGTGGGATCGTCGTCGCCCAGGAACAGTTGAGCGGCTCGGCCGCCGATTGCATGCCGCGCGTCGCTCTGCGCGATGCCCGCGTCGAGCGTCAGCGATCCTCCAGCGCCGCCTGCGACACCACCGGCGCCCGGCGGCATCGGTCCCGTGACCTTGAGGTGCGATTTCATATCCGTGCCGTCCCAGCGGAACGACACGAGGCCGTCACGGCGGCCATAGGCGTAAATGCGATCGGGATTCGCGGTGAAGTGCGGATTGCCGAGCCCGCTCGCGGGCATGATCAGCGTTGCGGCGCCGCCGGCTGCCGGAACGGAAATGAACTCCGCGGCGGCCGGGCCGCGGAATCCGCCGACCGCGTCCTGGAGTTCGCGCGCGGCGGCGCGCACCGCGACCAAACGGTCACCGGCCGGCGCCCACGCGATCTCCGCGTAGAGCCCGGCCGTCTGCGTGAGCTGCGTGATCGTCGCGGCGGTCTTCCTGGGCGCCCACGTGGCGCGCATGATCTGTCCGCCGTTGCCATCGTTCCATGTGACGTACGCGAGCGATTTTGAATCGGGCGCCCATGTGGCGCCGTACTCGCCGATCTCGTTGGTGCTCACCCGCGCCGGCTTGCCGCTGGGAAGATCCATCACCCACATGCGATCGAGCGCGGTGAAGGCGAGCTTTGTGCCGTCGGGCGATGGGGCGATGTCGCGAACCTGGTGCGACGTGAAAGTCGTGTTGGTGTCGACGCGATACGTGAACTTCACCTCGGGGCCCATCGCCATCTTCACGTCTGCGGAGAACGGGATCTTCGTGGCGGCGCTTCGGTCCACCGGCACGCGCCAGATCTCGCCGCCGTACGAGACCACGATCGCCTTCGAGTCGGGCGTGAACGAGTAGCCGGGGTAGGCATCGAGCGGCGCGCGCGACTCGGTCTCGTCGCGCTGCACAGGGAAGGCGAGCCACTCCTCGGCCTGCGTATCGAGATTGCGGATGCGGAGCCCAGTCTTGGTCTGGTAGCGCGTGGCGTAGACGAGGAGCTTGCCGTCGGGCGAGAGCGCCGGCCGGAACGCCGAGCCGAAGCGCGTGGACATCTCGGTGGACTTTCCGTTCTCACGGTCGTACACCCAGAGCTCGTACTGCGGGCCGACCGCGTTGTACTGCCAGTCGCCGGTGCGGGCGGCGTACCAGATGTAGCGCCCGTTATTTCCGAAGGCGGCGCCGACGGTTTTTTGCGTGGGCGGCGCGGTGGGGAGCAGGTTCAGGCCGTTGCCGCCGTCGATGTTGTACATCCAGAGTTTCGCGGGGCCGCCGAGGCCGGCGCCGGACTTGGAGACGACGATGTACTTGCCGTCGGGCGTCCACTCGGGGGATGTGAAGCCGTTGTCGTTGCCCTTGGTGATCTGCGCGGAGTCCTTGAGATCGAGCGACATGGTCCAGACGTTGTCGCCGCCGCTGCGATCGGAGACGAACGCGACCTTCTTGCCATCGGGTGAGAAGCGGGGCTGCGAGCTGTAGGCGAGGCCGCTCGTGATGGCGGTTGCGTGGCCGCCGGCGATTGGAAGCGTGTAGAGCTGGCCGAGCATGTCGAAGACGATCGACTGGCCGTCGGGCGCGAACGTCGGCGCGTAGTCGAAGAACTGGTCGTGGGTGAGGTTGGTCACCTCGCCGGTCTCGATCGTGAGCAGGAAGATGTCGCTCTTCGCCTTCTGGAGCGCCGAGAAGGCGATCGTCTTGCCGTCGG
>PMYN01000035.1 GCA_003171215.1 Gemmatimonadota bacterium | reverse complement strand
ATTTCGTCGATGAAGATGATGCAAGGGGCATGGGCCTTCCCTTGTTCGAACAGGTCCCTCACACGGCTCGCGCCGACGCCCACGAACATCTCGACGAAATCCGAACCCGACATCGAGAAGAACGGACGCCCCGCCTCTCCCGCGACGGCGCGCGCCAGCAGTGTCTTGCCCGTTCCCGGAGGACCGACCAGCAGCGCGCCCTTCGGCAGGCGACCGCCGAGTTTCGTGAACTTCGCCGGATCCTTGAGGAATTCTATGATCTCCTCCAGCTCCACCTTCGCCTCGTCGCAGCCCGCGACGTCGGCGAACGTGACCTTCGGCGTGTCGCCCGCGAGCAGCTTCGCCTTCGACTTGCCGAACGAGAATGCCTTCTGGCCGCCCGCCTGCATCTGCCGGATGATGAAGATCCAGATGCCGATCATCACGACCCACGGCAGGATGCTCAGCAACAGCGCGCCGATCGAGGCACGCGCGTCCTCGGCCGAAACCTGCACCTTCTGCGCGCGCAGGCGCTCGAGCTCACGGTCGCCGATCTGGCCGGTGAGCTTCACCGTGAAGTGCTTCGCGCTGACGCCGCCGATCAACTGCGGCGTCTTGAAGTCGCCGGCGATGTCCTTGCCCGCGGTCACGATCACCTTCGAGATGTTGCCCGCGTCAAGCTGGTCCTCGTACTGCGTCACGTCGAGACGCGGCGCGACGTCGCTCTTCGCGCCCTGGAACTGGAAGAACGCGACCGGCACGAGGATGACGAGCATCCAGAACGCGATCGTCTTCGAGAGGCGACCCCACGAACCGGGCTTGTTGGGCGGTGGATTGGACATGGTATGTGCAGCTATGCTGCGAAACGGGTCGAAAAGTCGGAAATGAGAAAGGCGCTACTGCAGGCTGGCTACATATGGCAGGTGCCTGAAGTCCTCTGCATGATCCAGGCCATATCCCACCAGGAATTCGTTTGGTGCATCGAATCCGATGAAACGCGTCGGGTACCGCAACTCCGTGGCGATGTTCTTGTGAAGCAGCGCGCAGATCTCGATCGACCTCGCGCCCCTCGTCTTCAATAGATCCACCAGCCTGCTGAGCGTTCGGCCGGAGTCGACGATGTCCTCGACCAGCAGGATGTGCTTCTTCTCGAGAACCGTCTCCGGATCGTACACCAGATTGACCGTGCCGGACGACGCGGTGCCGTCGGCGTAGCTCGAAGCGACGAGGAAATCGACCTGCAACGGCCGGCGGATCTGTCGCACGAGGTCCGCCAGGAAGACGAAACTCCCCTTCAGCAGGCCCAACACGAGCAAATCGCCGTCCGGATAAGCCGCGGTGATCTCCTCCCCCAATTCGTGCACCCGGCGCTCGATCTCCGGGGCCGGGTACGCGATACGCTTGACCGCCCGGCCGAGCAGGCGCGGATCGGCCGAGTCAGTCGAAGCAACACTCATACTTATGAATATAGCGCCTATTCAGCCGCAGAAGCGCGCACCACGAACGTCGACGCGGTCCGCCCGACCTCGGCGCCGCCGGACAGCGGGATCTTCGTTCCCGGCCGTCCTGCCGTCGTGAAGGCGACGAGGCGCTCCGTGCCTCGCCAGTCGAGCGCGAGGCCGGCCCTCGCCGCGATGGCGGGCCAGAGGATCGCGAGCGCGTCGGGCGGGAGGTGCGAGAGCGGCTCGGCGGGCACGACGAGCGGCGGCAGCAGCTTGAGCCCGAGCGTGTCGACGATGCGCTCGACGGATTCGCGCCATGCGGCGGCGCTCCGCGCGACCTCGATCATTTCGTCGCCAAAACCGGGGCGCGCGCGCTCGAGCGCCGGGAGCAGGTCGAGCCGCACCCGGTTGCGAAGATGGACGCGATCGAGGTTCGACGGGTCGTCCATGTAGCGGACTTCGTACTCCTGCGCGTAGGCCGTGATGTCGGAGCGGCGCACGTCGAGCAGCGGCCGCTCGACGTGCGATCGCGAATACATCGCGGCCAGGCCGCGCGCCGAGGTATTGCGCGGATCGCGCAGCACGCGCATGACCACCGTCTCGAGCTGGTCGTCGCGGGTATGCGCGGTGACCACGTGCGCGGATAGCTCCTTCGCCCAGCCCAGGAGAAACTCCCATCGGGCGGCGCGCCACGCGGCCTCGCCCGAGACGGCGGTGTCGGCGCGGCGGCCCGAGACGACGGCAATCGAGCGGCGCGTCCCCTCGATCTCGACGAGGCGCGCGGCTTTTTCGGCGGCGGGCCCGGTGCCGTGATCGAAGGTGGCAGCCGCGACGGCGTCGGAACGGAAGCGCGCGAATGCGTCCAGCAGGACCATCGAGTCGCGACCGCCCGAGACAGCGAGCAGGTAGCGGGCCGGCGGCAGGCCGCGGATCGCCACAGCCACCCGTTTCAAGTGGTCACCCGAACGTCCGCCTTCCGTCATTCGCGCCATGCAGTTAAGATAAGAACGTCACGCGTCTGGCAGTCGGACATTCTCCCGAGTCGATCCACATCATGGAACACAGTTTCGGCGGGCCCTTCGGCACCTTGCTCGCAGGCCTCGGGCTTGGGGCATTCTACGCGGCCCTCATCTGGATCAACGTGCTGCTCGGCGTGTTCTTGACGCCATTGTTCCTGGTGCCGCTGACTTGGGTTCAGGATGCCGTTTTGGCGAAGCGGGCGCGGAAGACTGCATAAGACGGGTAATCCGTTGTTCGTGGTTGGCCATTGGTAATTGGCCGGCACCACTGACAGTCGGACAGGGCGGACGGGGCCGGCAGAGATGCCGGCCTTGTTGTTTTTCTGAGACTCCGATCGGACGGTCTTGATAACTTCGCATACTCATATTTGTGACTTACCTGACGCAGCCGAATGCGCATGCAAGGTCATTTATCGCCAATATTGAATATCCACAGCATCAGTGGCTGTTGATGTATCACATTATGCATATGAGTTAATACCGCTTTCTCAATCATGTTATAAAGCAGCATCTAACGTTGTTTCTTGCATCAATATGCAAGAACACATTTCAACAGGGAATACACATCATGGCCATGCGAACTGTGCTCATCCTGGTCGGACCGGACTACGAAGAGATGGAAGTCTGGTATCCGAAGTACAGGCTCGAGGCCGCCGGCTACTCGGCACCGCTGGCTGGTGTCGGCGAGAAATCGTACCGCGGAAAGTACGGCTACCCATGCCCCGTCGACGGGCATGTCAGAGATTTCAAGGCTGACACTTTGGCTGGAGTGCTCGCACCGGGAGGGTGGGCGCCCGACAAGATTCGACGGGATCCGGCGGCCCTTGAACTGGTCCGTCAGGTCAACGCGGCGGGTGGGTTGGTCGCCACGATCTGTCACGGACCCTGGGTGCTGATATCGGCCGGCATCGTCAAGGGACGGCGGATGACTTCAACCGTTGGGATCCGGGACGACGTTGTAAATGCGGGCGCGACTTGGGTAGATGAGCCGGTCGTCGAGGACCGAAACCTGATCTCGAGCCGGGTGCCCAAGGACCTCCCGGCGTTCGGGGAGGCCCTCGTGGTGTGGCTGGCTGGACACGAAAAGGAAACGAGCGACGGGTGAGGGATGAGTCGTGAGAACGGCAACGAGCGACAGGTGAGGGGCGACTTAGCGAAGAGCGACAAGAAGCGAGGAGACCGTCTCCTCACCCCGCACCCGTCGCTAAGTCGCCCCTTGTATCTATCTCGAGACCGCCGTTGCGGTCATTATTGATCGGGACGCCAGTTCGATCACCCCTGGGTGTCAAACACCGCGT
>PMYN01000078.1:2451-38869 GCA_003171215.1 Gemmatimonadota bacterium | reverse complement strand
GAGTTTGGGGTGGCCGCCGGGGCCTTATGCTCCTGAGGGTCCACCAAGACGTCCTTACAACGTCGGCGACCTGCCGACGCTTAGGAAAGGCCGTCGAATCCAGCGAACGTCGGACCCGCGGTATCCGGTGTCGTGACGGATGCGGGGCAGGTTGACGAAACAATGCAAACGCATTACTGTACAATGCAAGTGCATTGCAACCCGTTGCCAGGAGCCACGATGTCCGGACTCATCGCGAGCAAGATCACGTCCCGGTCGCAGACGACGCTGCCGCCGGGCGTGCGGAAGGTGTTGGGCGTCGGCCCGGGCGACCGCGTGGGTTACGTCATTGAGGGCTTCGACGTACGTCTCGTGAATCTCGAGGAACACGCCCACACCGATCCCACGCTCGCGCCATTCTTGGCTCTGCTCGGTCGGGACATCGCCGATCACCCCGAGCGCCTGCGCGGATTCCCGCGCGAACTGGTGACGCGTGTGAAGCGATTGACGGCCAAGATCCGGATTGACCACGACGCGCCGCTCGACGGCGCCGTGGCACTCTGACCAAGCCTCGCAAAGGCAAGCATCGAGCGCGTAGGGCCGCGGTCGCCAGCCCGTCGCTCGCGCTGGGGATTCTCGCGCACGGGTACACGCTGCTCCCGCACCCGCTGCTCGTGGGGCAGTTGACGCGCTTAACGGAAGCAGCGGAACGCGAACCGGCGCCACCGGCGCTCCCAGGACCGAACCGCAAGCTGCTCGCCCACGTGTACGACTTGATGTTCGATAAGATTCCGCAGGACCCGGGAGCCGCGCAGTACCGGCATGGCGGGACGATCCCCGGCGGTCACCGCGAATGGTTCCGAGGTAAGACAGGCAACGGACGCTACCGGCTCTTCTATCGGTTCGACAGCGTGGCGTGTGTGATCGTCTATGCGTGGATCAACGACACGGACACGCTGCGCACGTACGGCAGCTCCACTGACGCCTACGCGGTCTTCGGCACGATGCTCGCCAACGGCAATCCGCCGACAGATTGGGACACGCTGCTCGCGCAGGGCACGGAAGCGGCGGCCAAGGCTCCGCGCGTTTTTCGCGCAGCGCCGAAGCGACGACCGTAATCGCGCGAGGGGTTCAGGATCGTCAGCACGATCCCTGCAGCGCGCACCAACTGGTACTACACCCCTAGGCGATGCCCGACCGAGCTACAGAAACCGAAGCCGAACGGATCCGTGCGCAGCTGGCCGAGTTGGATCGCCAGCGCGCGGATCTCGCAAACACACTCGTTCGCATCGAACGAGCCACACCGGTTTCCACGCCACCGCCGAGTGAAACCGGTCTGGTGACAGCGGAGTCAAGGGCCGCGGCAAAAGTCACTCTGTTCCGACGCCTCTTCGCCGGCCGCCACGATGTCTTCCCGCTCCGATGGGAGAACACGAAGACCGCGCGGTCCGGCTATGCGCCGGCGTGTGCCAACGAGTGGATTCGAGGTATTTGCAACAAGCCCCAAGTCAAATGTGGGGAATGTTCGAATCAGGCGTTTGTTCCTGTCGCCGACGATATGATCGGAAATCATCTACGCGGCTTCGACCGCTCGAAATCGTCACGGACGATGTTCGTTGCCGGTGTCTATCCGCTCCTGCACGACGAGACGTGTTGGTTTCTTGCGGCGGACTTCGACGGCGAGCACTGGAGTGCCGATGCGCTCGCGTTTTTTGAAACGTGCCAGCAGAAGGGAGTCAGCGCGGCGCTCGAGCGATCGCGGTCTGGTGAAGGTGGGCACGTGTGGATCTTCTTCGCAGAGGCCATTCCGGCGCGAGAGGCGCGGCAGCTTGGGGCGTTGCTGATAACCGACACGATGGAACGCCGCCCGGAAATCGGCTTCGAATCCTACGACCGGCTCTTCCCGAGCCAAGACACGTTGCCCATCGGCGGGTTTGGGAATCTCATCGCGCTCCCGCTGCAACGCGCGGCGCGCGAACGCGGCAATAGCGTGTTCATCGACGATCAACTGCAGCCGCACGAGGATCAATGGGCATTCTTGTCCGCGTTGCCGCGGGTATCACGCGATGCGGTGACTCATCTCGTGCGCGAGGCGGAACTCAGCGGTCGCGTGTTTGGCGTGAGAATGCCCGTCGAAGATGAGGACGCAGACCAACCGTGGCTCATGTCTCCGTCGCGCCGGCCTCGCGTCAGGGCCGTTGCGGAGCCGCACCCGAGCGCCGTGGATCTGACGCTGGCCGACGAAGTCTACATCGATCGGACGAGCCTGTCGCCAGGAATAGTCGCGCAACTCACCCGTGTTGCCGCCTTTCAGAATCCCGAGTTCTATCGGGCGCAGGCGATGCGCCTGTCCACGTTCGGCAAGCCCCGCATCGTATCCTGCGCCATGCTTCACCCGCGTCACGTCGCCCTGCCGCGAGGATGTCTGGACGAGGCGGTTGAGCTACTCCGATCACATGGTATCGAATCCCGGATTGATGACCGGCGAGAAGCCGGAACGCCACTCTCCGTGCAGTTCCTCGGCACATTGCGCGAGGAACAGATCGCCGCATTCAACGCGATCGCGGCGAAGGACTTCGGCGTGCTGGCGGCGACGACCGCCTTCGGGAAGACCGTCGTCGCGGCCGCACTCACAGCGCATCGCGCATGCAGCACTCTCATTCTTGTACATCGACGCGAACTGCTGGCGCAGTGGGTCGAACGTCTTAAGACATTTTTGTCGGTCGAGCCAGGTGACATCGGCACGATCGGCGGCGGCCGCAAGAAACCGACAGGGCGCATCGACGTGGCCGTGATCCAAAGCCTCGTGCGCAAAGGAGAAGTGTCCGATCTACTCGCTGGCTATGGCCAGTTGATCGTGGACGAATGCCACCACCTCTCGGCTGCCAGCTTCGAACTGGTGGCCCGTCGATCCAAGGCGCGCTACGTGCTCGGCCTTTCCGCCACCGTCGCGCGGCGCGATGGGCACCATCCCATCATCTTCATGCAGTGCGGGCCGGTTCGATATCGCACAGATCCGAAATCCCAAGCGGTTCGTCGAGGCTTCGTACACCGCGTAAACTTCCACGAGACCGCGTTTCGACTGCCCGCAGGCGACGGCGTCGAGAAGGCTTCAATGCCCGCTATCGCTGCGCGCGTGGCACATGACGACGCCCGCAACGCAAGAATTATCGAGGACGTGCGCGCCGCGCTCGCCGCCGGCCGGACACCGTTGGTACTGACCGAACGGCGCGATCACCTTGACATATTGCGGCAGGCGTTCGAACCGTTCTGTTCTCGAATCGTGGTCCTGCGCGGTGGAATGAATGCGAAAGAACGCCGCGATGCGGACGCACTGCTTCATTCTGACGAATCAGCCACGCGAATTATTCTCGCGACGGGTCGGTATCTCGGCGAAGGGTTCGACGACCCCCGCCTCGATACGCTCTTCCTTACGATGCCGATCGCGTGGAAAGGAACACTGGCACAATACGTCGGACGGCTCCATCGAGACTATCAGGATAAGCATGAAGTCGTGGTGCACGACTATGTAGACGGGTCTGTGCCGGTGCTGGCTCGGATGGCCGCGAAGCGCCAAACCGGCTATCGAGCGCTCGGTTACGCCACCTGACGCCCCCCGACGACGAACGAGGGCGCTCCAAACTTTGGAGCGTAAGTTAGCGCATCAGAGCAATCGCTTGGTTGTTAGCCAAGGCATTGCGCTCCGGCGGCGCTCGTGCTGCAGCGCCGCCGGACAGAACCGAAAGGCGAAACGGACAGAATCAATGGCGAAGAAGCGGACAGAATCCGCGTCTGCCCATATCAGCTCGCTACTGCACCGCGTTCACCATGTCGAAGATCGGCAGGTACATGGCCACCACCATGCCGCCGACCACGACGCCGAGGAACACGATCATCACCGGCTCGAGCAGTGCCAGCAGTCCGCTCACCGCGGCGTCCACTTCTTCGTCGTAAAAGTCGGCGATCTTCGCGAGCATTTCGTCGAGACCGCCGGTTTGCTCGCCGACAGAGATCATCGAGATGACCATCGGCGGGAAGACATTCGACTTCGCGAGCGGCGCGCTGATGGTGTCGCCGCCGGCGATCGACGAGCGGCTCGCCATGATGGCGTCCTGGATCACGCGGTTGCCGGCGGTCTTCGCGGTGATCTCGAGTCCGTCGAGAATCGACACGCCGGAGCTGATCAGCGTGCCGAGCGTGCGCGTGAACCGGCTGACGGCCGATTTGCGGAGCACGTCGCCGAGCACCGGGAAGTGGAGCAGCGCCCGGTCGATCACGAGCTGGCCGCCCGACGTCGCGTAGTACTTCTTGAGGCTGTAAAAGGCGGCGGCTCCGCCGAGCCCGACCGCCCACCAGTAGCCCTTCAGGAATCCCGAGAGCCCGATCACGATGCGCGTGGCGAACGGCAGCGTCAGGTTCACCGACGCGAACATGCTCTGGAAGACGGGGATCACGAAGATGAGCAGCACGCTGATGGCGATCGCGGCCACGCTCATGATGACGCCAGGGTAGATCATCGCGCCCTTCACCTTGCGCACCAGGGCGTCGTTCTTTTCCATGAACGTCGCGAGTCGCATGAGGATCGTGTCGAGAATACCGCCGGCCTCGCCCGCGGCCACCATGTTCACGTAGAGGTCGCTGAACGCTTTCGGGTGCTTGGCGAGCGCGTCGGCCACGGTGTGGCCCGATTCGACGTCGAACACGATCTGGCGCGTCACGGCCTGCAGCGCCTTGTTCTCGCTCTGCTTCGAGAGAATGTCGAGCGCCTGCACGAGCGGCAGGCCCGAGTTGATCATGGTCGAGAACTGGCGGGTGAAGATCACGATGTCGCGCATCGAGACCGAGCCGCCGGTCTTCTGCTTCGACTTGGACTGCTCCTCGACCTTGACGACGTTCATCCGCAGCCGTCGCAGCTGCTGGACGACGTCCTCGCGGTTGGCCGCGTCGATCGTCGCGGTCTTGAGATCGCCCTTGGCGTCGCGTGCGGTATACGTGAACGTTGGCATCGCTTACTCCTCGAATGACTTCGTGGCGGAACTCAACGGCGTCCGGCCGGAGCCGACCCGGCCTTCGTAGGGCCCTCACGCGGCGCCGTGTCCCCCTCAACCATCGTCTTCCCGATCAGCCGGTAGAACTCGACCGGGTCGCTGGAGACGCGCAGGCACTCCTCCTCGTCCACCTCACGCGCCATGTACAGCTGGTACAGCGCGTCGTTCATCGTCTGCATGCCGTGCTTCTTGCCGGACTGCATCGACGAATAGATCTGGTGCACCTTGTCGTCGCGAATCAGCGAGCGGATCGCGGGCGTGACCACCAGGATCTCCGCCGCCATCACGCGGCCCCTCCCCGAGCGGCGCGGCAGCAGCGTCTGCGTGACGATCCCCTCGAGCACGAACGCGAGTTGCGCGCGCACCTGCGACTGCTGGTGCGCCGGAAAGACGTCGATGATGCGGTTGACGGCCTCGGCCGCGGAGTTCGTATGCAGCGTCGCGAATGCGAGGTGCCCCGTCTCGGCGATGGTCAGCGCGGCCTGGATGGTCTCGAGGTCGCGCATTTCACCGATGAGCAGCACGTCGGGGTCTTCACGCAGCGCGTACTTGAGCGCGTTGGCGAAGCTCTTCGTGTCGGTCCCGACTTCGCGCTGGTTGATGATGCAGCCCTGATGCCGGTGGATGAACTCGATCGGATCTTCGACGGTGATGATGTGGCCCTTTCGCTCGCGATTGATCTTGTCGATCATCGCGGCGAGCGTGGTCGATTTTCCGGAGCCCGTCGGACCCGTGACGAGCACGAGGCCGCGCGGCTTCTCGGCCATGCGCGCGATCACCGGCGGCAGGTTCAGGTCGCTGAAGGTCTTGATGGTGATCGGGATCTGCCGCATCACCATCGAGACGCAGCCGCGCTGCTTGAAGCAGTTGCCGCGGAAGCGCGCCAGGCCCTGGATGCCGAACGAGAAGTCGAGCTCGTCGTCCATCTCGAAGCGCTTCTTCTGCTGTTCCGTGAGGACGGAATAGGCGATCTGCAGCGTGTCCTTCGGCGAGAGGACGTAGTCGTTCTTCGAATTCACGATGTCGCCGTCGATGCGCATCTTCGCGCGCTCGCCGGCGGTGATGTGCAGGTCGGACGCGTCTCGCTCGATCATTTCCTCGAGGAGAGTCCGGAGATTCAGGCCGGTGGCGAGGGGAGCGGTCATTAACTAATCGATGCGGGATGCGGGTCAACTACCTGATGCAGGATGCGGAAGAGGAATGCGGGATGCTGGGTGGAGACGTGAGATACGAGTAGAGATGAGACGTTAGAACAAAGCGAACTGCAACATCTTTACGCGGCGGTTTCGCGGATCACTTGCTCCAGCGTGGTGATGCCCTTCAACACTTTCAGCCAGCCGTCCATTCTCAGCGTGAGCATGCCTTCCTCGACGGCGCCGTCCTTGATCTCCGCGGCTCCGACGTTCTGGAGAATCAGCTTGCGGAGCTTCGGGGTCATGAACATGACTTCGTAGAGGCCCTGGCGGCCCTTCAAGCCGGTGCCGTTGCAGCTCTCGCAGCCCGTGCCCTTGAAGAAGGGGACGTCGCCGATCTTGGTGTCGAGCGAGAGGTTCGTGAGGAAGGGTGCGGCTTCCTTCGTCGCGCGGCCCTTCGCTCCCTGCAGCGCTTCTTCCGTGAAGCGGAGCTCGCGGAAGGTCGAGGTGCGCTTGACCTTCGCGGCGTCGAGTTCGAGGTCGTCGGGATCGTACTTCACCTTGCAGTTCGAGCAGATGCGACGGAGGAGCCGCTGCGCGAGCACGAGATTCAGCGCGGAGCTGACGTTGAACGGCTCGAGGCCCATGTCCAGGAGTCGCGTGACCGTCTCGGGCGCCGAGTTGGTGTGCAGCGTCGAGAGCACCATGTGGCCGGTGAGGGCGGCCTTGATGGCAATGCCGCCCGTCTCGAGGTCGCGGATCTCGCCCACCATGATGATGTTCGGGTCCTGGCGCAGGAACGCCTTCAGCGCCGCGGCGAATGTCATGCCGATCTCGTTGCGAACGAGCACCTGGTTGACGCCGTAGAGATTGTACTCCACGGGATCCTCGGCGGTCATGATGTTCACGTCGATCGCGTTCACCTTCGAGAGCGCGGAGTACAAGGTGGTGGTCTTGCCGGACCCGGTGGGGCCGGTCACGAGCACCATGCCGTACGGGTTCGACACCGCCTCCATCAACTCGCGCTCGGCGCGCGGCTCGATGCCGAACTTCTCGAGATCGAGCGTGAGGTTTCCCTGGTCGAGGATTCGAAGCACGACCTTCTCGCCGAAGAGCGTCGGCAGGGTCGACACGCGATAGTCGACAACCTTCTTGCCCATCTTCAGCTTGATGCGGCCGTCCTGCGGCACGCGGCGCTCGGCGATGTTGAGCGACGACATGATCTTGAAGCGCGAGACGAGCGCCGCCTGCATCTTCTTGGGCGGCTTCATGATCTCCTCGAGGGCGCCGTCGATGCGGTAGCGCACGCGGAGGTCGTGCTCGAAGCACTCGAAGTGGATGTCGCTCGCGCCGCGCTTCACGGCGTCGGTGAGGAGCGCGTTGATGAGCTTCACGACCGGCGCCTCGTCCATCTGGGCGGCGAGCGCGGTGGCGTTGACTTCCTCTTCCTTGTTCTCCAGGACCTCGAGCTCTTCGCCCGTATCCATCCCCGCGATGTCGTCGAGGAGGGCGGAGATCTGGACGTCGGCCGACTCGTAGATCTTGTCGAGGTAGTTGCGGAGCGTGAACTCGCCTGCGATGACCGGGAAGATGTCGTAGCGCGTAATGAACTTCAGGTCGTCGATGACCGCGAAGTTCGTCGGATCGGCCATGGCCACCGTGAGCGTGCGGCCGTCGCGCTTCAGCGGGAGGACGAGGTTCTTGATCGCGAGATCCGCGGGGATGAGCTTCACGATCTTGGGATCGACCTCGAACTTCGAGAGATCCACGGCCGGCATCTTGTACTGCCGGGCCAAGTGCTTGGTTAGCTCGATTTCCTGGATGAATCCGAGCTTGACGAGGTTGTACCCGACGCGCGTGCCGTTCTGGCGCTGCTCCTGCAGCGCCTTGTCCAACTGGTCCTTCGTGATGAGCCCCTCACGGACGAGGAGATCACCAATGCGTTCGCTGTCTTTGGTGGCAACGGGGGAAGCCATGTCGCGTCAGTGCTCGTCGTCGGGTTCTTTCGTGTGAAAATACCGGGCTCGCCACCATACTATAGATGCGCGAACCCGATTTGGTGAAGCTGTCCGGCGGCGGGAGTGGTGTCAAGGACGCGACCCACCCCCCCCGGGCGACGCTCACTTTTGTCCGAGGCCGCCTCTCTCCCGCACTTCCAAGACGGGGGGGACGGGAAAAGGTCACGAACGGCGACAGGCGCCGGGCAAACGCCGCCGTGATGCCCTGGACCCGCTCCAATTCGACGATGGAACCGAACGGGCCGTTCTCGATGCGGTCGGCGACGATGCGACGGGCGAGGGCAGGACCGATGAGCGGGATCGCGGCAACCTCGTCGATCGTGGCGACGTCGAGGTCGATTGGCGGCGTTGCCGCCGCAGACGGCGGACGGCGGACGGCAGACGGCGGCGGTTGTGCGACAGAACGACGTTGGCGCGCAGAGGCCGGGATGGCCCTGGCTTCGAGGGCGAGGCGGACGGAATCGAAGTGCAGGCTGCGGTCCCAGTAGGCTTGGCGCGGGTCGCGCGGCTGCGTGTCGGCCGGCGCCGGCGTTCGACCGCGAGTCATTGATGCGCGAGGCGTGGGCGCGGTGCGCGGCGCTTCCGCGCGCGGTGGACTCGGCGCGCGCGGTGGGCGCGGCTTTCGCTTGGAGCTGCTGACGGCAATCGCCGAATCGACGGCCTCGATCTGGCGCGCGAGCGCGGTGCGATTGCCGGCGAGCGCGCTCGAATCCTGCGGATGAAACTCTCTCCAGCCGCGCACGGCCACGCCGAGTGCGGCGACGGAGGCGATGAAGATCAGGGCGCGGCGTTCTCCGGGGGTCGGCATGCGCGCAAGATGCGCGCGGGCGCGACGGCGGGCGTCATCGATTCATCGCGCGCGCAACCAATACCGTTTCAGGGTGCACGACAGCCTGCAGGGCTCCTGAAGTCAGCGGTCACGCATCGGCAGCAACGCGGGTCAGGCGGCCGCTGGCGGAGAACCATCCGTCGCGGGCGCAATCGGTGCGCCGCCCCCTCGCTCACCGGCACGCCGGATCGTTCTGCGCGTTCGTCACGCCCCGCGGCGGCAGCGGCGCCTTTTCCACGAGCCGGCGAAGTTCGACGATTGGTTCCGGACTGTCGTCCACCTGCAGCTTGAGCACCACGTCGTTGTGCAGCCATACCCCGCCGCACTTCTTCACGATGACCATCGCGGCCGACTGCTTGCCGCGTTTGTCGCCGCCCGCCGCCTGACCCGCCTCGATCCCGGCCAGCAGACGGAACGCGAGATGGCCGCTCGCGCGATTGAACGCCGCGACCATCGAATCCGGAACCGACTTGTCGGCCAGCGTGTTTCCCTGCGCGGTCACGTGCGCGCCCTGCCTGTCACCCGCTGCCGTCGGCGCGGTGGGCCCGGTGTACGCCGCGACATTTCCCTTGCCGTCGACCACCGCGAATTGCCGCCCCGTCTTCGCCCAGCGCGCGGTGTCGGGATCGGGATCGTGCTCCCACACATACTTCACCACTTCGCCGGCGGACTTTCCCTGCCGCAGCAACGCGAGGGCCTGCGGGCCGTAACTCACGTCGACGACCGCCTGCGTCGCCACGACGCCCACGCCGGCCTCCGCCGAGAGCACGCCGTTGCCGACCGAGAAGACCCGCGATTGCACTGCACCGCCCCATTCTCCGGTCGCGGTATCGTACGCGATGATGGAAAACGTGCCGGTCTCGGGAAGCGCGTCGTCGGTGGACTTCACTCCCTGCGCCTTCTTCGCCGCCTTCTCGACCTCCTCCATCACGCGCAGCACGTTGCCGCCCCACATCTTGATGATCTGCTCCTCCGTATAGCCGCGACGGACGAGTTCGATCGTGACGTTGATCGCCTCACTCGTGCAGTTGTAGCCGTCGATGCCGCCGCCGCCGTCGAAATCGGAGCTGATGCCGACGTGGTCGACGCCGATGAGTTTGACGGCATAGTCGATGTGGTTCACGAAATCCTGGACGTTCGCGCGCGCCGGCACCGGGTATTTCACGTCGAGCGCGTCGAGCTTCGCCTGGAACTCGGCGCGCTTCACCGGATCCATGTCGGCGAGCGGGTTGCCGCGGCCGCCGCGGCCCGCGCCACGGCCACCGCCGCCGCGCGGCGCCGCGTTCGCATCGTACCCGATGCCACAGACGCCGCTGGGAATCGCCGCGCCGCGCCCGCCGCCACCGCCGCCCAACCGTCCGGCCTGCGCGGCGGGGATTCCGTATTGAGCGGCGAGCGCCGTGAGCGCCGCCGTGCGCTCGGCCGACGGCGGATCGCACTTCACGAACCCGGCGAATGCGACGGCCTGCATGACGCCGCCGTTCTTCTTGAGGGCAAGAAGCTGTTCGTCGTCGAGATCGCGCGACGCCGTCTTGCACAAGGCGCGGACGCCGGAGTGCGACGCGATCACGGGCGCCTTGCTGTTCGCCATCACCCACATGTTCGACTCTTTCGACGGGTGCGAAATGTCGAGCATGATTCCGTACTTGTTCGCCTCGGCGACGACCTGCTTGCCGAGCGGGCTCACGCCGTGCCACTTCCAGACATCGTCGGATTCGCCGGTGTTCGAATCGGAGAGCTGGTTGTGCCCGTTGTGCGCGAGCGAGAGGTAGCGCGCGCCGTAGTCGTAGAACTTCTTGACGTTCGTGATGTCCGTCCCTATGCCGTAGCCGTTCTCGACGCCCATGAGCGCAACGAGCTTCCCCTTCGCGCGAATGCGGCGGACGTCGGCCGCCGTGTAGGCGATTTCGATTTGATCAGGTGCGAGCTTTTCGGCCAGATAGTGGACGGCCTCGAACTTCGCGACGTCGCCCGCCCTGGCTTTCGCGTAGCCGCTGTCGGAGAAGTCCTGCGCCTGGCCGACGAAGATGCTGAAGAAGACGGCGTCGACGCCGCTGTTTCGCATCTTCGGGAGATCGACCTGATGCGCGTGGCCGGTGACGTAGTTGGGCTTCACGTCGGTCATCATCGAGGGATCGATGTCGACATGCGTATCGATCTTGATCGCCCTGGCATGGATCGCCTTGGCCTTCGCGATCAGCGCGGGATCGTCCTGCTGTGCGGCGAGCGGGAGCGCGAACAGTGCTGCGGCCGCGGCGGCGCGAAGTGCAGAGTACACGGGAGCCTCATGGGGAACGGGTGACGATCCCAAAATACCACGAGGCTGGCTGTTCGGCTAAGTGAGAAAGCAGATGGACGATACCGTACACGGCATAGTGCGCAAGCACGATGGCCAGCGCGGCGAGCGACATGGCCAGCGGGAGATAGGCGCTCGGCTCCTTCAGGAGGAACTGGCTCATACGCATGCCTCCAGACGGAAAAGATTCGAGATCTACATCTTCGGCGGGCGAGTCTCCTCATTGGTCGGTAGACTCTTCGGCAGACGGCTCGATGGGAACCTGCGCCTCCTCGACACGCATCTCTTCCGCTTCCGACAGCGCGCTCTCCAGTGCAAGGATTTGTTCCAGCGCGTTGGGCCCATCCACGGCGTAAGGGTCCACGATCCTCTTGTACTGGCGCACGAGTTCCTCCTTCCAGCGCATTTCTTCGCTCGTCGGCGGCTCGGGCATCCAGGGTTCCGGCTGCGCCGGATCGTACATCGACAGGAATCGCCGGAAGTTCGACTGCGCTTCGGCGAGCGAGTGGCCGCCGTTGCGCGCGGCGCCCTCGTCCGCAGCGGCCTCGAGAGTCTCGCCGTGTGCATCGACCGCGGCGTTCTCCCACCCGCACAATGGGCAGTCCCTCGCCGTGCTTGAATAATCGGCTATTCCCGGGGCGAGCGCTGAAACAGCTCGCGTCGGAAAACCGCAGCATTCACAGAGCAAGCGAGGATGGTGACGGTCAAGGAATGTCCTGGTCATAATGTCGACGCCATCACCCGGCGGACGCCTTCGTTCCCCCGAGCATGTCCACCGCCGTGTGATACAATTTCCCGCGCAGTTCTTCGCGCTCCGCCACGCGCGTGATGTAGCGAACCGTGATTTCCACTCCGCTCGCGACCGGCCTGAGACTGACGCTTGCCGCCGCCGGTGCGGTCGACTGCGGTGAACGCCCCGCCTCCTTCCACTGCTCCTCGGCTTCGCGCGCATTCTCGGCCGTCGCCGCCTCGACCTGCTTCTGCAGCGCCTCGGCGATGGGATATGGGTCGCGTCCCGCCGGCACGACGATTCGCACGTCGTCCCCAAGCCACCGTCCCGACGTCGAGAAGTTGAAGTAATGTCCCTCGACCGCAAAACCGTTCATGAACGTCACGCGTCGGCCGGTCGGATGACCCGACTCGGTCCAGTCGCCCGTTTCGAGCAGCACCGTGTAGAACACACCGAGCTGCACCACTTCCCCGGTCACGCCGTTGATCTCGACGAAGTCGCCGAGGCGAATGCCGTTCCTGCCCATCAGCACGAACCAGCCGATGAAGCCGATGATGAAGTCCTTGAGCGCCACGGTCAGGCCGGCGCCGGCAAGGCCGAGGATCGTGCCGAGGTTGTCGGGCTTGCCGAAGATCACGAGGAGGATCAGCAGCGCGGCGAGCACCTGCAGCGACACCCGCGCGAGCATGTAGAGCGTCTGCGTTCGACGGCGGTCGAGCGACTTGGCGCCGAGCACGTGCTCGATCCAGCGGGCGAGGAGCAGCGTGACGAGCACGATGACGAGTATCAGCTCGACGCCGCGCAGTGCGCGGTTCACGACGCCGATCTCCTCCGTGCGCAGCACCGCGATCCATCCGGTGTAGGCGTCGGCGAGTCGGTGCTGGTTGTCGACGCGCTGGTCGAGCGTCGCCCGGATCTTCCCGTCGAGGGCGCGGCGCTGCGTGATCGCGAGCAGGGCCGCCGAGGAGTCGTGGCTCAGGTGCGCGGTCGCCGAGTCGCGCACGACGGCCGAGGTGCGCGCTTCCACACTGTCGTGGCGCTGCCTGAAGAGGCCGGCGAGCGAATCGGCGGCCGCCTTGGCCCGCCTCACCAGCGCCTCCTTCGCGTACAAGGCTTGCAGAGCCTGCAGGCGGCGAACAAGCCCGTGCAATTCGACGGGATTCGCGACGACGACGCGTATGCTGTCGGAGCTTTTCGATGCAGCGTCGTGCTCTGCGATCATGTCTTGCATCCGGCCCTGCGGGTCGCCGCCCGCGCGCCGGAGATCCTGCCGGGCGTCGTCCACCTCGTCCTGATCCAGCGCGGCTTGCGCCTGCACGAGGTCGAGCCGGTCGTGGAGCGACTCGGCGCCGGCGACGTTCGCTTTGCCCAGGGCGGCCGTGAGCGAGGCAACCTGAGCCTGATCAGCCGAGAGTGCGCGCAGTGCCCGCTGCAGGCGCGAATCGGCTTCCTTGGCGTCCTCCGACTTCGCGGGCGGCTGGTTGGCCGTCCGCCGCACAGCCTGCGCGAACGCCAGATCCATCTCCCCATCGGCGCTGCGCAGGGCGTCTTCGGCGAACGGCCGTTCGTCGGCGGTCGTGGGCATGCGGACGAGCTGCTCTGCCGTGATGAGAGAGCTTTGATCGACGACGATCGTTCGGTCGGATGGCGCGCGTGGAGCGGTACGCACCGACGGAGGTGCGGCCTGGCTGCCGGTTCGAGAGACGCCGTAGGCGACCGCGAGCAACGCGGCGACGATCACGAGAACGCCAGCGTTCTGTTTGAGCCTCATGGCGGGCACTGGAGCCGAGGTGAGACGAATCCGATCTCCATAGGATAATCGGGCGGCTCGGTGGCATGTGGCAACCGAACGGCTCGCACGCGGCAGACGCTTGTGACGAATCCGAGCCGCGCGCTCGACACGCCGAGCGATGCGCACGATACTTCCGGCGGGCGACTGAAGGTCTTTTTCCGTCTTTTTGGATCACGCAATGACCGTCTCGTACGAAAACAGCAAGATCATCTTCGACGGAATCAAGGCCGCCGGCATCAGGTCGGTATCGGCGCTTCCCGAAACGTGGCTCGGCCTTCTCCTCCAGCGCGCGGAAGACGACCCGGACATGCAGCTCGTCCAGGTCGCCAAGGAGGAGGAAGCGGTCGGCATCGCCGCCGGCGCGTACTTCGCCGGCACACCTCACATCCTCCTCATGCAGAACCACGGCTTCCTCGGCGCGATCAACGGCATCGTCTCGCTCGCCGAGCTCTATTCCATTCCGCTGTGCATGCTGATCGCGTTGCGCGGCCACTGGGGGGAACCATACCCGTGGCACACGCGCGGCGGCATCGTCACCGAAGGCGTGATCCGCGCGCTCGGCATCCCGTTCGAGTACGCCCGCGACCCGCAGAAGGTCGCGAAGCAGATTCGCGAGGCGTGGACGTTCTCGCAGAGTTCCCTCTCTCCCGTCGCGCTTCTGCTCACGCGCGACCTGATGGAGGACTAATGGAACGCGCCGGCTGTCTCGAGATGATCTACCCCGAGCTGCAGGACAAGCTCGTGGTCACGATCATGGGCGCGTGCGCCCAGGAGCTGTACAACCTCGGCCATCGCGAGAACTTCTTCTACCTCCAGCACGCGATGGGGCTCGCGTCGTCCATCGGGCTCGGGCTGGCGATGCACCTCCCGGGCGAACGGGTGATCGTGCTCGACGGCGACGGCTCGGTGCTGATGAACCTCGGCACGTTCGCGACACTGGCCCGCTACCGGCCGAAGAACCTGATTCACGTCGTCTTCGACAACGGGAGCCTCCTCTCCACCGGCGGCTTCCACTCGCAGACGACCTCGGGCGTGACCGACCTCGCCGCGATCGCGCGCGGCGCAGGGATCGAGCACGTGGCGTCGGCAGCGAGCGCGGTCGAGTTTGGCGAGGCGTTCATGGCGGCGCTCGAGCGCGACGAACTGAGCGTGATCGTCGCCAAGGTCGCTGCCGTCGGCCCCGAGCACTACGGAATGGACCTGCAGTTGCCCGAGAATGCCTTCCGCTTCAGGCGCTGGATCCTCGACCGGAAGCGTTCGGCGGGGGTGGCCTCTTGACCGGCGCGCGGCCCGGGTACGACCTCGGCGTGTGGCGCCGCCGGATTCCGCTGCTCGCGTCGTGCGTTCCGATGAACAATTGCTCGCAGGCGCCGCAGACCGACGCGACCCGCGCCGCCGCCGAGCGCTACCTCGACTCGTGGAACACGAGCGGGATGGACTGGGACGCATGGATGGCCGAGGTGGCGCTGGCCAAGGCCGAGTTCGCGAAGCTCATCGGGGCGACGGCCGCCGATATTGCGGTGTTCAGCTCGGTGTCGGAGGCCGCCAGCGCGGTGGCCAGTGCGCTCGACCTCGGCGGTCGCCGCACCGGAATTGTCGTAAGCGAGGCCGAGTTTCCGACCGTCGCCCACGTCTGGCTGGCGCAGGAACGGCGCGGCGCACGCGTGTCGTGGGCACCGGTGCGCAACGGATCGATCGATCCGGCGGTGTACGACGCGCTCGTGGACGACCGCACCGCGCTCGTCTCGGCCTGTCACGGCTACTACGTCAACGGATTCATCCAGGACGCCGCGCGCATCGCGGCGCGGGCGCGCGAGGCCGGCGCCCTCTCGTTCCTGGACGTCTACCAGACCCTCGGCACGATACCGGTGAATGTGCGCGCGCTCGGTGTCGACTTTTTGGCGTCGGGGAATCTCAAGTTCCTGATGGGGATTCCCGGAATCGCCTTCCTGTACGTGCGACCGGAGATCGTCGAGTCACTGCACCCGAGCGTGACCGGCTGGTTCGGCCGGGCCAATCCATTTGCGTTCGACGCCAAGTCGCTCGACTGGTCGCCGACGGCCAGCCGGTTCGACAGCGGCACGCCGCCCGTGATCAATGCGTACGTGTCGCGAGCCGGCATGGAGATCATCAACGAGCTCGGCCCCGCGAAGATCCGTGCCTGGCACGAGGTGCTCGGCCGGCGCCTGATCGCGGGCGGCCGGTCACGCGGCCTCACGCTGCACGGTTCGGACGACATCACTCGCAAGACCGCGACCACCGCGTTCATCGTGCGCAACTCGCACGCGGTCGAGGCGGCGATGCGCGCGCGCGGCGTCCTCCCCTCGGCGCGCGGCGAGGTGATCCGCCTTGCGCCGCACTTCTACACCACACTCGACGACGTCGACCGCGCGCTCGACCTCCTCGCCGAACTCGAGCACGCCACGTGAGCGAGGCCCGTGAGACGTTCGCATCCCGCTTCGGCGGGTTGATGACGATCGTCGGCGTTTCCGTGGGCCTCGGCCATGTGTGGCGCTTTCCGTACATGGTAGGAAAGTTCGGCGGCGCCGCGTTCGTGCTCTTCTACACCCTCGTGTCGGTCGTCATCGGCGTGCCGGCGTTGATGGCCGAGTTCGCCCTCGGCCGCCACACGCGTCGCGGACCGGTGGGCGCGTTCCAGTTGGGAGGCTTGCCGCTCGGGAGATACGTCGGCTGGTTCTTCTTCTTCGTCGTCACCGCGGCCACCGGCTACTACTCGGCGGTGATCGGCTGGGTGTTGTACTACACCGTCGGCCAGGTAGCGATGGTTGCGCACGTCCCGTTCGACGCCGCGGCCATCCTGCCCCCCGACCACGGCTTCGTCCTCAAGTCGTTCCTCCTCCAGCTCGCCTGCACCGGCGTCGTGATCCTCGCCTGCGCGGTGGTCGTCCTCAGGGGCGTGCGCAAGGGGATCGAGGTGGTGAGCACGATCGTGCTGCCGGCGATGACGATCGTGACGATCCTCGTGATGATCCGCTCGCTGACGCTGCCCGGCGCGATGGCGGGTGTGCGCTGGTACCTGCTCGAGTTCCGCTTCGCCGACTTGACCGCGAACGTGATGGCGGCGGCCATCGGACACGCCATCTTTGCGCTGTCCCTGGGTGGCACGTTCATGGTGGTGTACGGGTCGTACCTGCATGCCGACGAGAACCTCGCACGTCCCGCGCTGTGGACCGTGATCGGCGACACGGGTTCATCGCTCATCGCCGGGCTCGCTGTCATTCCGGCGGTGTTTGCGTTCAAGCTCGAGCCGGCCTCGGGTCCGGGGCTCATCTTCAACACGTTGCCCAGGGTGTTCGCGGCGATGCCCGCGGGATGGCTGTTCGGTTCCCTCTTCTTCATCAGCCTTTTCGGGGCGGGCTACCTGTCCGACATCGGCGCGGTGGAAGTGCTGGTCGCTGGGCTCACGGACAACACGCGGCTCACGCGCAAGCGCGCGGTGTGGGTGATGTCCGCCGCCTGTTTCATCCTCGCGATTCCGCCGAGCATCAACAATGCGATCTTCGTTCCCTGGGACCTGACGTTCGGCTCGGGGATGCAGACACTCGGGTCGCTCCTCGCCGTGGTCACGCTCGGTTGGTGCATGAACCGCGCCGCGGCGTTGAAGGAGCTGTTCGGTGCTGGCGAGAAACCGGTGCCGATGTGGGTCTTCAACTGGATCCGCTTCGGCATTCCGGTGATTATCCTCGGTGTCGGCGCGTACTGGCTGCTGACGCAGGTGTTCCGCACCTTTAGCGGCGTTTGACGCACGCCGCTTTCCTCTTGCGGCCAACTCTTCAAATCAGGAATTGATCAATGTCCGTTCTCGCCGACCTCATCGCCTCGCTCGATTCGGGCGAACTGAAGATCGTGGATCTCACGCAGCCGCTCGGACCGGATACGCCGGTGATCGGGCTGCCACCGATCTTCGCGTCGTCGCCCGGCGTCTCGATGGACGTCATCTCCCGTTACGACGACAAGGGACCGGGGTGGTACTGGAACACGATCCGGATGGGTGAGCACACGGGAACGCACTTCGACGCGCCGGTGCACTGGATCACAGGCAAGGATTTCCCAGACAACCGGTGCGACACCATTCCGGTGCGTCGCTTCGTCGGCCCCGCCTGCGTGATCGACGTGACGGCCGATGTCGCGAAGAATGAGGACTTCTTGCTGATGCCGGACCACATGACGGCGTGGGAGAAGCAGCACGGCCCGATTCCTCGCGGCGCATGGGTTCTGTTGCGCACCGGCTGGAGCAAGCGAACCGATCCGGCGAAGTTCCTCAATGTGAAGACCGACGGCCCGCACAGCCCCGGATTCCACAGGAGCACGTCCGAGCTGCTGGCGAAGGACCGCGACGTCCTCGGCGTTGGCGTCGAGACGGTGGGCACCGACGCCGGCCAGGCGGGCACGTTCGATCCGCCGTTCCCGAATCACTCCACGATGCACGGCAACGGCAAGTTCGGGCTGGCGAGTCTGTGCAACCTCGAGCAGCTCCCGGCGACGGGCGCGGTGGTGATCGCGGCGCCTCTCAAGATCGTGGACGGGAGCGGCAGTCCGCTGCGCGTGCTGGCGATTTCGCCGGCGTAGAGCGTTCGCGTTCAGCGATGGCTGAGTGGCGCGCCAAGTCGCACCTGAAACAGCACGGGCCACAGCTTACCCGTCAGCAACAGCTGATGACCGTCCGGCGCGAGCGCGATGCCATTCATGACTTCGGCCGTTGCAGGGCGCTCCGGATACAGGTCGGCAAAGTCGATCGCCTCACGCACGGTGCCTGTAGCAGGATCGATCCGCATGACCCAGTTGGACTGGTAGACATTGGCGAGCACCTCGCCGTTGACATACTCCAACTCATTCAGCTGGTACAAAGGCGCGCCGTTGTACCGAACGTGCACCACGCGTTGCACATGAAAGGTCGCCGGTGACAGGACACGAAGGGAATCGGAACCATCACTCATGATCAGCGACGTCCCATCGGTGGCGAGTCCCCATCCTTGTCCGGCATAATGAAATGAATCGCGAGGCGCGAGCGTGGCTGCATCGTAGGTATAGGCCACGCCTTCCTTCCACGTGAGCTGATACAGGCGGCCGTTCAGCAAGGCGAGTCCTTCGCCAAAGCGATCCGCTGTGAGCGGTCGCGACGCCAGTACTCGACCCGAGCGAAGATCGACGCGTCGCAACTCTGACTGGCCGTACAGCCCCGTGCTCTCGAAGAGAATACCGTCAGCCCACACGAGACCCTGCGTGTAGGCCGTTGGATCATGCGGGAAACGACCTGTTACCTCGTAGGACGCAGCAGACTGATGGCGCTCGCCGCTTCCGCATGCCGAAAGGACAAGGCTCACCACGAATGCGGCCGGCATGGAGAAGAGGGGGCAAGACGATTGCGATGTCACGAGGATCCACGACCATCACGACTTGCCCGAAGTAGTCGTCGCCACGTCATTACGACTTTCGGCTCTCGCGAACCGCTTCGTGGACCGCATCCTTCACCGCCTGCTTGACGACTCTCTTCATCGTTTCCTTGACGCCCTTGTCGTGCAGGACGTCTTCGCCGGCCTTGGCGACGGCTCTCTTGACGGCCTTCTTCATGGTGCTGATGATAGGGCTCATGTCCTTCGTCAGGACCTTCATCGCCTTCGCCGACTCCTTGTCCTGAGCCACGGCTGTCTCCTTCTTGTCCGCCTTCACCTTGGCGGAGCGCTGGGGATCCCAGTCGGATTCAAACGTCTCGATCAATTTCTTTACGGCCTTCACGTCCTGAATGATCAGTCCAAGCTCGCGGCGCGAATCGAGCTCCGGCGCACGCAGGCTCTGGCTCCCGATGAACGCCTCGCGCCGATCGCGGATGATCGTGCGCGTGTGCAGCCGGACGCCGCCGAGTTTCTGCACGTCGAACTGGGAACGTCCGCCCACGGTGCCGATCACCCGGATCGTCACACCCGCCTTCTTGCGCTCCGCGAGCACACGAAGCATCTCCCTGTCGGTGATTCGCGGATCGTAGATCAGCAACTCTTTCTTGGCCCGTTGCAGGAACGCCGTGAGCGATTTCCGGGCATTCGCGGGACTGACGACGAACGTCTCCGTCTTGGGCACGTATTTCGTCCGGCTGCAATCGGCCCGAAAAAGTCTGCGGGCCTCGCGCACCCAATTCGCGCGAGTGGTCACGATGCCGAAGCCGCGGCTGTGGTCGATGTCGAGGCGGGTGAAGTTGGTCGAGAGCACGCAGAGGACGCGGCGATCGATCACCACATACTTGTCGTGATAGCGGGTCAAGTCGGCGGAGGTGCGCGCCACGATGATTCCCGCCGCGAGAAAGCGCAACTCGAGCTTCCGAAGGCTTGCCTCGCCGCCGCGGTTGGCGAACGCGATCAGCGCGGTCACGCGGACGCCCTTCACGACGGCCGCCGTCAACGCCGTTTCGAGGTCCTTGCGATCGAATCGGAAGATCGCAATCTCGACGCTCTTCTTGGCGCTCGTGATGGCGGCGAGAATCGGTGCCACGGCGTCAGTCGGTTCGATGATCAGTTTCACAATTCAATCGCGTCCGGTTGAGTGCGTGGCAACATGATAGCGGGCGTCGCAGGCAAACCGCGAGGAATCAGGCCGGCGTCGCGGATTCCTCGGGGGTCTGGATTCTGAACAATTCGGCGTACACGCCATTGAGAGCCATGAGTTCCTCGTGCGTGCCGCGCTCCGACAATCCGGTGTCCTTCACAACGAAGATGACATCGGCGTGGCGGATCGTGCCGAGCCGATGCGCGATGACGACCGACGTTCGGCCCTTCATCAATTTATCCAGCGCTTCCATGACGGTCTTCTCGGAACCCGCGTCCAGGCCGGCCGTCGGTTCGTCGAGAATCAGGATCGGCGTGTCGCGAATGACCGCGCGGGCGATCGCGATGCGCTGGCGCTGACCGCCGGAGAGCGTGACGCCGCGCTCGCCGACCATCGTGTCGTAGCCGTCGGGCATCGCGTCGATGAACTCACTCGCGTTGGCCAGCTCGGCTGCACGCTTGATCTCATCGGGCGACGCGCCAGGCTTGCCATACGCGATGTTCTGCCAGACGGTCGTGTTGAAGAGCAGCGTGTCCTGCAGCACGAAGCTGATCTGGTCGCGCAGCGACCTCAGCTGATATTTCCGAATGTCCGTGCCCTCGATGACCACCTCTCCGGACACCGGATCGTAGAACCGCGGAATCAGGCTCACGATGCTCGTCTTCCCCGCTCCTGACGGACCGACGATACCGGCAACCTGTCCCGCTTCGATCTTGAAGCTGACATCCGTGAGGATCGGCGTGTCGGCTGCGTAGCCGAAGCTGACATTCCTGAACTCGATCCGACCGGTGAATTTCGGCGCCGGGCGCGCGCCGGGCAGATCGCAGACGACGCTTTCGATGCCGAGCACTTCCTGAATGCGCTCGTAACCGACCATCGCCTTGGAGGCGGTGTCGGTCATCTTCGAGAGATCGCGCATGGGCTTGTACATCTTGCCCAGATACAGCAGGAAGACGATGAGCACGCCGGGACTGAGCGTACCGGCGACGGCGAGGCGCGCGCCGTAGCCCAGCACCAGGCACGTACCGACGGCGACGATCAACTCGACGACCGGCGCCAGCCTCGCCTTGAGCGTTCGCGCCTGCATGCCGGCGTCGACATTGGCGAGGCTTTCAACCTCGAACCGTTTCTCCTCGTAGTCTTCGCGCGCGAACGCCTTGACCACGCGGATGGATCCCAGCACCTCCGCCACGATGGACAGCAGATCGCCTTCCTTCTTGCGCACCGCCCGCGAGGCCTTCTTGATACGTCGCGTGTAGCGGAACACCACGAGGAAGAGCACCGGCATCACGGACAGGGCAATCAGTGTGAAGCGCCAGTTGAGGTAGAACATGACGCCGGCCATGCCGAGCATCGTCAGCAGGTCGATGAGAATGCCGAGCAGTGCGGAATCGATGAAGTCCTGAATGACTTCGATGTCGGTCGTCACCCGCGTGATCAAGTCGCCCGTTCGCGTCTTGTCGTGTTCCTCGAGTGAGAGGCGCTGGATGTGGTGGTAGAGGGTAAGGCGCAGGTCGTGTCCCACCCACTGACTCACGCTGGTCGTGAGATACTTCTCGAAATACGCACTGACAGCGCCGATGACCGCCACGACGGCCACGGCCGCCACCGCGAAATTCAGCACCGCGTGCGGCCCTTGGCCGAAGGTCCCGGTCACAATGCGACCCAGGATTCCCGTCAGCGGCTTCGACTTCAGGATGTTGTCGACGACGATCTTGATCGGCCAAGGGTCGAGAACGTCGGCGAGCGTCTCGCCGATCACCGCGACCACCGCAATCGACAGTGGCTTCCAGTGCGGCCGAACGAGGTCGATGATCCTCAGCCGCCGGGACCATGATCGAGACGCGGGGGCGGCGCCGGGCTTGGCCGGCGTCGCTGCCGGGCTGGCGGGCGGGGTCGTCACAGCTGAAACATGGAGGAGCGGACGGTAGTGCGGGAGCACCCCGAAACAGCGCCTGCGCCGGAGGAAGCTGGCCGGCCCAGCACTTTTGTAATGCGGTGGCATCTAGCTCTCTGGCACTACACCGGAAACCGCCCATTTGAGCGATGTTCCGGCTCATCCTCCGCGCCTATCCTCCAATCCATAGAGGAAGCGATTGCGCCGTTCCGTCGCCGGTACCCCGAGAGGAGGCAGTATGTCCCATGTCGCGCGTCGCCTGTCGGTGATCGCCGCGTTCCTGATTGGGCCCATGGTCGCGGGCGCGCAGCAGTCGCGAACCGAACTCCATGACGCCATGCGGAAGCTGTGGTCGGAGCATGCCACATGGACCCGCCAGTACATCGTCAGCGTGGCCGCCGGCCTGCCTGACAAGGACGCGACCACGCAGCGGCTCCTGCTCAACCAGACGGATATCGGCGCCGCGATGGCGCGCTACTATGGCGAGGAATCGGGTGGAAAACTGACCGGTCTGCTGAAGGAGCACATTCTCACCGCCGGCGAGCTGATCGCGGCGGCGAAGTCCGGCAACGTCGCCAAGACCGACTCGGTCAATACCAAGTGGCGCGCCAACGCGGATGAGATTGCCGAGTTCCTGCATCACGCCAACCCCAACAATTGGGCGACGGCGCGGGTGCGCACCGCGATGTACACCCATTGCGACCAGACGCGTTCCGAGGCGGAGCATCGGCTGAAGAAGGACTACACCGCCGACATCCAGGACTTCGACGCCATCGAGAAACACGTTCTCATGATGGCCGACATGCTCACCGACGGCATCGTCTCGCAATTTCCGGTGAAATTCGGGATCGCAAGAAAAGGGAACTGACAGCGTGGGCACGTTCAAGCGTTTGATCGACTTCACCCGGTTCTCGCCGGTGGTGTGTGCGGCCGCCGCAGGCGCTCTTTGCGCCGCGTTCCCCGCGCCGATCGCGGCGCAAGCCGTCGTCCCGCCGCCGCCGACGGTATCCGGCGCCGACAGCGTGACGATCGCACCGGGGCCGGAGTACGCAGCAAACGGATTCCACGATTTCCTGCTCGGCGAGAACTATCGCGTATTCTGGACGACGCCCATTCGCGTGCCGGTGCTCGACCTGCGCCGGTTCGCCGGCGGTCTCGAGCCGAAGAAGAAGGGCGGCGGCATGCAGACGGAATCGCTGCGTTTCGTCGCCAAGGACGGCGAGGAGTACGCGTTCCGGTCAGTCGACAAGCGGGCTCACCTTCCGCCGGGCATGGCCGGCGCGCTGGCGATGGAAGTCTTCAAGGACCAGGTCAGTTCCGAACACCCGGCCGCCGCGCTCGTCGCCGCCTCTCTGCTCGAGGCAGCCGGCGTGCTCCATGCGACGCCGCAGCTCGTGGTCATGCCTCACGACTCGATCCTCGGAGAGTATTCGGCCGAGTTCGCGGGCCGGCTCGGCATGATCGAGCTCTCGCCCAGCAAGACGGCGCATGGCGAAGGTTTCGCCGGCGCGTTGGAGATCATCGACAGCGACTCCCTGCGGAAACTGCTCGACAGCGACGGGCGCCAGCGCGTCGACGCGCGCGCCCTGCTCAAGGCGCGACTGATGGACCTCTTCCTCAACGATAACGACCGTCATCCGGGCCAGTGGAAGTGGGCGCGCATGCAGAAGGGTCACGCGTCGCCGTGGGAACCGATCCCCCGCGACCGAGACCAGGTGTTCGTCGCGTATCGCGGCGCGTTCCTCGCGGCGGCGCGGTTCGCCGTGCCGAATCTCCTGAAGTTCGACGGCAACATCAATATTCCCGGTCTCACATACAACAGCCTGGAAATGGACCGCCGGTTGTTGAGTGGGCTCGAACGCCCGGTGTGGGATTCCATCGCGAACGATCTGACCGGCAGACTCACCGATGCGGTGATCGACAGCGCCGTCCGCGCGCTGCCGGCGGAGTACCACTGGTGGGCGCCGGCGCTTGCCGCCACGCTCAGGCTTCGCCGAGAACATCTCAGGAAGGCCGCGACGACTTTCTACCTGTACCTCTCCGGCATCGTCGACGTCCACGGCACCGACGCGGGAGATCGTCTGACGGTGACGCGCGAGTCGAACGGTCTCGTCGACGTGAGGCTCGAGACTGCCGGCGACGACCCGTTCTTCGCGCGTCGTTTCGATTTCCTCGAGACCCGGGAGATCCGCGTCTATCTCCACGGCGGCAACGACACGTCGATCGTGCGGGGCGACGTGCGAGAGAGCATTTCCGTGAAGATCATCGGAGGCAACGGCATCAACTGGCTGACCGATTCCTCACGAGTGGACGATCGCGGGAATCCAACGGAGCTCCTCGACACCGGAACGGTGTCAGGAGTGACATATGGGAAGGACACGCTGTTCGACCGGCTGCCCTGGATCGAGTCGCGCGGCAAAGTCGTCCCGCCGAGCCTGGATCGAGGCTCCAAGCTCAGTCCAGTCGTGGGACTCAGATCCGAACTGGTGCTGGGAGTCACGCCGACGATCGGCGTCGAGCGATACACGTACGGATTCCGGAACCGGCCGTATTCGAGCATGGCGGGACTCGTGGGCGAGTACGCCTTTGGTCTCGAAGGATCCGCCCTGCACGCGGTTGCGGACAAGCGATGGGAGGGAACGCCATTTCACACGGAGCTGACGGCGTCCGTCTCACAGTTCGCGGTCCTCTCGTTCCACGGCCTGGGCAATGACACGCCGGATTCCGCGTCGGGATTCTTCGACGTGCGGCAACGGCAGTGGCGGTTTCATCCTGCGCTCGCGTATGCAATCGGCGAGACGACGGACTTGTCACTCGGTCCGATTCTCCGGTACACGCGCACCGACAGCGCACTGAATCGACTCGTTTCGCGCACTCGTCCCTACGGCGTCGGCAGCTTCGGCCAAGCCGGGGTGCAGCTCGGACTGCATCACGAGTTGACGGACAATCCGAAGTCGCCGCAACGGCGGTTCCTGCTCGATATCGAAGGGACGTACTATCCGGTGATGATGGACGTCACCAGCGCGTACGAGGTGGTCAGCGCCCATGTCGGTTCGTTCATGACGTTTTCGATTCCAACGGACCCCGTGTTCGTGTGGCAAGCCGGCGCGACGAAAGTCTTCGGAACCTTTCCGTTCTTCGACGCGGCGTTCATCGGCGGCAGCCGGACGCTTCGCAACATGGATCCGGATCGCCTCGCCGGAGATGCGGCGATCTACGCGAGTTCCGAACTGCGGATTCCACTGATGAGTTTCGCACTCATGGTGCCGATGCGTGCCGGAGTACTGGGTACCGCCGAGGCCGGCCGCGTGTACGTGAACTCGGGTTCGCCCGGCGGATGGCACGCCTCGACCGGAGCGGGGATCTGGATTGGCCTGTCGAACCAGTCGTTCATCGTCAGCTGCACCGTCACCAACGAACTGGGCCACAAGGGAATGCACTGTCAAACGGGACTGGGTATCTGATCATGCGACTCGCCCTCCGTGTCATCGTTGGTGCGCTGGTGGCGGCGCTCGGATGCACTCCGGCGATTCAAGTCACGCCGCCACCTGCGGCTGCGCCGGCCGCGGTGGTCAAGCTCGCCGGAGCGTCCGTACTCATGGGCGTCGGCGACATTGCCGGATGCGACGCCGGCGGCGATGACAAGACAGCGATGCTGGTGGACAGCATTCTCAAGGCAGACAGCGCGGCGAAAGTGACCGATGCGGTATTCACGCTCGGTGACAACGCATATCAGGAGGGCACAGCGAAGCAGTTCGCGAATTGCTTCGGCTCGACGTGGGGCAATCCGAATCGGGGCATCATGAACAAGCTGCACCCTACCCCCGGCAACCACGATTATCTCAGCAAGGCGGCCAACCCGTACTTCGCCTATTTCGGCGACAAGGCCGGCGCCGCCGGCGCCGGATACTACAGCTACGAAGTAGGCACCTGGCACGTGGTCGTGCTCAACAGCGAAATCGTCGTGCGGAGCGAGTTCAGCGATCTCGACCGCAAGGCGCAGGAAGACTGGCTGAAGAAGGATCTCAAAGACAAGCCGAAGCCATGCACCATCGCATACTGGCACGAGCCGCGCTTCAGTTCGGGTTGGCACGGAAGCGACGCGCGCTTTCAGCCGATCTGGCAAATCCTCTATGATGCGAACGTCGATCTGGTCCTGAACGGCCACGATCACGACTACGAGCGATTCCTCCCGCAGACTCCGGCGGGACTGCCCGATACGCTGCGCGGAATACCGGAGATCGTCGTGGGCACCGGCGGTGAGGAACTACGCGGATTCGGCGGCAAGAAGATCCGCAACAGTGATTACCGTCTCGAAGGCCGCTTTGGTGTGCTGGTGCTGACCCTCGGCGGCGGTGAATACCGGTCCGCGTGGATCGAGACGAACGGCCGGGTGTGGGATCCGAGCGGCGGGAAGTGTCACTAGAAGCGTTTTGTAAGTCGCGACAATCCATTCCGCGCTACGTCTGGAGCGGAGCGCGCGATGGCCAGTCATTCCCGCGACACTACGATGCTACGGGCGGTCGCTGCCGACGTCGACGACGTACTTCCATTGACCGTCGGCCTCGCGCATGAACTGCACGGTGCCGAACGATTTGGCATTAACCCGCGGCGCGCAAGCGCCGTCGGGTTCAACGCCGGGTTGGGCGGCCAATTCCCGCCGTTTGGTTCACACCCCGGAGCACGTCGGGATCAGTCCTTTTTGCGGGAGACGAAGAGCTGGGCTCGTGAAAGCGGCCAGAAACGACGAAATCCTACAACCGACAAGCCGGCGCCTTCGAGGAGGCGTCGGATGTCCTCCGGCGCCCGGAACCGCGAGCCATCGATCCAGTTGAAGAGCGGGCCAATCACGAAGATGAATGGAGCATCTACGTCCGCTAGCACGAATAGCCCGCCAGGGCGCAGCACTCGCGCAACCTCGCGGATGCCGGAGACTTGCTCCCCCCAATGATGAAGGGACATGGTACTGAATGCGGCGTCGAAGGAGGCAGCCCCAAACGGCAACGCAGACGCATCTCCCTGCTTGAAGCTGAAGCGGGGATCTCCCTCGTGCTTCCGCTGCGCCTCGATGATCATCTTTGCCGACACGTCGACGCCCGTCATTTGTGCTCGACTCCAGCGGTCAGCGGCAGCTTCAAGCAAGCGGCCAGTCCCGCAACCAACATCGAGGACATCCTGAGGTGTGCCGCCTGCCGCAGTGAAGGCGTTCAGCACGGCATCATGGACGGGCCCGAAGACAAGCCTTTGGCGGATGCTGCGATCGTAGCTAGGGGCACGATGGTCGAACGTCCTCATGGTCTCTCCATCGCGTAGCACAACAGACGGTGGTCCGCCCAACGGATTGCGCTTAAGCTGCGCCGCATTTTAACAGAGCGCCAGCGCGCGCATCGCGGCGGCGCCATCCGCATAGAGTTTGCGGCGTCGGCTTCAAGCGCGGGTTAGGTGGCGACGCGCGCACTTTCGCTCGTTAGCCATCGCCTTATCCCGGCTCCATTGCGCGAAACGTGATCCGAAGCGTAGGGCCGACCTCGCACCAATAGGCTGACACGGCGGCGGGCCCGGCCCACTCATCACGCCGCTCCATGAGCTCCGAGGCGTCGCGCACCTGCCGTGCGCGAATGACAGCTGCTGAGGCACCGGAGAGCTTGCGGCGATAGTCGGCACACGTGGCATCCGCCGGCCCATCAGTGCTCGGTCCGTGAAAGAGGAGCAGGACTCGGTCGACGTGGTGGAGTTCCACGAGATAATGACACTCGCGGCGTAGCTGTTGAGCGCGGAGGAAGTCACGGCCGCTGGCGGCCAGTGCGCCGCCGCCGCCGGGCATGTACAAGCGGTCGTATTCTGTGAGTCCAAGTTCGTCGGCGAGAAACGCGTCCGTGGCCTCTTGCAGCCGCCCGTCGGAGCAGGCAATAACCAGAGCACCGGAGCGAACGCGCGCCCACTGACGACGCAGAGTATCAGTCATTGTCGCTCCTACGGTTCCACCGCCGCCTAACGAGAATTAGGCTGAGTTGTTATACAGCCTAGAAACACGACTCAATCGAACTCTATCGTCTTCTTCTCGGTTCGGCGAGAATTCGAAATTGCATGACTCTCTGTAGCAACTCAGGTTCGACGGAATCGCGCCATCGCCGACTTCAACGGCTTTGTCTCGCGGCAGTCGCATAAGACTGTGTGTTGATGATTAAGGTGCAGAGGGTGCTCCAACGGAGAATCGAAGCCGAGCGTGACAACTATTCTTGTGCCAGTCGTCAGGAGCCGAACTTGTCGGCGGGACTGGTGACCACGCGACCGCCGCGATTCAGGACGTGCGTGTAGATCATCGTCGTGCTGACGTCACGATGCCCCATCAGTTCCTGAATCGTTCGGATGTCGTAGCCGTCCTCGAGGAGGTGCGTCGCGAACGAGTGACGGAACGCATGACAGGTGACGCGCTTGGCGATTCGCGCACGGTGGCCGGCCTCGGTCACGGCGCGCTGGAGAACGGTTTCATGAAGATGATGTCGCCGCATCTCACCCGTTTTGGAATCCTTGTACGTACGCGTGGCGGGAAAGACCCACTGCCACTCCCACGCGCGCCGGGCCGCCGGAATCTTGCGCGCCAGAGCGTCGGGCAGCTCGACAAACCCGGCACCGCTTCGAAGATCATTGCGGTGCTGCTCGCGCATTTCCTCGAGATGAACTCCGAGGGCCATCACGGCGCTCCGAGGCAACACTGAAACGCGGTCGCGCCCTCCCTTCCCGCTTCGCACAGTCACCACGAGCCGATCCAAGTCGAGATCCTTCACGCGCAGCGTGAGCGCTTCCATCAAGCGCAGCCCGGCTCCGTACATCACCAGCGCTGCCAACCTTGGAACGCCGCGCATCACTGCGATCACTGCGCGCGCGTCATCGCGTGTCAGGACCGTCGGCAACCGCGCCGGTCGCTTGCTCCGCACGATGGAGTGCAGCCACGACAGGGGAGCTCGCAACACATCACGATAAAGAAACAAGATCGCCGCGAGCGCCTGCGATTGGGTCGACGCCGCCACGCGCTCCGTCACGGCGAGATGCGTCAAGAACGCGGTCACTTCCGGCTCGCCAAGCAGCGACGGGTGTTTCGTTCCGCTAAACCGAACGAATCGCTTGATCCACATCACATACGCTTCTTCAGTGCGAGGACTGAGATGCCGCGCTCGCATCCGCCGACGCACTTGTCCGATCAACGAGACCGGACCGGCCGCAGCCACAACCGAATGGGGTGGTTCGACAATTCGCATCGTTCGACGTTCGCATCACGAACGCCGACAAGCGTCACCAATTCATCGCAGCGCTACCGCAACAACGCCACCGCCACGTCCCCCACGATCTTCATCGACTTCGCCGAGACCTTGTCGATCGTGTCGTCGAGCGTGTGGTGATAGCTCGTCGTGACGACCCCTGATGCGTTGCGAGGCCCGTAGTCGATGTCGATCACGTCGATCACGCGCAGCCCGGCCTTGATCAACGGCACGTGATCGTCCGTGATCGGCTCCTTCGCCTCCGGAATGAAATACTTCTCGTATCCCATGTCCTTGGCGAGCCCCCACACCTTCTGCACCACCTCGGGCGCCGCCTGCGCCGAGTTCACTTCCTGATAGATGTTGAGATCCGCGTCGCCGATCATGTCCCACAGCACGCCGAACAGCGGCCGGTAATCCGCGCTCGGCAGGTGCTGGGCGAAGTAGCTCGCGCCGATCAGCACGTCCACGTCCGGCGTGAACGTGCCCCAGTCCTCGCCGTCAACGAACAGGAGATCGACGCCCATACCCGGCGGCGCCTTCTTCAACGCGTCCGAGACCGCCAGCAGCAAGGCGACACCGCTCGCGCCGTCGTTCGCACCCGGGATCGGCATCCCCGCCCTTACCGGATCGGACTCCATGTCGGCCACCGGTCGCGTATCCCAGTGCGTGATGTAGAGAATGCGCTCCTTCGCGTTCGGCTTGAAGCGCGCGAAGATATTCCGCATCGGCAGCGGCTTCCCATTCGCCAGCGTGTGCGTCCATCGCTGCTCGAGCACCGTGTCGGCCGTCCGGTGCAGGTGCGCGACGATCCAGTCGCCGGTCTTCCGAGCGGGCTCGGTGCCCGGCACGCGCGGACCGAACGCGAGCTGCTGGCGGATGTAGCTCATCGCCGAGTCGGCGTTGAACTCGTTCGACGCCCGAGTCGCCGCGGCCGGCTTGTCGCTCGTCGCGCCGCACGCGGTCACCGCGGCCAGCGCGAGAAGCCCGGTCATCCGAAGTCCACTCATCTCATCTCCCCCGCGAAGAACGCGATCTGCAGGACCGCCGACAGGACGATCTGCGTGAACCTGCGATTCAAATTGTTGTCGAACGTGACGATCCGCGCGCTCTGCAGCGAAAACGTGAGGTTCTCGGCGATATCGGTGTCCGCATTCAACGTAATCGCCTGACGGCCGTTGTCGGCGAGGCGGCTGCGCAGCCCCGCGGCCAGGCCGTTCGAAACGTCGCTCACCGACGTCGTCTGCTGGAATCCGAACCGCGTGCGCAGCGCGCTCTTCATCTGCCACGCCGCGGGCAGCTTGAACGACCGCGACGCGTCGGCGCTGATGTCGTGCGAGTGCGAGTCGGTGACGCTCCCGGGAACCGAATCCACGCGGTACGACGAGCCCACGCTGAAGCCCGTGGTCAGGCTGCCGATGTCGTTCCACACAATGCTCGCACCCACCGGATAGCTCATCACCCGGCTCGTGCGAATGTCGGCGGGAAGCAGCGTGGAAATACTGGGCGCCGCCGATCGCTGATGCGTGAGCACGAAGCGCGCGTTGGCGGTGAAGCTGGTGATGTACTGCGCGAGGGCCTTCGGATGGTACGTCGCGCGCAACGAGAGATCCGGCAGCGTGACCTGCTCGCCGTCGATCACGGTCTGGTTCGTGTCGGTGCCACTCATCCAATTGCGCGTGGCCATGCGCTGCGTGCGCGCCGTGAGCGTCATGCCGTACGGAAGCTTGAGTCCCGCGGTGAGCGTCACGGCCGTGTTGCTTCCCGCGCTGCTCGCGAGCAACCCGTGATCGAGGAGGTAGCCGCGAGTCCCGATGAACCCGAACTGGTAGCCGAGTCCCGGCGAGTACGGCGTGCCGTCGAACGCCGAGTTGAGCGTGCGGGAGTAGTTGAAGTCGACGGGGAGCAACGTGTTGTTGAGCTTCCGCAGCCAGACGGAATCCGAGGTCCACGCGCTCGCCACACGCACGAGATCGAGCGCGGCACCCGTGTTCAGCGACTGCATTGCGTTGAGGCGCGCGGGAAGCCGGTACGCGGCGGTGCTGTCGCCCGCGTGCAGCAACTGCGTGGTGTTCGGGTCGCGCAGCATCGCGTAGCCGGAATAGAAGTCGAATCGCGGCCGGAGCCATCCCTTCAGCCGCGGCGTGAAGTTCACGGCGGTGTTGATCGATCGCTGGCGCTCGAGGCCGGCGTCGAGGCCAAGAAAGCTGCTCCTTTCGTTCGTCGCGGCCACGCCGGCAGGCGTGCTGTCGCCATAGTGGCGCATGTCGAGAAGCGACGAAAACTCCCAGCGCGCGCTCAGCGCGTCGAACGGGCGCAGCTCGAGCGCCGTGGCATTGCGCCAATAGTTTGCGAGCGATGCGACGATGGACGCGGTGTCGGTGAGCGACGCCGCCGGCTTGGTGAAACTCGACCGACGGTCGTCGCTTTTCGCGTACATGCTGCTGAGCCGGAAGACCGCGGGATCCGTGTGCAGCTGCGCGTTCTTCATTTCCTGCGCGAACTCGGACGTCTGCAGCCACGCGGGAAGTCCATCGAACGCGCGGCTCCACCAGCCGGGCATCGGCTGCAACTGTGCCCCTCCTCCCACCGCGTAGCCAAGGCCGGCGGTGAACAGCGAATGACTCGCCGTCGAGTACTCGTCCTGCGAAGTCGCGGTGTTGATCGATGTGGTCAGCGCGAGGTTGTTCACGATGGGCGCGATCCAGCCCTCCTGCAGCGGCGTCGTACGCCGAACGCCGAGCGACACGCTCGTGGCCTCGTCCCTGGGCGTGCGAAGGCCGGCGATGCCGTGCGCGAGGATGTCGGAGTTCGTCAAGTACTCCGGCGTGTTCACGATGGTCGAGTGTGTGACGGTCACCGGTAGCGCGTATCCGAAGCCGCGGCCGAAGAAGCGCTCGAGCCGGACCGTCGTGCTGAGTTCGACGTCATCATCCGCGACGTTCGATGCCGCCTCGCCGAGCTGCCGGAAGTTCGCGTCGCGATGCGATAGGTTCGCGTGGAACGATCCGAGATCGGTCTCGAGATCGACGCCCACCTGCCCGGCGTACCCCGGCGTGTTCACGCTGTTCGCGAGCCGGATGTCGTCCACCCATACCTCGAGCGTGTCGCCCGGCATGATGCGCGTGGCGCCGAGTCCGGAGCTGTCCACGCGGATGATGCCGACCGCGAGTTCCTGCACGGCGCGGAGGTTCGGCGCGCTGACGCCCGGATCGACCGTATACACCATGTAGCCGTTGCCGCACGCCGCGAAGCGGCGCGAGATCTGCCCGGCCGGCAGCACGCTTCGCGCGATGAGCGCCGAGTCCACTCCCGTGCATGAGAGCGTGTCCTTGCTGTTCTGCAGGTACGCGTTCTGCAGCTTGAGTCGCAGGGCGTTGAGCTGTGCGAAGTCCACGACGACCTCGGGGAGCCAGGCGGCCTGCCCCTGACCCGAATTCACCGGACTGCGATAGAAATAGAAGTTGTTGTCGTCCCGGCCGATCTTCACATAGAACTGCAGGTCGCCGTTCTGGCCCCACCCGTTTCCGCGGCCGCGAGCCCACGCGCGCAGCTGGCCGTACTGCATGAAGTTCTTCGCTCCCTCGGGGAACCGGTAATAGGCCTCGGCGCGTTCGTATCTCGCGAGCGCCGTCGTCGTGAGGCGCATCGACTGCTCGTTGATGACGATGCGCTGGTTCTCGAGGCCGCTGAGCTTCTGCTCGGACTGGTCGACCACGCCCGGCGGCGAGTCGTACACGAGGCCGCTCGTGGAGTCCTTGTCGGCGGTGCCGATCGTCGACGCGGCGACGACGCCGATCGAGGTGCGCTCGCCCGCCACGCCCGCCAGCGACTGCTGCGAGCGCTTCAGCCAGCTCGCGCCGGTGAAGCGGAATCGCGCGATGGGCACCTGCGTGAACTCGTTGTCGTCGGCGGCCGGTCCCGAGATCATCGTCATGCGTACCGTGCGGACGCGCTGAATGTTGGGCCCGCCACTGATGGTGTCGAGCGGCGTGCCGAACGGGATGCGCACGAGCACCCAGCACTTGCGCTCGCCGGCGAGCCCCAGCGAGTCGGTGGGAGACGCCGCGCATCCGCCGATGCGCACATAGCTCTTCGGGTCGCTCAGGTCCACGGCAAAGCGCAGCAATCGCTCCTGCTCGCGCTGCGCCGCGTCGAAGTTGAGCACGTTGTCGCCGTCGAGATCCCATTCGTCGAGACGGCCGTTGTTCACGGTGCAGTTCGTCTTCGTGTCGCCGATCTGGCGCAGTTGTGTATTGCCCTTCGAGCAAATCTTGAAGTTCCTGATCGTGCCCGAAGAATCCGGCGAGGTGAACGCGAGATTCGGGATGACGTCGCCCGGAAGGCCGGTGTCGTTCTTCGACTGGTCGAACGCGCGCGAGAACGGATCGCGTTCCGACTGCAGCGTGTCGCGCCCGTAGATCGCGCGGCCGCTGTACGTGGAGTCGCGCCCCGTGCTCCCCTGCGTGACGACGAGGTTCGTGGGTCCCACCGCGACGGTGTTCTCCGAAATGTCGCCGACGTCGATCACCAGCACCGGATTGTGCTGCCGGCGCGCGAGCGAAGTGTCGACGAGCGCCCACATCTCGATGTTCTGTGCGTGCGAGAGGTCGGTGCCGGATGTATTGAGCGACTGGCGAATCGAACGCCAGCGCCGCCCCGCCGGTGCGCCCGGGGTGAGCCACTGGTAGCGCTTCGCCTGGTCGTTGTACGCGCCGCCGATGCCGAGCGGATACAGCGTCATCCAGAGCACGGGTTCCGGCTGCTGCAGGCCGGCGCCGACGATGTCGGTGAGCGGATCGATCTGCTGAATCGTGAACGTCACGGACTGGCCGGCGGGATTCAAGCCGTTGTTCTGCCACGCCATCGATGACGCTCGGTTGAGATCCAGCGTTGTCGCACCGCCGATCAGCCCCGTGAGCCTGTTGCCGAGCGCCGGCTGGCTCGAGAGGTACCAGTTCGGGTCTGACAGCGGGACCGTGATGCCGCCGTCTCCCTCGAACGTCTCGAGGTATGCCTGCGACGATCCGCCGATCTGCGGCCGGCTCGTCGCGAACTCGAAGATCGTGCGCAGGCGCGCGGGCGCGTTGGGATTCGCGCCGGGGAGCTTGTCGACCCAGCGCGCGACCTGGTCCGCGTTGAACGTGAAGTTGCCGTTGATGCCGGCGATCAGCGACGACTGCGCCTCGTAGCCGAGCGGGGGCCTCGTGAACGAGGTGTTCTGCGACTGCCCGAGCGCGATGAAGTTGATGTCGCCGAACCTGAGCGGCAGCGTCGAGGCGAGTCCGAAGATCGACGTCGGCGCCGTGACGAACAGCGGATTCTCCTCATAGCGCACGGTCACGTTGCGCGGCTGCGCGAAGAGCGTGTCCGCGTGGAGGAACGTCACGCGGCCGAGGTCGTAGTCCATGGTGTAGTCGACGTCGCGCTTGAGCAGCGTGCCGTCGTCGAGCGTGAGGCGCTCCGAGAGCGGACGCAGCTGGTTTGCGCCAAGCGTGATGCCGGTGCCGTCGCCGCTGCCGTCGGACTGGTACCTGAGGTGAATGCGAAAGACCGGCTGCGGATGCTGCGGCGAATACAGGTAGATACCGGGCGTGGTGTAGATCGCGTCGTTCGCGGGATTTCCCGCCGGCTGGGCGAGTCCCGCGCGCGCGAACGGCTGCAGCGACGGAAACACGAGGAACTGGTCGGTCGCGCCGGTGGCCGATGAAACGGTGCCGGCGCCGGAAATCGGCGCGATGCTGAACCCCGGATCTCCCGGCCGCGGCCAGAGGCGGTTGTCGGTGTCGAACGACCCCGGATTTCCCGGCTGGGCGACGCCGAAGAGCTGGAGGAAGGTGGCGGAAATACCGACGGCCGGCTTCTCCTGGTCAAACGTCGTGCCGGTGACGATGGTGATGCCGACCGATCCGCGTTGCACATCGGACCCGCCGACGCGGTACACATTGCGCAGCTCGCGGAACGACGAAGGGTCACCAGGCTGCACCTGCGGATCCCAGAGGAGGTTCGCGTACTGCGGGCGCGACGCGACGTAGGTCATGTCGGGCGTGCCGCCGGTGCGCGTGTTGGTCGTCTCGACGCCGGCCGCGCGGACGGTGTACGCGACGACGAGCCGCTCATTGTTCACGTTCAGCGGCTGCGTGAGCTTCACCCACAACTGCGACGGATCGACGATGTAGTCGACATTCTCGCGCAGCACCTCGTAGACCTGTCCGCGGCGCGAGTTCGGATCGCCGATGAGCTGGAACTGCGGCCCGTTGGGATTCGGCGGCTGCCCGCCGATCAGCAGCCGGTACAGCACGATGTGAACGGGACGGATCGAATCGGGCAGCGACGCGGCCAGCGACCCCATCTGCACCTTGTTGAGGATATCGATGTTCGGATATCCGCCGAGCGCTCGCGGATCGACGGTGAAGAAGAACCGCCGCGCCTCGATCTGGTAGTCGTCGATGTCGCGCGTGACCTGGGCTTGCGTCTGCGACCCGCCGCCTACGGTGAACACCTTGTTGGCGACCACGTTTCCCTTCTGCTGTGCGGCGATCGCGCGGAGTGTGAGCGAGCCGAACTGCGCGATCGCCTGGACTCCATAGTTGCCCTGCGGGATTCCCGTCGTGATGTACCGCGAGACCGGCACGGCGAAGGTGACGTTGCCCACGTCCACGCGCTGGAGCCAGTCGCCCTTCTTCCCTTCGTAGTACAGCGAGATGTTGTTCGACGCGTCGAACTCACGCGTGGAGTTGTAGTCCACGTTGACGTGCACGCGGTCGGCGAAGGTGCCGCCGGTCTTGACGCCGAATTGAAAATCGAACAGCGGCTGGAACGACGCGTTGCACTGCGCGGCGACGCTGAAGAACTGGCTCGAGACGCAGCGCTCGTTCT
>PMYN01000078.1:2098-2351 GCA_003171215.1 Gemmatimonadota bacterium | reverse complement strand
GAGCCAGGGAAGTCGCAGAGGGCGCACCCAAACTCGAAAACGGGGGTATTATCGACCTTGCCTTCGAGCGGTCGCGGGGTGGAATATACGAGCGACCCATGACCCTACAACCCTATGTGGCGCGCGGATTTCCTCCGACGGGGAGAATCCGGACGCGCGCCCCGGTCCAAGCCTGGTGAAGATCCTCACGAAGTACATACTCAAGGAGCACTTCGCGCCGCTGATGTTCGCGCTTTCCGCGCTGACGTCGCTG
>PMYN01000078.1:0-2059 GCA_003171215.1 Gemmatimonadota bacterium | reverse complement strand
ATGGCGGTGCTCGTCTCCACGCTGCACGCGTTCAGCCGGATGGCGTCGGAGAACGAGATCACGGCGTTCAAGGCGAGCGGGATCGCGCTGCAGCGGCTGATGGTGCCCGTGATCATCGCCGCGAGCGTCCTGACGATCACGATGGTCTGGTTCAACGACCAGGTGCTCCCCGCCGCGAACCACCGGCTCACGACGCTCACGAACGACATCGCGCGCAAGAAGCCGACGTTCGCGCTGAAGGAACAGGTGATCAACCCTATATCCCCCAGCGGGATCTTCTTGCGAACCGCGCGACTGTTCTCCAACAACCGGATGCGCGACGTCGCGATCTTCGACATGAGCGACCCGCAGACGCGCACGACGATTCGCGCCGACAGCGGTCTGCTCGAGATGCTGCCCAACCAGCGGGACCTGCTCCTCACGCTGTTCCACGGGTCGTGGACGGTGCTGGCGTCCGAGGAGCCGACGCGTTTGAGGCGCATCTTCTTCAACACCGATTTCGTGAAGGTGCGCAACGTCGGCAACACGCTCGAGATCGACACGGTCGGCGGCGGCGAGAAGAGCGACCGCGAGATGACGGTGTGCGAACTGCAGCGGCGCGTGACACGCCTCGTCCGCGCGCGTGACAGCGTCTACCGCCTCATGAAGGCGCTCGACAGCAACATCGCGAAGACGGTGCGGACGAGCGGCGTTTCGAGCGGGCTTGGCGGCCTGTACTGCCACCGCCTCTCCGGCCTGTCGGTGGTGAGGACGGCGAGCGCGATGGAGGTGCGGGAACAGCAACCACCGCAGCAGCCCGAGCAACAACCCCAGCAACAACCCCAGCAACAACCCCAGCAACAACCCCAGCAACAACCCCAGCAACAACCCCAGCAACAACCCCAGCAACAGCAGCAAGGCCGCGTGCTCACGCCGCTCCCCGAGGCGCCGACGACGAGCCCCGGCATGCGGGCCGCCCAGGCCGAGCAGCTGAAGATGCAGATCGGCCTCTCACAGAACACGATCGACGGCGACCAGGTCGAGATCGAGAAGAAGTTCGCGATCGCGGCCGCGTGCGTGATCTTCGTGCTGCTCGGCGCGCCGGTCGCGCTGCGCTTCCCCCGCGGCGGCGTCGGCCTGACGATCGGGGTCAGCCTCGGCGTGTTCGGGCTCTATTACACCGGGCTCACCGTCGGCGAGACGCTCGCGCGCGGCAACATGATCCGGCCGTTCTGGGCGATGTGGTCCGCGAATTTTCTCCTGCTCGCCATCGGGCTCGCGCTGACCTCGCGGCTCGGCCGCGAGGGCGCGACGTCGCGCGGAAGCGAGACCTCCGAGTTCTTCGTGCGGGTGCGGGAGTGGTTCGCGCGGCGCGGGAGAAGCGCATGAGAGTCCGCCTGCTGCGACCGCTCGACTGGTACGTGCTGAGCGAGTTCCTCAAGATTCTCACGGCGACGGCGATCGGCTTTCCGATCCTGGTGATCGTCATCGACGTCACGGAGAGCCTGCAGAAGTACCTGCTCAGGCATCTACCGGCGATGGACATTGCGAAGGCGTACGTGTACGGCGTGCCGGAGACGATGTTCCAGGTGCTGCCGGCCGCGGTGCTGTTCGCGACGGTGTTCTCGATCGGCGGCTTCACGCGTCACTCGGAGATCAGCGCGGCGAAGGCCACCGGGATCAGCTTCTACCGCTTCATCGCGCCCATCACGTGGGGCGCGGCGATCGCGACGGTTCTGGGGCTGCTGCTCGGCGCGGCGATGCCGCTCGCGAACGCGCGGCGCGACGTGCTGCTGCAGGAGAAGCGATCGGGCGAGGGGGTCACGCGCTCGAACTTCACGTTCGCGACCGCGGACGGGCGCGTGTACAAGATCGCGTCCGCCGACGCGAGCACGGGTTCGCTCGACCGGGTGGAGATCGATCGCAAGGGCTACTGGCCCGGCTATCCGGGCTACCTGATCTTCGCGCGTAGCGGCAAATGGTCGCAGCGGCAGGGATGGATGCTGAAGAACGGCGTGGTGCACGTGCTCACGGGCGACTCGTCGAACTTCACGGTGAGTTTCGATTCATTGCGCGACCG
>PMYN01000137.1:92355-157194 GCA_003171215.1 Gemmatimonadota bacterium | reverse complement strand
TCCCACCGCCCATTCCACCGCCCATCCCACCTTGTCCTGCGAGCAACGCCGGAATAACCAGCGCCGTCAACGCCGCCGCGAATCTGAATCGCATCGCAACCTTTTCCTCGCCTTAGAAGGACGCTACCACGGGTCCCGCTGCTTGTCCTGCATACAACTGACGCCATCCTGGCGTTTGGTCGGACGCGGGTCACGACCTCGGCGCCGGCTGTACCCAATGTCGGCGCGGGGCCGGTTGTACTGTCACTGGAGCGACTTCGCGGCGATCGAGGCATCGCGGCGGCATGGCGTTCCTGACGCATAACGCAATCGGAGTCGATGAAGCGAATGTTCTGCCTGAAGAGACCGAGATCCGTGCTCGCCGTGCTCGCCGGAGCGCTTGCCGCGAGCGGCTGTACCATGATTCCCCGGTACGAACGGCCATTGGCGCCGGTGCCCTCGACGTTCCCAGAATCGCCGGACACATCGGCGGATGTGCACGCAGGCGACCTCGCATGGCAGGAGTTCATCGGGGACGACCGGCTGAGCAAGATCGTCGCGCTGGCGCTCGAGAATAATCGCGACCTCCGGGTCGCTGTGCTCAACGTCGAACAGGCGCGNNTGCCGGGCGTCGAGGCCAGCGGCAGCTTCGCCCGCTCGGGCCAGTCGGGGGTTTCGGCAAGCCAGTGGAGCGCCAACGTGTCGACCTCGTACGAAGTGGACCTCTTCGGACGGGTGCGCAGCCAGAATGCACAGGCGCTCGAACAGTTCTTCGCGACCGAGGAAGCACAGCGAAGCGCACGCATTTCTCTCGTTTCCGAAGTCGCCGCGCAATACTTCGCATTGCGCAGCGCCGTCGAACAGCTCGAACTCGCTAGGCGAACGCTCAGCGAACTGCGCGACTCCTATGCCATCACCAAGGCCATCGTCGACGCCGGCGGAGCCACGGAACTGGATTTGCGAGCGACCGAAGGCCAGGTGCAGAACGCGAAGATCAGCATCTTGAATGACGAACGCAGCATCGTCCAGGCGCAAAACGCACTCGACCTGCTCGTGGGACGGCGGCTGCCTGACGATCTCCCGGCGCCTCGCGCCTTGAGCGACACCACGATTCTCTCGACCCTCGGAGTCGGATTGCCTTCGGACATCGTGCAACGGCGTCCCGATATCCTCGAGGCCGAACACACGCTGCGGGCGGCAAATGCAAATATCGGCGCCGCGCGTGCGGCGTTCTTCCCCACCATCCAGCTGACCGGCTCCGATGGATCAGCGAGCAGCCAGCTTTCGAAGCTGTTCGGCGCGGGCACGGGCGCGTGGAGTTTCGCGCCACAAATCAGTGTGCCGATTTTCTCCGGGGGGAAGAACAACGCCTCGCTGGCGTCGGCTCGGATCGGCGCACAAATCAGTGTCGCCAACTATGAAAAGGCCATTCAAACCGCGTTTCGCGAGGTGGCGGATGCGCTCATCGCCGCCGACAGCTACGCGCACCTCGTGACGGAAGACGCGACGCTGATCAGCGCGGAGCAACGCCGCTACGAGCTCGCCACGATCCGCTATCGCGCAGGCGAAGACTCGTACCTGAACGTGATTTCCGCGCAACAGGATCTCTTCAATGCGCAGCAGAGCCAGATCGTTGCGCAGTACAATCGACTCGCCAGCCAGCTCTCGCTGTACAAGGCGCTGGGCGGCGGGTGGAAGTAGACACGACATCCTCCATCTCCTGACATGACACGACAGATCAAGCGGTCCATTGTGGTGCCCTTCCGCCTGGCGTTGCTGACGCTCGCGGCGACCGTCGGCTGCCGGCCATCCGGCGCAGGACTCGTCAAGTTCGAGACAGTGAAGGCCGTGAGGGGAGACCTCGTTCAGCATGTCACCGCGAGCGGCTCGCTGAGCGCGGTGGTGAGTGTGGACGTCGGCAGCCAGGTCTCGGGCAAGGTTGCCGCGCTGTATGCCGATTACAACTCTCGCGTTACCAAGGGGCAGCTGGTCGCCGAGATCGACTCCACGGTATACGCGGCCGCGCTGCGACAGTCCGAAGGTGATCTCGCCAGCGCCAAGGCCACGGTCACGCTCAAACGCCAGAACCTTGAACGAAAGAAGATTCTGGTGCCGCAACGCGCCGCATCACAGCTGGACCTCGACCAAGCCACGGCCGAGCTCGCGGAGGCGGAAGCGACGGTCGCGATCAAGGAAGCGGCTGTCGAAAGCGCCAGAGCGAATCTCGGCTACTGCAAGATCACGGCGCCGGTGGATGGCATCGTCATCGCGCGAAAAGTCGACGTAGGCCAGACCGTGATCGCCGCGATGAGCACGCCAATCCTCTTCACGGTTGCGCAGGATATCAAGAAGATGAACATCAGCACCTCCGTGTCGGAGGCGGACATCGGTCAGGTGAAGGATGGGCAACCTGTGGACTTCACCGTGGACGCGTTTCCGGACGAAGTATTCCACGGCAAGGTCACGCAGGTGCGCAAGTCACCAACGACCGTCCAGAACGTCGTCACCTACGAGTGTGTGATCACCGTGGACAATCCGGGCGAGAAGCTGTTTCCCGGGATGACAGCTAATGTGTCGATTCTCGTCGCCGACCACCGGCAGGTGCTGAAGATCGCGAACACCGCGCTACGCTTTTCTCCGCCGTCGGGCACGCTGTTCGAGCAAGGCCCACCGGCGAAACTCGACCGCACGCAGCGGATCGTCTACTCGCCCAGCGCGGACGGGACGAAGCTCCGGGCGGTCGTCGTGAGGACGGGAATCACCGACGGCGTGGACACGGAAATACTGGAAGGCCTCAGCGACGGGACGGCGGTAGTCACCTCGACCCGCGCGACCGGCGGAGGCCGGGGTGCGTCGTTGGGCCCGCCGCCGCCGGGCCAGGCACCGTGAGTGCACCAGCGCCGGCGCTCGCCAAGCCGCTCCTCCATCTCCAAGACCTCACCAAGACATATCACACCGGCGAGGTTGAGGTGAAGGCCGTGAGGGGTGTGACTCTGGAAATCCAGCGCGGCGAGTTCGTGGCGATCATGGGCGCGAGTGGCTCGGGCAAGTCCACGCTCATGAACATGCTCGGGTGTCTCGACCAAGCGACCGGAGGCGCCTATCTGCTCGATGGCGACGACGTGGCAACGCTCGATCGCCGGCAGCTGGCCATGCTGCGCAATCGGAAGCTCGGATTCGTATTCCAGAGCTTCAACCTCCTGGCGCGCACGACCGCGATCGAGAATGTCGAGCTTCCATTGCTGTACACGATGCCCCTCACCTCGGCAAAAGAACGGCGGCGGCGCGCCGTCGAAGCGTTGGAGCGCGTTGGGCTTGCGAACCGGCTGGATTATCACCCATCCCGCCTCTCCGGCGGACAGCAGCAGCGCATCGCGATCGCGCGGGCACTTGTGAGTCAGCCCGAGCTCGTGCTTGCGGACGAGCCGACCGGAAACCTCGACACACGGACCAGCATCGACATCATGGGCCTGTTTCAGGAACTCAACGATTCGGGCATTACGATCGTGATGGTCACCCACGAACTGGATATCGCCACGTATTGCAAGCGCGTGATCGTCATGCGCGACGGCAAGGTCATCAGCGACAACGCGAATGCCGAGCGCCGGCGAGCCACCGAGGCGCTCGCCGCGCTCGACGATGCGGAGAAGGAGGCGAACGTCGCATGAACATGCTCACGTCGCTGCAGAATCTGCTGATCCAGTCGTGGCAAACGCTGTTCATCGCGCTGCCGGCCCTGCGGCGCAACTTGATGCGCTCGCTGCTGACCGCGCTCGGAATCATCATCGGCGTCGCCTCGGTGATCGCCATGGTGGCCGTCGGCAATGGCGCGCAGGCGGGCATCCAGGCCCAGGTCTCGGCGCTGGGCGAGAATCTCCTCACGATCTTCGCCGGCAGCAGCCGCTCAGGCGGCGTGAATTCCGGCCTGGGCAGCGCCAGTACCATCACCATCGCAGATGCCGACGCCATCGGCCGGGAGGTACGCGATGTCGTGGGCGTGAGTCCTGAGGTCTCGACCACCGCGCAGGCGATCGCGAACGGCCGCAACTGGTCGACGAGCATCGTCGGTGAGTCGCCCGACTACCTCAAGATCCGCAACTGGAAACTCACTGACGGGTCGATGTTCACCGACCGCGAGGTCCGCAGCGCGGCAAGGGTGGCTGTCATCGGGTCGAAAACGGCCCTGGAGCTGTTCGGGCCGCTGAATCCCATCGGCCAGAGCGTACGGGTGAAGAATATCCCGTTCGTGATCATCGGCCTGCTTGAGAGCAAGGGATCTGGCATGGGAGGGCAGAATCAGGACGATCGCCTAATCGTACCCTATACCACCGTGATGAAGCGCCTCACGGGCGACAGGTTCCTGCGTTCGGTCAATGTGCAAGTCGCTGGTTCAGATCGCATGGAGGTGGCCCAGCAGCAGATCACCGCACTTCTGCGGCAGCGCCACGGCCTGACCGCCGGCCATGACGACGACTTCAACATCTTCAATCAGAAGGACATCGCGGAGACAGTCACCTCTATCACGGGGATCATCAAGTTGCTGCTCGGTGCGATCGCGGGTATTTCCCTGCTCGTGGGCGGGATCGGCATCATGAACATCATGCTGGTCAGCGTAACCGAACGCACGCGCGAGATCGGCTTGCGCATGGCGGTCGGTGCGCAGCCGTTCGCCATCAAGCTTCAGTTCCTGATGGAGGCGGTGACCCTAAGCCTTTTGGGGGGATTAGTCGGCGTCCTCTTCGGCATCGGCATGGCCCGGCTGGTGGGCGTCTTCGCGAACTTCAAGGCCGTCGTCGACGTGAGTTCGATCTTGATCGCTTTTGCCGTGAGCTGCGCGATCGGAGTGTTTTTCGGCTTCTATCCCGCGCGTAAGGCCGCAGCTCTCGATCCAATCGACGCGCTCAGATACGAGTGACGTCTTTCGACTGTTTCCTGCGCCGCGAACGCTGCGACGCCATTGCGGCAGACGACGACGTTCGTTGCGTACTTCGAGACGCTCGGGGACGGTAACCCGCCGGAGCAGCCGCGAGGCGCGCGCACGCTCACGTCGCCCCTTTTCAGCCGGCTGCGATCATCCGTCGCAACGACACAGGAAAGTCCGCGTTGGCGCGCAACGAAGTCGCGTCGCCGAGCGCTTGGATGCGGACGGTCGTGCCAGCGATCGCGTCGCAGATCGGGAACGGCCGTCGGTGTAGGACCGTACGGCTCGCGCGAAGAGATGATCCCGGATCGCTGGCGCACCGCGTCGCTGCGGGTGATTACGCTATGGCCTGTTGTGACCGGCGTCCAGAATTTCGGGCCCGATGCCGTCTCTCACACCGGCGCAATGGAGAATCTCCGCCGCGAGCACTGAGATTCTGCGCGGGCCAAGAAACATCATCGAACCATCCGAGACCCAACGACTGAGCAGCAGCGCCGCGACTGCATCGCGCCGTTCCTGTAGCGACGCGGCACCTTCGAAATGACAGCCCGCGTCCGTGCCTCCAGGCATTCGCTCGCCCTCCTATCAGGTCGCCTACATGGCTCGCCGAACAATCTCGGCGATGAAACAGGACATCGCGTTGCGCAGGCGCTGAAACCCTGCGACTGCGCACGGCAGTGCCCCAAGCGTCGTGAACTACTTCGGAACCCTCTTCGCGCGCCAGTTGATCACCATGCCGCCGCCCATGGCGACGGAGATGCTTCCCTCGGCGGTCTCACCGGTCACTTTTCCGGAGAAGGGCAGCTCCATCGCCTCGCCATTCCCGTTCATGGTGAGCGCGAAAGAAAAGTTCTCGCCGCTGATCTTGCCCTTGCTGAGCGGAAGCGTGCCGAACTGCGATTCCGCCGTGCCGGTCAGAGTGTCACCCGCCTGCGTGAGCGTCATGGTCATGACATCCGGCCCCTGCGGACCGTCGAGCGTGAACTCCCACTTGCCCGTCATTTTCGCAGGCGTCTTGGTCTCTTGCCCTGACATCGGTGACGCGACCAGAGCCGCCAGCATTGCCAAGACTACCGCGGTTTTGCGTTGCATCGGTCTTCCCCTTGGTCAAATGGTTTCTGGAACTGCTGCCCAATACCGCTTTCTTCCTGCCGATTACTGACGGCGTGCGCGCTCGAGTCTCGTGCTCATGCCGTCGATGACTCCCATGTAAACCGTTCCACCTGGACCGAAGCCCGCGATCACGCGTCCTGGTGGAATGAGCATACGGTCCTTCAGCTCGCCCTTATTGCTGATCACGTCATAAACGGTGCCGCCATTCATCATCTTGCTCGTGCGGATCCAGAGATTTCCATCAGCATCGCCTCGCGCCGCACCCTGCTTGAACGCCGGCACGTAGTCCGGCATCTCGCTCGGGGTCACATACTGCGCCGGCGGCAGCGTGAATCCAGCAGGCCCTCCGCCCGGACCGCCCGGACCGCCGAAGCCGCCTGGAGGACCGCCCCCTCGCCCACCGGGACCGTCCGGGCCTCCAAATCCGCCGAATCCACCGAAACCGCCCGGACCGCCCGGACCGCCGGTCATCACAGTTCCGCCGTCTCCTTGTGGGCGCTGGCGGGCACCTGCCTTGGATGTGTCCGACTTCTGGGTGCCGGCGGCCTCGATTGCCGCCAGTTGTGCAGCACGAAGCGCTTCCTGCGCCGCGCGAGTCGAGTCGATGATCCTCACTTTGTCGTCGTCGGAGAGGCGCTGCCAATCGAACGGAAGCTTTGGCGCCGAGGCCATCTTTCCGTCGGGGGACACCAGATCCACGCGATAGTCCTGGCCGCGAACGACGGCGAGCGTGCCGTCCGACAGGAGCGCCCAGTCGTCGGTCCACGGCATCGGGTTCAACGTGTTGATCACCGTCATGCGGCCGGTGTTCTCGTCGCGATTGACACTCACGTTGATCTTCGGGATGCGGAACGTGGCCGCCGTGTCGACCTTGCGCGACCTGAGATCCACACGCACGACGAACGACGACTCGGGAATCTGCGGCATCTGGAACGAACCGGACGTCGCCTGCCTCGCCATTGCCGGCGTGATGCGAAACTGCGCACGGTACACCAACCGCCCCTGCCCATCGAACCCCGGCGTGCCGTTCTGGCCACCGATGAGTTGGTTCACCTCGTTCGGTAACGGCGCCGCCATCGTGCGCACGATCTTGCCGTTCGGGTCGATCACGAGCATGGAGATGGACTGCGGATCCACGAAGAGCGTTGAATCTCCTCGATAAGCGATGAGGCCACCCAGCCGCGAGCCGTATGCCATCCCCGTTGCCGACGACGAATCCGCGATGACCGTGACGTTCTTGAACGTCGAGTCGAACATGACGACCCGGCGGCCGGTCAGATCGTGCACGATGACGCGGCCGCCCGGAAGCGGGACGACCTGAGCGACGCTGGCGAGCGGCTCCGTCGAGCTGTTCAAGACAGGTCCGATCGGGTGCACGGGAGGCAGCGCCTGCTGTGCCCAACCCACTCGTGAAATAAATGCAAGGACGACGAGAGATGAACGCATCATGTTTCGCGGACGCTCCATGCTTGTGTGGACGAGTGTTCGGGTACGTGTACGAGCGTCATGGCCTCATACCCCCGCCGCCCATGCCCCCACCGCCAACAGCGGCGGCGGTGTTCGAGAACGGGTTCGCGCTCGAACCCGCGGTGCCGGAGCGGATCGACTGCAGATACCACGGGTCGAGCGAGCTGGTCACGATGTCGGGCAGTCGGCGGCGCTGCTCCGCGGTAAGCATCCGCTTGACTCCTGGCGTCACCTTCAGCAGCAGGTCGACGGTGGCTTCGCGCGCGGCACGATAGCGCGCGTATACCGCGCTATGGTCGTAGTGATCCGGCAGCGCGGCGAGCGCTTTCGCGATCGGTGTCCAGATCGAGTCCACGCGAACCGTGTACCAGCGGTTGAGCGACGCGATGCTATCGGCCACGTCGCCCGTCAGATGCAGCGTGTCGCTTTGCCGCAGGATCTGCGGGAGCGGGTTGAACACGGCGTTCGTGCCGTAGAGCTGCTTGAGCACCTGCTCCTGCACCTTCGTGCCCGTCGTAATGCGTCCGCGGTCGAGTGTCTGCGTGAGCGTCTGCCGCTCGCGCGTGGGCGCCGTGTCCCATTTCAGCATCGCCACGACGCTCACCGGGGCGAGCGCGGTGTTGTACGCGGTGTTCGGCGAACCGAAACGCTGGTTCACCGCATAGATGAACCGGTTGTTCACCGCATCGAAGCCGCGCACGTACAGCAGATTGTTGTCGATGAACGGCTGCTGGCCCCATCCCTGGAGATGGTTCTCGCCGTGCAGCACGAGATCGGCCGCGCCAAGTGGATTGCTCACGGACAGCGAAAACGTGGCACGCTGCGGCAAGTGGAACGTGAGCGGGTTGAACGACATGTTGAGGCTTGCCGTAGAAACCCACGGTCCCTGGCAACTGTTCAGGCCCGCCAGCCGGCCGAGCTGGCCCTGCACGCAGTTGCGCGCGCCCGATGAACCCGTGCTGAGCAGCTGCTGCATCGAGGCGGCGAGCGCCGGATCGGCCGTGTGCGCCGGGTCGTAGATGAAGGCGCGATCGTTGGAGTATCCGTCTCCGTTAACGTCCCCTTGGACGATCGGTGTGTACGGAGTCCCCGACTGAAAGCGACCGGTCCACGAGACGCTTACCGCGTTGAAGACATTGTATGAAAGAGTGTACTGGATCTGGTGGCGCCAGTCCTGGTTCGCGCGGCCCCATTGAGCGTCGAGCGGGTTGCCCGCGGTGCTGTTGAATCCGCTGAACTCCGTACGGTTCTCCTGATATGTGTACGCCAGGTTCCAGCTCCACTTCGTGTTGAACGTCGTCGGCGAAAGCTGCAGCTGCAATTGCTTCGTCGTGGAAGTGAGATCGGTCCTCAACTGCGTAACGCGGTTGAAAGAGGAACTCATGCGCCCATCGCCCGCCGCGATCACACCCGTCGACGAGGAGATGCTCGTCGGATTCACGTACATGGGCCGATTGGCCTCGCCGGCAAGCACGAATCGGGTCGTCGGATTGAAGTTCAGGTCCACCGATTCCTGCTGGTTGAGATTCAGCGAGTACGTCCCGTTCACGTTCGCGTTGAACACATTGTCCAGAATCGCGCCGCTCCACTGCAAGTTGCCGCGGACACTTCGCGGCGCAGTGTAGTCCTTCGCGACGAGTATCACGTTCGGCGCGCTGCTCGCGAACGGCGTCGACGTCTGTGCGTTGGCGCACTGCGACGGGATCGACCCGGAACTCGTCTCGTATCCCGCCCAGTCGGGCGTCGGAACCGAAGCGCCGGCACAGGTGATTTGCTGGAGCGCGTTCGCGAGCCCCGTGCTGCTCATGCTGCCGGAGAGCAGCGTCGTTGACGGGCTGTTTTGGAACAGACCGACTCCGCCGCGCAGCACTGCGCGCGGTCCGCGAAACGCGCCGGCGAACCCCTCGACCTGCTGCGCCGTGCCGTACGTGTACGAGAAGCCGATTCGCGGACTCACGAACACATGATTCGGCTGGTAGTTGTTCGCCGTTCCGTACAATTGCTGGACTGCCGGGTTCAGCGTCGCGGCGTTCACGTATTGATTTCCATCGAGCCGCGCGCCGTACTGGATTTGCAGGTCATTGCTGGCCTTGTACGAATCGCCGAGGGCCAGTCCGGCGATGTACTGTCCGCCGCTCTGGATGTTTGGGCTGAGCGTACGCGTGAACAGCGACGGCGCCCCGTTGGACAGGTCAGCCAGCGAGTTGTAGTAGAATGTCCCGAGCGTGTTCGTGGTCTGGTTCAGCGTATAGTCGTCGCGGCGCAACTCGGACGAGAGCTTGATCCGGTGCTTGTTGTTCTCGCTGAACCACGACAGCACGTTGGTGAAGTCGACGCTCGTGTTGAAGCTGCTGGTGTTCTGCGACGTGCTGCCGCCGAAGGAGATGTTCTTCGAGACGTTCGAACCGTCGGGAAACACCGAGCTGACGAGCACCGTGCCACTCGGCAGTGCCACGAAGGGCGTCACGTAGCTGCGACTCGCGCTCACTGCGACGCCGCTCTCGCTCAGTATTCCGAAACCAAAGTACGTCGAGTGATGGAACTGAAGCTGGCCGTTCGAGTTCGTCCGGTCGCCGCTGTGCGCCGGGAGTTCGGACGTTCCGACGCTGGAGAAGGGCGAAGACTTGCTCCACGATCCGGTCATCGTGAGGTTGTAGGCCGCCCCCGTCTTGGATCCGGGCGGCGCGAAGTCGATGGTTCCGCTCAGCTGCCCGTTGTCGGTCAGACGCTGGCTGGGGATCCCCGCGACGGTCAGCGGAATCTGCTTCGACCGAAGGATGCCGAGCAGACGGCTCACGGAATCCGGCGAGATACCGGCCGTGACGAGCCCGAGCGAGTCGGTATTCAGTAATGTTGCGAGGTTGCTCGACCGCTGGCCGAGCGAATACGAGAAGTTGTAGAACGCCTTGTCGATCGAGATCGGCCCCGAGGTCTGGCCGCCCAGTGAGAGATTCATGTACTCCTGACCCAGTGCGCGAGCCGAAGCAGTCGTGAACTCCAGTGCGGGTGCCTCGAGAAGCAGGCTTGATCCCTGATTGATGAAGTTCGACCCGGACCTCAGCCTCGTACTTTGCTGGCCGCCGCTGAAGCCACCGCGCGAAACATCGTACGGCGTGACGACGACCGTCGAAATCGTCTGCGCGTCGCGAGGAAGACTCGTCGCGCCGGAATTCATGCCGTTCAGCGTCGAACTGTTCTGGTCGGGAGTAAGGCCGAGGACCGAGAAGCCCGAAGGATCGCCGTTCGTTCCCGCCACGTAGTTGATCCCGGGAATCGACGCCGCCATAGCCACGAGATCTCCGAGCTGATCGGCCGTGAGCGTGGAGTTGATGATGGTTTTCTCAGTGCCGCCGATGTCGGGCTGGACATCGCTGCGGTTCGCCTTGTCGCGCGGCGCCGTCACCTTCACGGCGTCGAGCACATTCGCCGCGCTGGATAGTGTCGCGTTGGCCACGAGGATGTCCTCGTCCGCGGCGCGCTTGAGCTCATACTGCTTTGGTGAGTAGCCCATCGCCGCGAACTTCACGAGGTAGTCGCCGTCGCCGTTGGGAAAAACAACCGTGTAGCGGCCGTTCCGGTCAGTCTTCGCCGAGCGATTTACCCCGCCGGCAATGGTGGTGACGGTTACGGTCACATTCGGAATGGCAGCGCTGTCCACGCCTACGACGCGACCCCGGATGACGTCTGCGTTCTGAGCCTTCGCGGTCGCGGCGACGAAGAGGACCGCGAGGAGGATCCGGGCGAACATCAGCGTCGACTGGCAAAATCGCACGAAAAGCTCGGCGTGTTGAGGAACGCGTCAGCAAACGAACGCTTCCTCGATGGACAACTCTGGGGCCAAAGTTGTTGGGTTCGTCCCGGAGGTGGCGAAACCGCAGGCTCGCCGCGCGGCGGCCGCCCGAGGCCGCCGCGATCGTGCGAGAGACCCCGTGCCGCGCCTTTACTCGCCGTCTCCCCCCGAGGCAGCGGCAGAGGCGCCGGCCCCGGTCGTTGGCATCGAATCCGACGTGCTCGCCGAGAGCGTCGTGGACGAACTCGCGGATGACGAAGCGCTGCCTTGATGATGGTGGTGATGCCCGCTGCCCGCCTTCATCGCGGTCTGGAGCTGCGTGAGCGCCTGCTGTGCCGCGGTGGTGTCGCCGGATTTCACCGCGGCGATGAGCGCCTGCATTGCGCTCTGCACGCTGGAGCCAGCGCTACTGGTCGAGCTCGCGCCCGCCGAGGGCGGACCGTACGTCGCCGACGTGCCCTGCAGGGCGCCAAGCGCCTGCTGCGCGGCGGTGAGGTTGCCGGCCTGCACCGCGCTCAGGATCTGCGACAAGCTGTTGGTGAACTGATCTTGGGACCCGGATGGCACCGGCTGCGACGGCGACTCCTTCTGCAGCGAGGCCAAGGAGGTCTGGGCGGCCTGGATGTTTCCCGATTCGATCGCCGATGTGAGGGCGTCGAAATCCTGGCGCCGCTGTTGCCAAACGCCATTGGCGCCGGCGGTTCCGACACTTGGAACTGACATGATGCTCATCCTGCTGATGGTGGGAGACGCTACTTGCGAACGATCGTCGTCGGTCGCGCCGCATGGTTGATCGACTTCCCACAGTTTCGGCATCGAGAGCGAAAGACTTGAGTCCGGAATTCGTTCGAGTGGCTCCCGGCCATCTCGTCTCCATGACGACGGAACTACACCTCACCACTGGCATACAACGCATGTGACGCTTGCAAAGAAGTCTTAGCCAATGCCGCACTTCCAAGAGGCGACCCCTTGTTGATCGCGGTCGAGGCTACCCGGCTGGAGCGCGAGGTTCGCGGAATCGGTCGCTATGTGAGAGCGATTCTTCCGCGGTTCGCCGCGCAACGGCCCGAATTGCACTTGGCGCTCTTTGCCAAGAGACGCGGCGTTGCGTCCCTGCGCGAATCGATCGCGGACGATCGCAATCTGCGCGATCGCGCATCCGTGCGGGACGTTCGCGAAATGGCCCGCACGCCTGCCGACGTTTACTGGTATCCGTGGAACATTTTGCATCCCGTGCCGCGCCGCGGCGCGTCGGTGGTCACGGTGCACGATGTCGCGCCGGTCGCGCTCCCCGATCCACGCTGGCTTTCCTGGAGAAAAAATCTGCGCTGGCGTCTCCGCTTCAGGCGCACCGCGCGAGTCGCGACGCTGATGATCGCCGACTCCGCGTTCACGGCGACGGAGATTCAACGTGTGCTCGGAGTCGGCGCCGATCGCATTCGTGTCGCGTTGCTCGCGGCGAACGATTTCGCCCGCCCGTCACCAGACGGCGACGCCGAAGCGCTCGGGCGGCTAGGCGTCCGCGCACCATTCGTTCTCACGGTGGGCGCCGCCGACCGGCGGAAGAATCACGCGCTGCTTGAGCGCGCGATGCGGTCCGTGGTCGAGCAGCATCCCGAGACGACGCTGGTGCTCGCGGGGCCGCGACACCGCTCGCACGCGCACGACGCGCCGTGGATGCATACGCTGGGCTTCGTGAGCGATGCCGACCTCGCGGCGCTTTATCGCAACGCCGCCGTGTTCGTGATGCCCTCGACGTACGAGGGCTTCGGACTGCCTGTGCTCGAGGCGATGCGATTCGGCGCGCCGGTGGTCTGCGCACGGGCCGCGTCGCTCCCCGAAGTCGGCGGTGACGCGGCGATGTGGTTCGATCCTGAGGATGGCATTGAACTCACGCGGGCGATCTCGCGTGTGCTGACCGACTACCGTGTGCGCCAACAGTTGCGTGGCGCGGGCCTGGTGCGCTCCGAAGCGTTTGATTGGGACGACACAGCCCGGCGCACGCTGAGCGTGTTCGACGAAGCATGCTCGCTGCACGCGCTCGCCTCCCGGAAGCGTGTGCCGCCAGCGCCAAAGATTGCGCTTCGCCCTTCGGGCGCGGCGTCCAGTTCGTCGGGAGACGCATAGGCCATCGGGTTCCTCCGGTTTGCTGTCCGTGGCGGCGTTCGATAGACTGCGCCGGACGCTGAACGTGGACCAATTCAATCAATGTCGAAAACGATGACGACCGTTGTCCGGTTGGCGCGCGCCATCTTGATAGCGGTATTGCCTGCGTTCCCGGCGGTTCGAGCCGCGGCGCAGTCGCCGACGAGCGCATCGGTCGCCGGAGTGGTAGTCGACAGCCTCCGGGGCGTCGGCCTCGCCGGCGCCGTGGTGCGGATTGCCGGGTCGAAGCGCGAGGTGCGAACGAACGTGCGTGGCGAGTTCGTGCTCGACAGCCTGACGCCCGGCGAGATGGTGGTCGAGGTGCGCCACCCGCTGCTCGACACCCTGGGGCAGTCGATCGACTCTCGCCCGTTCGTGCTCGTCGTTGGGCAGCGCGGCAACTACTCCGCCCACACGATGTCGATCGACGACCTCCGCGATCGCTCGTGTCAGCGCAGCGGTGCGAACTTCGGCCGCGCCGTCCTGCTCGGAATCCTGCGTGACGCCGACGCCGACACGGCGCTCGCCGGAGGCACCGCGTCGCTCGTGTACACGGACCGGTTCTCCGGCGCGACGGCGGAACGGCTCCGGACGTCGCGCGTCGGCGCCGACGGACGCTTCGCGATCTGCGGCCTGCCCAACGCGCTCAGCGGAACGGTTCAGGTTTCGCGCGGCGGGCAGATGACGGCGGAGGTGCACGTCGAGACGAAGGGCGCGCTGTTCTCGACGGTGGGCCTGACGATTGCGACCAGCACGCGTCGCAATGCGGTGCTGACGGGTCGCGTGACGCAGTCGTCGGGGTTGCCGGTCGCCGGGGCGCAGGTCGTGGTCGCGGGCACGCCGAACCTCGCGCGGACCGACAGCCTCGGCCGCTACCGGCTCGAGGGACTGCCGTCGGGGACCGTCGAAGTGGTCGTGAGGCGCATCGGCTTCGGCTCTGCGACGCAGGCGGCGCTGCTCAAGCAGAGTGAACCGCGCCAGCTCGACTTCACGATCTCCGAGGCCCGTGTGCTTGCGACCGTGAAGGTCGTAGGGAAGCTCGACAACGGGCTCGACAAGGTCGGATTCAACGAGCGGAAGTTGCACGGCTTCGGGCATTTCCAGCCGCCGGAGGAGATCGAGCGGCGCCACCCGTTCGTGATTACCGACCTGTTGCAGGTGGTGCCGGGACTTCGCATCTCGAGCGGAAACGGAGGGCGGACGATCGAGTCGTCCCGGCCCGGCGGATGCGTCAATTTCTTCGTCGACGACGCGCGGTTCGATTCGATGGAGCCGGGCGACATCGACATGCAGTTCTCGATCGACAACGTCGGCGCGGTCGAGACCTACAGCTCGGACCTCGAGACTCCGGCGCGGTTTCAGGTGCCCGGGCGTGCGTGCGCGACCGTCGTGATGTGGACGAAGAACAGGCTGACGAAACCGTAGAAACGGTCGTAGCCATCAGCGAGAAGCCGTGAACTTCCTACTTCGGCACTTGGTTCTGGTTCACCAATTCCCCGTTCAGGTACGTCCGCCGGTAAGCTCCCCCGTCAACTTGACGGGGGAGCTTACCCTGCGCTTGCCGGTGCGAGAGCAGCGGTGAACTTCGATGACTCGGACGATGTTGATGTACCCGATGTCGCCGCTACACAAGATCAACAGTCGCACGAGGTGCCTGACAGCAAAGGCCTCGCCGGGTTGCACCCAGACATCATCGCAAAGTGCTCGCGCCTCTATAAACCTGGAACGTACGCAGAGGCCGTCGAGAAGAGTTTCAAGATCGTTCGGGATCGGTTGCGAAAACTGACGGGCTTTGAAAGAGGCGGTGACGCATTTGGAAACACACAACTGCACATCAAGGGCGCAGCCGCTCCACATGTCGGTCATGACTTCAACGAGGGATCGAAGTTCCTAATGATGGCTATCGATATGTTTCGCAACGAAAAGAGCCACACGGCCGACGCCCACATAGACGATCCGGATAGAGCTCGTCTTTATTTGGCCGTCAGCAGCTTGGCACTAAGCCTATTGGATCAAGCGGAGATCGGTGGCAGGCCTCCGAATCCTGAACGAGTCCGCAAGGCGGATGCAGGCAAGGTCGTGGCCGAGAAGGGTCGAGTGGCCTCACCATCGATGAGCACGCGAAAGTAAGTGCGGCAAAGCGGGAGGCTGACGAAGTCCTACGCCGAGAATGTTGGCGCGAACTCACGCGCGAAGAAGGCCGCATCGGTCGGCGATCTCGCGCGGCACGAACGCTCCCGCGCAAATCGTGAAACCACCGCTTCTATTCTCAGGCTCTTCGTCGAGGCCGAACTTGGCCACCGATTCTATTAGCTCGCCACCGACTGCGGTCCAAACCTCCGTTTCTATTCTGCTGCGACAATCAGGGACCTAGGCCCCGCGACCCCGCCCCCTTGCTTCCATCCGTTCATCCGGATATACTGATACAGCAAGACAATCGATCCCGTGGCGATTTGGAGGCAAATTGCGGCCACGTTAAACAACCTGCTAAAGCGCCAGCCCGGGCCGCCTCGTCGCCTCGGGCGTTTTTCGTTCCGGCCGTCCCGTCTGGCTGCCGTCCGCTGTCTGCCGTCTGCCGTCTGTCTTCTATATATAGATGCCCCTCAGCCTCGCCGTTCCCTTCAACGTCTCCTTCGAATTCTTCCCTCCCAAAACTCCGGAGATGGAAGAATCGCTTTGGCGCGCGGTGAAATGGCTCGAGCCACTCGCACCGAAATTCGTCTCGGTCACGTATGGCGCCGGAGGCAGCACCCGCGAACGCACGCACAAGACGGTCCAGCGCATCCTCACCGAGACGGCGCTCGTGCCCGCTGCGCACCTCACCTGCGCGGATGCTTCGCGCGATGAAGTGAACGAGGTTGCACATTCCTACTGGGAAATGGGCGTCCGGCACATCGTCGCACTGCGCGGCGATCCGCCTGCCGGCACGCCCGCCTACACGCCGCACCCGCAGGGCTACGCCTGGACATCGGAGCTCGTCGCCGCGCTGCGCACGCAGCACGATTTCGAGGTATCCGTCGCGACATTCCCCGAGGGACATCCGGACTCGCGCTCGCTCGACGCCGAGCTCGACAACCTCAAGCGCAAGATCGACGCCGGGGCAACGCGCGCCATCACGCAGTTCTTCTTCGACAACTGGACCTACCTGCGCTTCGTCGACCGCGCGCGGAAGGCCGGAATCACCGTGCCGATCGTGCCGGGCATCATGCCCGTGACGAACTTCACGCAGATGACTCGCTTCGCCGCGCAGGCCGGCGCGACGGTGCCGCGCACGATGGCGCCGATGTTCGAGGGGCTCGAGAACGATCCGGAAACCCGCAGGCTCGTCGCCGCGACCGTCGCCGCCGAGCAGTGCCGCCAGCTCGCGGAAGCGGGCGTGACGGAATTCCATTTCTACACGCTCAATAGAGCAGATCTCGCATACGCGTTGTGCCACATCTTGGGACTGAGACCGGGACGGCAGACGGCGGACGACGGACGGCAGCTGGGACAGCAGCCGGCGGACGGCAGATGAACAGTCACCGCCAACGACCAACGACCAACGACCAATGACCGATTACCCGCCGTTCAATCGGTCCTCCCGCCTCACGCTCCTGAACAACGAGCTCCCGCGCCGCATCCTCATCCTCGACGGCGGCATGGGCACCGAGATCCAGAAATTCCGCCTCGGCGAGAAGGAGTATCGCGGCAAGCGCTTCGCGAGCTGGCACCGCGACCTCAAGGGCAACAACGACCTCCTCACGCTCACCCGCCCCGCCGCCATCGGCGACATCCACACCGCGTACCTCGATGCCGGTGCGGACATCATCGAGACGAACACGTTCAACTCGACACGTGTCGCGATGGCCGACTACGGGATGGAGGAGCTCGCCGCCGAACTCTGCGAGGCCGGCGCTCGACTCGCGCGCGAACGATGCGACGCAGCTGAAGCACGCGACGGCCGTCCGCGCTGGGTCGCCGGCGTGCTCGGCCCCACCAATCGCACGGCCAGCATCTCGCCGCGCGTGGAGGACGCCGGGTTCCGGAACGTTTCGTTCGACGAGCTCGTCGTCGCGTACACGGAGTCCGCGCGCGCACTGCTCGACGGCGGCTCCGATCTCCTGCTCGTCGAGACGATCTTCGACACGCTGAACGCGAAAGCCGCGCTCTTCGCGATCGAAGAAGCGTTCGCCGCCGCCGGCGTGCGCGTGCCGGTCATGATCTCCGGCACGATCACCGACGCGAGCGGCCGCACGCTTTCCGGTCAAACGACGGAAGCGTTCTGGAACTCGGTCGCACATGCCCGGCCGATCTCCATCGGCCTCAACTGCGCGCTCGGCGCCAAGGACCTGCGCGCCTACATCCAGGAGCTCGCCCGCGTCGCCCCGTGCTTCACGAGCGTGCATCCCAACGCGGGACTGCCGAACGAGATGGGTGAGTACGACGAGACGCCCACCTACACGTCGGGAATTCTCAAGGAGTTCGCCGAGTCCGGATTCCTCAACATCGTCGGCGGTTGCTGCGGCACCACGCCCGCGCACATCGCCGCCATCGCGCGCGCCGTCGCGGGAATCGCGCCCCGCGCGATCCCCGACGTGCCGAAGCGCCTGCGCCTCTCCGGGCTCGAACCGCTCACGATCGGACCGGACACGAATTTCGTGAACGTCGGCGAGCGCACGAACGTCACCGGCTCCGCGAAGTTCAAGAAGCTCATCCTCGCGGACGACTACGACGCGGCGCTCGAAGTCGCGCGCCAGCAGGTCGAAGCCGGCGCGGTGATCATCGACATCAACTTCGACGAGGGCATGCTCGACGCCGAGGCGGCGATGAAGAAGTTCCTGAACCTCGCCGCCACCGAGCCCGCGATCGCGAAGGTGCCCTTCATGCTCGACTCCTCCAAGTGGAAGGTGATCGAGACCGGGCTCAAGTGCCTGCAGGGCAAGGGCGTCGTCAACTCCATTTCGATGAAGGAGGGCGAGGACGCGTTCGTCCGTCAGGCTACTCTTGTCCGGCGTTATGGTGCAGCCGTGATCGTGATGGCGTTCGACGAGCAGGGTCAGGCCGACACCGCCGCGCGCAAGATTTCCATCTGCGAGCGCGCGTATCGCATCCTCACCGAGCGCGTCGGCTTCCCGCCCGAAGACATCATTTTCGACCCGAACATCTTCGCGATCGCGACGGGCATCGAGGAACACAACAACTACGCCGTGGATTTCATCGAGGCCACGCGCGAGATCAAGGCGCGGCTTCCGCACGCGAAGGTGAGCGGCGGCGTGAGCAACGTCTCGTTCTCGTTCCGCGGCAACAACGCCGTGCGCGAGGCGATCCACACCGTGTTCCTCTATCACGCGGTGTCGGCGGGAATGGACATGGGGATCGTGAACGCCGGCGCGTTGCCGCTCTACTCGGACCTTCCGCCGAAGCTTCTCGAGCTCGTCGAGGACGTCGTCCTCAATCGCCGCCCCGACGCCACCGAGCGCCTGCTCGAAGCGGCGGATTCCGTGAAGGGCGACGCAGCGCGTCAGGCAACGAACCTCGAATGGCGGGCCGGACCGGTGCACGAGCGCCTGCAGCACGCGCTCGTCCATGGAATAGCCGATTTCGTCGTCGACGACACCGAGGAAGCGCGCAAGCTCGCCGAGCGCCCAATCGAGGTGATCGAGGGTCCGCTGATGGACGGCATGAACATCGTAGGCGACCTGTTCGGGTCGGGGAAGATGTTCCTGCCGCAGGTCGTGAAGAGCGCCCGCGTGATGAAGCGCGCCGTCGCCCACCTCATTCCGTACATCGAAGCGGAAAAGGTGAAGAACGCGGACACGCGCGCGAAGGGAAAAGTCGTCATGGCGACCGTGAAGGGCGACGTGCACGACATCGGCAAGAACATCGTGGGCGTCGTCCTGCAGTGCAACAACTATGAAGTCGTGGACCTCGGCGTGATGGTCCCGTGCGCGAAGATCCTCGAGACGGCGATTCGCGAGAAGGCCGACATCATCGGCCTCTCGGGACTCATCACGCCGTCGCTCGAGGAGATGGCGTTCGTCGCGGGCGAGATGGAGCGTGAGGGCTTCACCATTCCGCTCCTCATCGGCGGCGCGACGACGAGCAAGGTGCACACCGCCGTGAAGATCGAGCCGCACTACTCGGGGCCGGTCGTCTACGTGCTCGATGCGTCGCGCGCGGTGGGCGTGGTGAGTGCGCTGCTTTCCGATGCAACGCGCGACGCGTTCGCGAAGGACTTGCGCGAGGAATATCGCGAGGTTCGCGAGCGGCGCGCCGAGCGGCGGCGCGAGACGAAGACGCAAACGCTGGAGCAGGCGCGCGCGAACAAGGTGCCGGTGGACTGGAGCAAGGTCTCACCGCCGAAACCGAGCTTCACGGGCGTTCGCTCCTATGACGAACATGAGTTTCCCCTCGGCGATCTCGTGCCGCGCATCGACTGGACGCCGTTCTTCCAGACGTGGGAACTGGCCGGACACTATCCGGACATCCTCGAAGATCCCCTCGTGGGACCGAGCGCGCGCAGCCTGTTCAGCGACGCGCAGGCAATGCTGCGGAAGATCGTGGAGGAACGCTGGCTGAAGGTGAGGGCGGTGGTCGGGTTCTTTCCGGCGAACTCGAATGGGGCGGAGGATATCGAGATCTGGGCGGAAGACGGAGGACCAAGGCCGGAAGCCGGAAGCCGGAAGCCGGAGGGCTCACCGTTGGCGGTCATCCACACGATCCGGCAGCAGATGGTGAAGGGGGACGGGCGGCCGAACGTCGCGCTCGCGGATTTCGTCGCGCCGTGCTCGACCGGGCTCACCGACTGGATGGGGATGTTCGCCGTGACGACGGGCATCGGAGTCGACGAGAAAGTCGCCGAATTCGAGGCCGTGCACGACGACTACAGCTCGATCATGGTGAAGGCGCTCGCAGACCGCCTCGCCGAGGCGCTGGCGGAGCGGCTGCACGAGCGCGTGCGCCGGGAGTTCTGGGGCTACGCCCCCGACGAGCACCTCGACAACTCCGCCATCATCCACGAGCAGTATCAGGGTATCCGTCCCGCACCGGGGTATCCGGCCTGCCCGGACCACACGGAGAAGAAGACCCTCTTCGAGCTGCTCGGCGCCACGGAACGCGCGGGGATCGAGCTGACCGAGAGCTTTGCCATGTTTCCGACGGCCGCCGTGAGCGGCTATTTCTTCTGGAACCCCCAGTCCCGGTACTTCGGGGTGGGCAGGATCGAGCGCGACCAAGTGGAGGACTACGCTCGGCGCAAGGGGATGGAGCTGAAGGATGTCGAGCGCTGGCTAGCGCCGATCCTCGCCTACGACCGATAATTAGGGTATGCCAGCAGCAACTGTTTCAGCGCCCCCGGGTGCTCGCCGTGTTCTCATCATCGACGATGAACCCTCGGTACTCCGCGTAATCGGATTGCTCCTCGAACGCCACGGGTTTGCCGTGGCGAGCGCGAGCAACGCGCGCGAAGGACTCTCACTGCTCGCCGAGAAGGGATTCGACGTCGTGCTCACCGATATCATCATGCCGGAACTGTCCGGGGTCGATTTTCTGCGCGAGCTGCGGCAGCACGATCTCGACGTGCCGGTGATCCTGATGACGGCGGGCGCCACGCTCGACTCGGCGCTCGACGCGATCGAGTACGGCGCATCGCAGTACTTGCTCAAGCCGGTCGAGCCAGAGGCGCTCGTGACCTCCGTGGGCCGCGCCGCGGCGCTCGGCGAGCTCGCCCGCATGAAGCGCGCCGCGCTCGCGGTGCAGGCCGGCAAGGCGATTCCCTACGGCGATCGCGCCACGCTGGAAGCGGTGCTCACGCGCACCTTCGCGACGATCCACGCCGAGTTCCAGCCGATGGTTTCGATGAAGAAGAAACACGTGATCGGTTATGAAGCGCTGATGCGCTGCGACGAGACGCTCTTCTCGTCGTACGGCGCTCTGCTCTACGCGGCGGAGCGGGTGGGCTGGCGCACCGCCCTGGCGCGCACGATCTACCAGCGCATCGGGCAGGACTGCGGCGACATGCCCGAGGGCGCGCTGCTGTTCGTGAACATGCATCCGCTCGACGCGCAGGAATCGCTGCTCACCGGATCGGGCGCTCCGCTCGAGCCGATCGCGAACAGCGTGGTGCTCGACGTGCGCGAGAGCGTGGCGGGCGAGCAGCTCGGCGCGCTCACGGCCGCGCTGAGCGGCCTGCGCGGCGCCGGCTTCAGGATCTCGATCGACAACGTGGGAACCGGGACTTCCGGCCTCGAGCTCTTCAACATGCTCTGGCCCGATTTCGCGAAGCTCGACCGGAGCGCGTTCGCCGGAATCGAGAAGAACCCGAACCGTCAGCGCACCGTGCGCGCGATATACGCGATGTTCGCATCGCTCGAGGTGCCATTGATCGCAGGGGGAGTGGAAACGGCGGGGGAGCGGGATGCCCTGCTCGCCGCGGGAGCGGATCTTGCCCAGGGCAACCTGTTCGGGGCGCCGTCGAAGAAGTTCGAGATGGGGGCATTCTGACGATGCCGGCAAACATCCACGCCCCGCTCAGCGTCCTCAGCGACGAAGAGAGCGCATTCCGCGACGCGGTGGCGTCGTTCGTCGACGGTGAAATCCGCCCGCGCGTCGCCGCCATGGAGCGGGCGGCGAAGCTCGATCCCGACCTGATCCCGAAGTACTTCGAGCTCGGGATGATGGGGATCCAGGTGCCCGAGAAGTACGGCGGCGGCGGCGGATCCCTCATGATGGTCACGCTCGCCGTCGAGGAGATCAGCAAGGTGGACGCGGCCGCGGCGATCGTGGTCGACGTGCAGAACACACTCGTGCTCTATCCGATCCTCGCGTACGGCACGGAAACGCAGCGCGAACAATACCTGCCGCGCCTGTGCGAAAATACGGTCGGCGCCTACGCGCTCTCCGAGGCAGGCTCGGGATCGGATGCCTTCGGTCTCGTGACGCGCGCCGAGAAGAAGGGCGACACGTGGATCCTCACCGGCCGGAAGCTCTGGATCACCAACGGCGCCGAAGCCGGCGTGTTCATCGTCTTCGCGAACGCGGATCCGTCCAAGGGCTACAAGGGAATCACGGCGTTCATCGTCGAGAAGACGTTCCCGGGATTCAGCGTCGGGAAGAAGGAAGACAAGATGGGCATCCGCGCGTCGAGCACCACGGAAATCATCCTCGACGGCGTCGAGGTTCCCGCCGGCAACGTGCTCGGCCCGGTCGGCACGGGTTACAAGATCGCCATGGAGACGCTGAACGAGGGACGCATCGGCATCGGCGCGCAGATGATCGGCAACGCGGAGGGCGCGCTCGCCGCGGCCATCGCGTACGTGAAGGAGCGCAAACAGTTCGGAAAGGCGCTCGCGGAATTCCAGGGCGTGCAGTTCCAGCTCGCTCAGGTCGCGACGGAACTCGAGGCGGCGCGCCTGATGGTCTACAACGCCACGCGACTCAAGGAGGGCGGCCACGATATCGCCAAGGAAGCGGCAATGGCGAAGCTCTACGCGTCGCAGGTGTGCGAACGGGTCACGTCGCTCGCGCTGGAGCTGTTCGGGGGATGCGGATACACGAAAGAGTTTCCGGTGGAGAAGTTCTACCGGGACGCGAAGATCGGGAAGATTTACGAGGGGACTTCCAACATGCAGCTCGCCACGATTGCGAAGGCGCTGCTGAAATAGGCGAAGGGTGAGGAGTTGGATTCGGGATGCGGAATTTCGACCCGATGCAGGGTGCGGAAGAGGATTGCGGGATTCAGGGTAAGCGGTGAGTGGCGAGCGTGAATGCGGGATGCGGCACCAAGTGATGAGGAAAGAGAAAGGGCGCGAACTCGATTGAGTCGCGCCCTTGGTCGTTTCATTTGCCCGCACTCGTCTGACGTCTCAGCCCTTGCCCCCGAATTCCGCGTTCCTCTTCCGCACCCTGCATCGGGTCGAAATTCCGCATCCCGCATTCAAACTCGCCGCTCATCTCTTGCCCCATTACCCGAATTCCTCTTCCGCACTNNCTTCCGCACTCTGCATCGGGTCGAGAATCCCGCATCCATCTCGCCACTCGCCTCTTCCTGACGACCAGTCTATTCCAGGAGCAGGATCGTACCTTCACCCTCGATCACAATCTCACCGCGCTGGTTGCGGCATACGGTTGACAGTCTCGCGCGTTTCTTCTCGGGAAACAATTCGAGGACTTCCACGCGCCAGGTGATGGTGTCGCCAAGCTTTACGGCCTGCTTGAATTTCAGCGCCTGCGCGACCCAGATGGTGCCGGGGCCCGGCAAGTCCATTCCGATCAGCGCCGAGAGAAAGCTGACCGAGAGCATGCCGTGCGCGATGCGGGTGCCGAAGCGCGTCTTCGCTGCCGCGGCCTCATCGATGTGCACGGGACTGAAATCGCCCGTGAGTTCCGCGTAGGCGTTGATGAGGGATTCCGTCATCAACTTCGTCCGCTCGGCGGACTGCCCGACCTGGAGATCGGCGAATCGCATCGTCATGCCTCCATCACGAGTTGGATGTCGGCGTCGAGCTCGCTCGCGGCGTTCCGGCGCGTGATCCACGAGACCGCGAAGAACACGAGCAGCGACGTGATCAGCGAGAGCGAGGCGACGTCCACGCCGGTCGGCAGCTTGATGATCTTGAAGTAGCCGAGGGTCCCGCCCACGAGCGTGAGCCCGAGCCCAGTGCAGATGGACGCGATCGCACCGGCCTTCGTCGCGCCCTCCCAGTTGAGCCCGACCGCGAGTGCCGGGGCGATCGTCGACGCGAAGAGTCCCCATCCGAAAATGCCGAGAAAGGCGACGAGCGTTCCGGACACCTGCGCGACGCCGGCCGCGATGACCGCGAGCACGATGGTGGTGATGCGTCCCCACAGCAGCTCGTCGCTCAGCTTCCGTCCGAAGGCCGTCGGAATGTCGAGCGTGAGCGCCGCGGCGCCCGCGTTCATGAAGGAGTTCACCGTGGCCATGATCGCCGCGGCGACGCCGGAGAAGACGAGGCCGGCCACGAGCACCGGCGCGGCGTGCAGGAGGAACATCGGCGTGGCCTGATCCGCCTTCGCGAGCGGAGCCAGCGAACCCTGCGTGACGAGCGCCTTGACCACGACGCCGATCGCGATGTAGATCAGCTGCGCCATGAGCAGGGCGACGGACATGAGCAGCAGGTACCACTTGAGCTGCCGCGGATTCTTCAGCATGTAGAACTTGTGGATGACGTTCGGCTGGCCGAGCGATCCGACGCTGAACACGAAAAAGAACGAGAGCGCCGTTATGGGCCCCGCGTTGCCCCAGGGTCCGAGGAACTTCGCATCGGCCTGCATGATGGTCTGCGAGATGTGCGTCAGCCCGCCGCCCGCCTTGAGCGCGAACGCAACAACCATCAGCGACGAGACCGCCATCACCGATCCCTGGAACACGTCCGTGAAGATCCCGGCGAGGATGCCGCCGGCCACCGAGTACGCGAGAATGACCGCCGTGCCGATCCAGATACCCGCGGCGAGCGACGTACCGAAGATGGCTTCGATCACGATGCCGAGCGCGAGCAGGTTGGTCGCCATGTAGCCGATGACGGCGATGAGGATTCCAACCGCGGCGAGCCCCTGGGCGGCCGGCGAGCGGTACCGCGCACCGATCGCGGCCGGGACCGTCAGCAGTCCGCGAGCTTCGCCGAGCAGGCGCATCTTCTTCGCGAGCACCCACGCACCGAGTGCATTCGAGAGCGCGCCCGGGAGAATGATGAACACTCCGGCCAGGCCGATCGTGTAGACGAGCCCCGGTCCCCCGACGAATGAGAATCCAGACAGGGACGCAGCCATCTTGGCGATCGCCAGCGTCCACAGGCCGACGCCGGCGCCCGCGACGAAGAAGTCCCGCTCGTTCTTGGTTCTCCGCGTGGCCCACGTGGCGATCACCGCGACGACCGCGAAGTACAGGAGCGCGATCGTCACGATCAGCGGCTGCGTCATTCGCGGCAGCGACGCTTGAAGCAGCGCGATCATTTCGAAACCTCGTCGGCACGGCCGCCGGCGTTGTTCCCCAAGGCCATTGCCGCCTGGGCCTCACGCAGTCTTCGCAAGTCGTCCTCGCTCAGCATCGAGGAGTCGAAGGTGAGCGCCCACGCCAGCGGGAACACGAGGATCGGCACCACGGCCACGCCGAGAAGCACGATGGTCGAGCGAAGGGGAAAGCCGAACAGGAGCGTGCCGCCCGCCCCTTCGTTTGCCGGCAGTGCGAGGGCCACCGCGAAGCAGCCGCCGCACCAGAGAAACATCCCAGCGAACACCCATTGGAGGACCGGAGCGATGCGGCCGCGGCGCACCGCGCCGAGCGCCATGAGCGACATCAGCGCACCGCAGGTGCCGGTCGAGATGCACCAGGGGGCCCACGCGGTGGGACCGCCGGGCGCAAACGAGCCGGCGTACCCGGTGCCAACGACGATCAGCGAGAGTACGACGAGGCCAAGTATGGATGATTTGAGCACGCGCTCAACTTAGAGCACGGGCGCGGCTACGCGCTACGCGGGACGTCACGCGGATTCTTGTCGGCCGAACCCCAGGTGAGCTCCCATTCGCAAAATGCGTCGCCCTCGTGCTCGCAGCGGACGTGCCGCGTCGTCGCGTTGTCGCCGCCCGCGAGCTCGATCGCCTTCGTGAGGCCGCCGGTCTGTCGGCGGCAGAAGAGCGGCGTGCGCGACTCGAAGCCGACGAGCCGGAGCACCGCGCGCCCCGGCACATGCTCCACCAGTTCGATGTCGCCCGGATGGTAGTAGAGCTTGAACAGCGAGATGCTCTGCGTGAGGAACTCCGCCGGATCCTTCTTGCGGAGTATCCCGCCGTACATCTGCGCGCCGCGCAGTCCTATCGAGAACGCGCCGGCGCGCTCCATCCAGCCTGGATCGGCAGCTCCGATAATCGCGTCGGTCGCCGCCCAGAGCTCCTGCAGCAGGTCGTAGTCCAGCTCGTCGGTGGCCGACGCGCGCTCCACGCTCGCGCGAGCCTCGGGACTCAGGTCCTCGAGCACGCGCGCGAGCATCGCGTCGCCGTATTCGGCGCGGACGAAGTCGGCCGTGGTGTGAAACGTCGAGCCTTTGGCGTGCAAGGCGGTTCCTCTCATGATGGCCTCATCTCGTGTCCGCTGCTCACGGCCGCGGATGGCTGCGGAAAAACTCGAGCATCATCGTGGTGGCGTCGGGCGCGCCGGGATCGGCGTACGAACCCGCCGCCGATCCACCGGACCACGCGTGCGCCAACCCCTCCACGCGCCACGCCTCCGCGAGCACCGTGCCATTGGAAAGTACGTAGCGCAGCCCGGAGAGACGCGGGTCCGCCGGATGGACCTCCACCGGTTCCGGCGGCTTCGCGCGCGCTGCGAGCGCGTTCGCGACCACCCACTGGCGCGCGATCGCCCGAAGGTTGAGCACCGATACCGACGGGTCCGACACTCCATGGAACGCGATGACGGGCACCACGCGAGCATGCGCGCCCATTTCGTGGAACGCGAGCGCGCCGAGTTCGTCGGATTCCGCCGGTCCCTTGCTCATCACGGCGAGCGCCGACGCGACGTCGTTCGCGACGAGCGCCGGAAGTCCGGAATGGAACGCCACCGCGGCGTACACCTCCGGATACCCGGCGGCGAGGTTCGCCGCCATCGCCGCGCCGGCGGAAATCCCCGCGAGAAACACGTGCCTGAGGTCGATCCCCTCCTCACGCGCGATCTTCAGCGTCAGGTTCGCGATGATCGCGGCCTCCCCCGCACCTCGACGGATCTGTCCCGGCTCGTACCAGTTCCAGCACTTGCGGGGATGCGCCGACTCGGGCTGCTCGGGATACAACACGACGAATCCATCGCGCGCGGCCGCCTCGTTGAAGCGCGTACCGCGTGCGATGTCGTCGGCATCCTGCGTGCACCCATGGAGGACCACCACCAAGGTGCGCTGTCCGGCCGCCGGCATCTTCTCCGCCGACGGCCGGAACAGCTTATACCGCCTCTCGCCGGCGCCGTCCTTGAAGACGCCGGCGATGAACTCGTCTGAGCGGGAGGTGCTCAGCGCCCGTCCCACCGCACGCCGAGGAACACCAGCGGACCGATCGCGGGCATGTTCAGCATTTCCTGGTGCGTCTGGCCGAAGCCGCACGACTGCTTGACCGTGTAGATCGCCGGCACGCCGGACGAAATGCCGGTCGCCGGCGGCGTGGACGTGCCGCCGCTGCACCCGAAGATGTTCTGTGCCTGCAGCGTGATCCGGGTGTTGGTCCGCGGAATCTGGTAGCTCGCGGAGAAGTCGAGCGTACCGAACGAAGGGATGATTCCTGCGTTCACCCCAGACAAAAAACTGTAGCGGTTCACATACCGCATCGAGAAACCGGCGTTCGTGTTCGGCATGACGTTGGCGAAGTCCATGCCGATATTCGCCTTCGCCGAGGTGCTGTTGATCGCCGTCGCCTCGAGGTTCGTCGTCTTGATCGTGTCGACCTTGATGAGGCCGATGTTGCCGGACGCCGAGACGTTGTCGGTGAAATAGTACTTGAGGCCCGCGTCGAGACCTCCGATGGTCGCCTCGCCGAGGTTGTAATAGATGAGGACCACCTGCGGGCCGCCGGCCTGGTCCGTCACCTTCGCGCCGGTGACGTGATTGTACGCGTTCGTGCCGAGGAACGGATTCGCGATAATGCTCAGCGGGCTCTGGAAGTTCTGGTACCTGGTCTGGTAGGCGGTGAGGTCGATGAAGAGCTTGTTGCTGATCTCACCCTTGTAGCCGAGTTCCCACGTGTCGTTCGTCTCCGGCTGGATGGGACCGTACGAGGCGGTGACCGTGCCCGCGGCGTTCTTGACGTCGTAACCGGTCGTGTTGCCGAACACGCCGACGTACGGCGCGAAATTCGGATAGAAGAAATCGGTCATCAGGATCGTCGGCGACTTGAACGCCTTGCCGTACGTGACGCGGAACGTCTGGTCGGCGACCGGCGAAAACAGGATCGCCGCCTTCGGCGAGAACTGCGAACCGTACCGGTCCGGCTGGTCGTAGCGCGCCGAGAGCACGGTGCGGAACATGGCCGAGAACGGCGTCTCGATCTGCAGATACGCGCCCTTCTGCTCCGTCAGGATCGCGGTTCCCGTGGCCCGGTCGGTGAGCCAGTGCATGTACGAACTCACGCGATCGCGACGGTACTGCGCGCCCCAGATCACGTGCGTTTCGTCGAGCGCCCTGACCCCCGACTGTTCGAGCATGCCGAGCGAGAAGTTGTTCTGCACCTCGGCGGCCATGATGCGGCCTTCACCCGGGAACGACGAGAGCGCCTTCGCGGAATCGTTCGAGATCGTGGGATGGCTGTACGAGTTCGTGGTGTAACCGTTGAGCTGGAACGTGCCGCCGCCCGTCGAGGAGTTCTCGTAGGCCTGCGCGAACCAGCGGGCGCCCGTGTACTTGAGCTGGAGGTGCTTGTAGCCGTAGTTCACCAGCTGGTTGCGGCCGACGTTGGTCTGGCCGATTCCGTAGCTCGCGCTCGCACCGGCGTCGACTGAGAGCCGGCCGCCGTTATCGAAGTAGTACGCGAGCAACCCGTTGCCGCGAGTGACATTCGTATTGAAGTCCGTTCCCTTCTCCGGAACCGCAGCAAACGTCGTACCGCCCGGGTTCTGATAGGAGGGCGCGTAGTTGTAGTCGTTCGCCGACTGCTTCTCCCCGTTGAACTTGAAGCCCCACTTTCCGTCGGACGTGACGTGGGCGTAACGGCCCTGCACATCGTAGAAGCTGCGCGTGCCCCCCGACAGTTCGAGCGTATATCCTGGAAACGCCTTCGGGTCCTTCGTCGAGAGCGTAATGACGCCGTTCGACGCGTCCGGACCGTAGAGCGCCGAGCCGGGGCCCGTCAACACTTCGATGCTCGCGATGTCGACCTTCGGAATCGTCGTCAGCGTGCCCGCGGGAAGTCCAGCTTCCGGCAGCGTCGCGATGCGGCCGTCCTCGGTCTGCAGCATCCGGGTGTTGAACGAGGAGTTGAACCCGCGCGCGTTCACGGCGCTCGCGGTGACGCCAACCTGAATGAAGTCAATGCCCGGAACGCCCTTCAGCGCCGGAGCGAACGAGTTGCCCACCGTGCCCTCGAGCGCGTGCGCGTCGATGGTCGTGATAGCGGCTGGCGCATCGGTGACTTTCTCGACGCGACGCGATGCCGACACGACGACTCCGCCGAGCTGCACTGCGGCGGCCTCGAGCGAGATCGGCAGGCTCGCGCTCTGTCCGGCCGTGACGGTCACTCCCGTCATCGTCTTGGCCTTGAAGCCGAGCCGATATACCTGGATCTGGTACGTCCCCGCGGGGACGCCGGTCACCGTGTACTTGCCGTCGGCGCCGGATTCGGCGGAAAGCCCCACCGCCGAAACGAGGACCTGCGCGCCGGCGACTGGATTCTTCGACCCATCCGTCACCGTACCGGAAATTCGTCCGGTTTGCGCGAGTGCGAGTGCCGGAATCGCGGCAAGGATCGCGGCACCGCGAATCGCGCGAGCAAGGATCGTGCGGAACATCATCAAACTCCTCCTCTGAAGGTCTGCTCTTGGGGACTACCTGGATTGGGCGGGTGTGTGCTGACCCATGGTTCCGCGGACGACGAGCTTCACGGCAAGCAATTGCGAGGCGGGCGGCAGCGCGCCGTCCGCGTCGATCTGTTTGAGCAGGAGGCGAACGGCGCGCGCGCCGAGTTCGCGCGCCGGCAGCGAAATCGTCGAGAGCTCCGGCGTGACGAGCTGTGCCATCTCGATATCGTCGCATCCGAGCAGCGAGAGATCTCGCGGAAGCCCGACTCCGGCAACCGAACAGGCCTTGTGCGCGCCGAGCGCCATGAGATCGTTCGCGCAGAACACGGCCGTGGGCCGCTCGGAGAGCGCGAGCAACGCGCGCATGCCGGCGAGTCCGCCGGCCACCGTTGCCGCGGCACGATGGAGGAACTCCGACGGGAGAGAAACGCCGGAGCCGCGCAAGGCTGTGACGAACCCGCGCTCGCGCAGGCGGAACGCGGGGATCGCGTCAGCGGGACCGAGGAACGCGAGGCGGCGATGACCGAGCGAGAGCAGGTGTTCGGCGGCGATGGTGCCCGCCTTCAGCGAGTCGCTGCCGACGGTCGAGAATTTTTCGGATGGCTGGTTGACGAGGACGACGTTCAGTCCGTCGAGCGCGGCCGCAGGAAGTGTGGACGCGGCGATGCCGGCGATGATCACGCCATCTATCTGACGGTCGCGCAGCGCCTCGAGGTGCTGCACGACCTCGGAGCCCTTCGCCTCACAGAGGAGCACGGCGTATCCCGCCTGCGCCGCCACCTTCTCGGCACCGGAGATGACAGCGGCGTAAACCGGATTGTCGAAGCCGGGCACGATCACGCCGAGCGCGTACGACCGGCGGCGAACCAGCCCCTGCGCGAGACGGTTGGGCCGGTATCCGAGTTCTTGCGCGATCTTGAGGACGCGCGCTCGAGTTGCGGGCGCGACCCTCGCTTTTGGATTGCGCGAGAGCACGAGCGAGACCGTGGGTTGCGACACCCCGGCCTTCCTTGCCACCTCGGTGGCCGTGACACGACTGTTGCCTATACGCATTAGCGATGTGATAATAGGTATTGGCATTTTGTTGTCAAGGGCAAATCCGCAACACGGCGCCTGTTCGGGCACATGACTGGTGCGCCAGGGCGCCGCAACGAATACAATGGTCTGCGCGAGAGCGCAGGCTCCTACGGACCGAATCGATGCCGACCTTGCGAACGAACGACGCCGAGCTGTTCTACGAGGAAGCCGGGAGCGGCGAACCCGTGCTGCTGCTGCATGGACTGGGATCGAGCACGCTCGACTGGGCGCCCCAAATCGAGGCGCTCAAGGGATCGTATCGCGTCATCGCAATGGACGCGCGCGGCAGCGGCCGGTCGCGCGACCTGCTGAAGCCCGGCGGACCGTTCAGCGTCGCCCAGTTCGCCGCGGACGCCGCCTCGCTCCTCGACTCACTCGGCGCCGCGCCCGCGCACGTCGTCGGGCTCTCGATGGGCGGGATGACCGCGTTCCAGCTCGCGGTCGATTCGCCGAGGTGCGTCCGGACCCTCACGATCGTGAACAGCGGACCGGAGCTGGTGCCGCGCACACGCATCGAGTTGCGCGCGTTTCGCCTGCGCCGGATCATCTCGCGCGTGTTCGGTCCGAAGGGAATGGGGAAGATGCTCGCGAAGCGCCTCTTTCCGAAGCCCGAACAGGAGGATTTGCGGAAGCTGTTCCGCGAACGCATGGCGGCGAACGACAAGCGCGCGTACATCGCCTCGCAGGAGGCGATCATCGGATGGAGCGTGCTGGAACGGATCGGCGGCATCGACGCGCCGACGCTGGTCGTCGCGTCCGACCAGGACTACGTGCCGGTGGCCGTGAAAGAAGGGTGGGCACGCCGCATGAAGAACGCGCAGGTCAGGGTCGTTGCCGACTCGCGCCACGCGCTGCCGATCGAGTCGCCGGAAAAGCTGAACCCCGTGCTATCGGACTTTCTGGGCCGCCATCGAGCCCGGGCGGGGGCGTAGCCATGCACCTCGGCACTATCGTCGGGCACCACGCGCGCTATCGCCCGGATCACGAGGGCGTCGTGTTCGAGGGCCAGCGGTTCACCTGGCGGGAGTTCTCACTGCGAGTGAACCGCTCCGCCAACGCGCTTCTCTCTCTGGGACTGCGCAAAGGCGACGCGGTCGCGCTCGTGGTCCCGAACTGCCTCGAGCTCATCGAGCTCTATTGGGCGGCGGCGAAGACCGGCATCATAGTCGTGCCGTTGAGTCCGCTGCTTCGGGGCAGCGGACTGTTCTCGCTCTTGCGCGATGCCGGCGCGGCGGCGGTGGTGTCCACGGCGGAGCTGGTGCCCGTGCTCGAGGAGGCGCGGGCACAGCTGCCGGGAATTCCCGCGAGCCGGTGGATCCTCACCGCCGGAGCGGAGGCCTCGAACCAGGCGGGATACGCCAGCTATTCGGAGCTGACCTCCGGCGCGAGCGACGACGCGCCCACCGCGGACATCGACGGCGATGACGTCTACAACATCATTTACAGCAGCGGCACCACGGGGTTGCCCAAGGGAATCGTCCATACGCACGCGATCCGCGCGGCGTACTGCACCACGTTCGTGGCGGCGTTTCGCATGCGCCCCGAGAGCGTGGTGATGCACGCCGGCTCGCTGATCTTCAACGGCGCGCTGGTGACGTTCTTCCCGGCGTTCTTCCTTGGCACGAAGTACGTGCTGATGAAGAAATTCGACGCGGCCGCATTCATCGAGACCATCAGGAGGGAGCGCGTCACGCACATCATGACGGTGCCGTCGCAGATCGCGGCGATCCTCGACGAACCGTCGTGCACGAAGGAAGCGCTCTCCTCGATCGAAATGCTCTGCTCCGTCGGCGCGCCGCTGCACCGCGAGCACAAGGAGCGGCTGCGCGCCGTCGCGCGCGGTTCACTCTACGAGCTGTACGGACTGACCGAGGGGTTCATCACGATCCTCGACCGCGAAGATTACGATCGCAAGCTCGATTCCGTCGGCTGCCCGACGTACATGAACGAAATGCGCATCGTCGGCGAGAACGGGCGCGACCTCCCTGCGGGCGAGGTGGGCGAGATCGTTGGACGAGGGCCCATGCTCATGCCGGGATATCACGGCCGGCCCGATCTCACCGCTCAGGCGATCGTGAACGGCTGGCTGCACACGGGCGATCTCGGGTACGCGGACGACGACGGATTCCTGCACCTCGTGGACCGGAAGAAGGACCTGATCATCTCCGGCGGCGTGAACGTCTATCCGAAGGACATCGAGGAAGTGCTCGTGCAGCATCCGGCGGTGCGCGAGGTGGCGGTATTCGGGGTGCCGCACGACAAGTGGGGTGAGGCGCCGGTCGGAGCGGTGATACTCCGCGAAGGGTTCTCGGTCAGCGCCGAGGAGTTGCGCTCGTGGGCGAATTCGCGGGTGGCGGCGCGGTACCAGCAGCTGTGCGAGGTGCTGGTGATGGCGGAGTTTCCGCGGAGTGCGGCGGGGAAGACGCTCAAGCGGGAGCTGCGTGCGCCGTACTGGGCTTCGACAGGCGCGAAGATCTAACCGCGAGTCAACCCGTTTCTGGTTGGTTGGTTAACTGAAGTGCAAGAATTAGCCCTGGCAGTGAGCCGCGCGATCGCGCTCGATGCCAGGGCTAATTTCTTACTTCTGTTAACCAACCAACCAGAAACGGGCTAACTCGTTCCTAAGTCTGCAGTGCGCGTGCTGTCTTACGGCACGATGCGATTGTCCACCTTGCTCCCCCCCACAATCGCATTGAACAGCAGCTTGAACGTCGCCGCCGGCTGCGCCCGGAAGGTGATCTCCGGACCAAAGAGGTACACGGTCCCCTGACCGTACTTGGCCTCCGCCATCACCACCCCGCCGTCGAGGTAGTTCTGCCCCCACGCCCACCCGCTGCGCAGCGGCGTGGCGTTCTCGAACCACGCCACCGGCTTCACGCCCTTCAGCTCGGCATCCGGCCCGAGCCGCATCACCGGGCTGTTGTCGAAGAACACGATGCCGTGCGAGTCCTGCCCGCGCGTCGCGTCGAGCGTGGTGTCGTACGCCACTTCGAGCAGCGAGCCGGGCACGTAGTACTTCTCGGCGGGAAGCGGCGAGCCCGCCGTTCCCGTCGGCGTGCGCTCGACGAGGTGATTGCTGACCGGCAGCCCCAGCTGCTGCGCGATGTTGATCGACGACGGTCCGATCGCGACGATACGGCCGCCCTGCTGCAGGAACTCCTTCAGCTTCGGGAGCGTGCGATCCACCGACACGTTGCCGATCCACGAGCGGAACTCCGCGGGAATCGCGGTCGTGTCTTGCGCGCCGCCGCGGCCGCCACCTCCGCCGCCACGACCGCCGCGCCCGACGCCCGTTCCCGGAATCGAGCTCTCGGGGAAGATCAGCACGTCGAACTTCGAGCGAAGATTGCCGGCATCGAGTTCCTGCGGATACACCACGCGGAACGGCAGCTCGTACTGCTCCATCAGCCAGCGCATCTGCCCGCTCGGCATCGAGCCGCCGAAGCGATCCCACAGCCCGATGCGAAGCGGCGGCAGTTTTTCACCGGACGAGGCGAGATCGCCGGACGGCTCGAATTCCACGCCGATGTCCGCAGCGGACTTCTGCGCAACGGACGTACTCTTCGCGTTCCGAGGCACGTACATCGTGCCGGCGGGATACGACTTGCCACCGATCGTCGCGGAATGCTGCAAACGGTAGACATCGGCGCCCGCCGCCCACAGACGGCTCAGCGCGTGGTACGAATCGTTCACCTTCGGCGAGAGCGTCCAACCCGCGCCCGTCGTCGCGACGGTGGTCGGAGACGGCTTGATGCGATCCTTGAGGGGGTCGAGCTTCACGAACGGTCCGTCGAACGCTTCGAGCACGCGGTCGAACTTCACGCCCATCTGCAAGGCGAGCGTCCACCCCGCGTTGTCGTACGGACGGGTCGGCGGCGCGCCCGGATACTTGAAGTCGTTCGGATGGTCCTGCGGTTCGAACATGTCGAGCACGTCCGGACGGAACGCCTGCGCCGACTTCACCACATATGAACCTGCCGGATAGCTCTTGCCATTCACCGTGAATGGCGCGCTGGCGCGATGCACGATGAGGCCTACCTTCTGCAGCGCCACGAGGAACTTCTCGGCCGTGAGGAAGTCGGGCTGGTTCGCCGGGATGATGTAGCCGCGCGGCATGCGCATCTCGGGCTTCCTGAACTCCGCGTAGAGCGCGGCGGGTGCGCTGCCGCCGCCGAACTGCGCGGCGATGTCCGGATTCAGGTCGCCCGGTGCGCCTGCCGGCGCACCGCCGCCGCGTCCGCCGCGTCCGCCGCCGGCCGCCGCGGCCTTCGCCTCGACGTAGGCGAGCACGTGCGGCGTGACGATCCAGTTGTCCTCGCTGCCCCACCGGATCTCATCGCGGCCCATCTTGTAGGTGTTCCACAGGAAGGTTTCACGATACTTCGAGAGCAGGTCGAGGAGCGCGCGGTTCGCCGTCACCGAGTAGTCGATCGACTGCCTGAAGTGCCACTCCTGAAACGGCTGGAGCGGGAGCACCTCGTCGGCGAAGCGAAGCAGCCGCTCGGGAACGAACGGAATCGTCATCGGCGTCGGGTTGCCGATCGATTCCGTGAGGATGCCGATCATGTTGTGGAAATACGCCTCGGTGCGGAGTCCACCGTTCCACCAGGTGGAGTACGAGGAGAGCGAGCGGTCCACTACGCCGGGCTTGTTCTCGAGCACCATGCGGTTCTTGATCGCGGCGCCGACCATGTCGAGTCCGGTGATCATCGCCGGATGGAAGAAATAGTTCGCCGGATCGCGGAAGGGCGGCGCGAACATCACGGCGCCCGCGGGTCCCGTCTGGTGATGGTTGTAGACGATCTGCGGGTACCATTCGAGGTACATCCGCTTGTTCATGTTCGTCGTCTCGTCCTGGTTCGACATGTAGAAGTCGCGATTGTCGTCGTGCCCGATGTACTTCTGGTACAGGCGCGGGACATTCATGTTCTTCTTCTTGGGATCGGGCTCCGCGTTGTACCAGTTCGCGATGAGCTCCATGCCGTCCGGATTCGCGTGCACGAAGACGATGATGACGTCCTTCAGGATCCGGAGCGTCTCCTCGTCGTTCATCGAGAGGAACTGGTAGTTCGTCTCGATGAGCTGGTTCGCGCCGAGCACTTCGCTGGCGTGGAGCCCGCCGTCGATCCACATCACCGACTTCCCTTCCTTGGCGAGCGCGTGGGCCTCGGCGTCGCTGATCTCCGCGTACGCGAGCTTCTTCGCGATGTCCTTGTAGTGCGCGAGATTCCTGATGTTCTCGGGGCTGGAGACCACCATGCTGAGCTGCGGCCGTCCCTCGGCGCTCAAGCCGATCGTGTCGAGGTGCGCCCGGGGCGACTGTCGCGCGATCTTCTGCCAGTACGCCAGGAACTGGGTGTAGTTCGGAAGCCAGTAGTCATCGCCGATATTGTGGCCGAAGAACTCCTTCGGCGACGTGACCTGGGCGCTGATTGTCACGGGCACGAAGGCGGCCAGCAGCAGCGCCATCGTGATGGCGAGTTTCCCGGCCGGAAGGCGGTACAATTGGTGGCGCATGTTGGGGGACTCCGTGGAGCGCTGTCGAAGAAGAACCAGGAAGCGACGAAAGCCCGAAGAACCGCGGCGAACGATGTTGTGCTACGCGCGCTGCGAGGTCACCGTTGATATTCGGCGTCGGCCGTCGCCGATGCAACCCGCGTGAACAGACATCGAGGTTCGCTTGAAGATTCTTCGAGTTTTCGCACTTCTCCTCTGCGCTGCCGCGCCGGTCCGCGCGCAGATCACACAGACCGAATACGCCGCACGCCGCGCCGCGCTTTCGACGGAGCTGCCCGGCAACGGCATCGTCGTCGTGATGGGGGCGCCGGAACCGAAACACGACTACGACGTGTTCACGCAGGACTATGCGTTCAATTACCTGACCGGATTCCTCGAGCCCGACGCCGCGCTGGTGATCGTGCACAAGGGCGGGAATGACCGCGCGATGCTGTTCGTGCAGCCGAAGGATCCCTCGCAGGAGGTCTGGACGGGAAGGCGGCTTGGCGCGGCCGGCGTCGGAGACAAGTTCGGCCTCGAGGGACGCGACGCGACGACGCTGCACAAGGTGATCGATTCGCTCAAGGCGGCGAACACCGGCTTGAAGGTGCTGGATGCGACGGCGCAGGTGGCGCACCTGCGCGGGACGAAGTCGCCGGCCGAGCTGGAATTGTTGCGGACGGCGGCGAAGATCAGTGCGATGGCGCACAGGGACGTGCTGCACGCCATCGCGCCGGGAATGGCCGAGTTCGAGATTCAGGCCCGTGCCGAATACACGTTCCGGCGCAACGGCGCCGACGGTCCCGCCTACGGCTCCATCGTCGGCTCGGGCCCGAACTCCACCACGCTGCACTACAACGCGAACGACCGCTTCATGCAGTCGGGTGACGTGCTCAACATGGACATGGCCGCGAGCTACGGCGGCTATTCCGCGGATCTCACGCGCACCGTGCCGGTGAACGGCAGGTATTCGCCGGAGCAGCGCGAGATCTATCAGATCGTGTACGACGCGCAGCAGGCCGGCGAACGGCAAGTGAAGGCCGGCGCGCCGGTCAAGGCGTCGAGCGATTCGGCGACGGCCGTGATCAAGGCGGGGCTCGCGCGGCTCGGACTGGTCGAGTCGGCCGATGCGAAAATCGACGGTTGCATGGGCGGCGACAACTGCTTCCAGTACCGCCTCTACTACATGCACGCGCTGAGCCATCCGATCGGGCTCGACGTGCACGACGTGGACCAGCTGGGCAAGACGGGGCACTATGGTGTGGGCAGCGCGTTCACGATCGAGCCGGGGATCTACGTGCGCGAGAACACGCTCGACATCATCCCGCACACGCCGCGCAACGCGCAACTCCTCGCGAAGATCGCGCCGGCGGTGCGGAGGTACGCGAACATCGGCGTGCGGATCGAGGACGACTACATCGTCACGGCGGCCGGATTCGACCGGATCACGTCGGGCGCGCCGCGCGAGATGGACGAGATCGAGCGGGAGATGGCGGTGCGCGCGCCGCTTGCCGGGAGAGATTCGGCGTTGATCGAGTCATACAAGAAAATCAGGCCTTAACAGAACGACGTCAGGGCCTCGCCCCTGCCGTTACTCCCTTGAGGATTCCGTCGCGGATCCGCTTCGCCTTGTCGGACGCGGCGGGATCCGCCTCCAGCTTCCGGTCGATCAGCGTCGCGAACTTCACGGGCGGGTTGAGCGTGATCCCCCTGCCGTCGCGAACGACCTTGATTTCGATCGGCGCTCCCTCGCGCAGGGCGTACTTCTGGCGCCAGTCCTGCCACGCGGGATTCGATGTCGGAACGCCATCGAGCGACGTGACGACGTCGCCCGGCCTGATACCCGCGGTCGCCGCCATGCTCCCCGGCTCGACGAGCATGACGAGCAGGCCGGCACTGTCCGGCTGGAAACTCACGCCCATGCGCGGCTGGTGCAGCGTGTCGGAGTGCAGCCGCCAGCCGGCCTTCGCAAGCCATTGGTCCCACGGATAGCGCTCGCGTCCGTCGACGTACTTCTCGTTGAACTCCGCGATGTTCGCGCCCTTCGCCACTCGCGAGACGGCGGCCCACCACTCGGCCGGCGTGAAGCCCTTCCCGGTCTTGTAGTCGGTGGTATAGAGCGAACGCATCACGCCGTCGAGGCTCTGGGCGTTGTCGCTCGCGTCGCGGATCATGATGTCGAGCGCGAGGCCCGCGAGCGATCCCTTGTCGTAATAGATGTCCTGCGTGCCATCGGTCATGTGGATCCACGCCTGGAGCGACGCGTCGGTGAGCGCGATCGGCACGGTCTTGTCGACATGGTCCATCTTCATCTCGGCTTTTCCGAGAAAAGCCGTCGCGTTGATGACCCCACCCCGCACGAGCGCGAGATCGGCGTAGTAGTCCGTGATTCCCTCGCTCACCCAGAGCCAGGCCGTCGGCTGCATCATCTCGTAGCGGTACGGCCACATGTCGAGCGGCCGCAGGCGCTTCACGTTCCACGAATGGAAGATCTCGTGTGCATACACCGAGGGCACGAAATCCTCGCCGGTGTATCCGCTGCCGATCACGCCGACGTTCGAGTTCTCGTGCTCGAGCGCGCTCATGCCCGGGGACGACGAGTCGGCGATCTGCATGATGTCGTATCGCGACCACGGACGGTCGGCGAACACGGACACCTCGGTCGGAATCGCGCGCGCCATCTCCTCCAGCAGCCTGGTGCGCTGCGCCGGCTTCACCGAACCGGAGGGATACGAGGAGAAGCGCATCCACACGCCGGCGACCTGCGCGCTGTCGAGGTCGAATTTCCCGATGAAGAACGGATGGTCGACGAGCTCGTGATAGCTCGGCGCGCTCCACGTACGCGCGCCGGTCTGGGTCATGCCGGTGATCACGCGCCAGGAATCCTCCGTCTGCACGGTGACGATCGCAGGAAAGTCCAGCGCGCGTCCCTCGGGATACAGGAAGAGGTTCGTCCCGTTGAAGAGGAGGAAATCCTCACGCGCCCAGCTCTGCGCGTTGTCGAGGGTGTCGGCCTTGTAGTGGAATTCCACGGTGACGGGCCCGCCATTGTCGGTGACGATGCGCCACGTGTACGGAGAGGACTTGTCCCACATGAGCGGCTTGCCGCGCGAGGTCGCGGCGAACCGCGAGACGTTGCGGGCAAACCAGCTCACCTCATAGTCGCCCGGCGTCCAGATCGGGAGCGAGAGGAGCACGGGCTCCTTGCCGGTTGCGGTGAACGACATCGAGACGTCGACGCCGCGCTCGATGCCCTGGAGGGCCTTGAAGGTGACGGCGTAGCGGACGTCGGAGATCGCCGCGGAGCGCGGGGCGGCGGGGCGGGACTGGGCGCCCACGAGGAGCGGAACGAGCGCGATGGCGGCAAACCGCAGGTAGACAGTCATTGGTCGTTGGTTGTTGGTAGTTGGCTTAACTAACCACCTCAGGCGCCCGTTTGCATATTCAAGCCATGAGCCCACCCCATCAGCCCTACGTCGCCGCCGAAAAATCTCTCACCGAGATAACCGTCGGCGCAGTCGTCCTCGGGTGCATCCTCGGCCTGGTCTTCGCGGCGTCGAGCGTGTACCTCGCCCTGAAGGTCGGGCTCACCGTCAGCGCCTCGATCCCCATCGCGGTGCTCTCGATCACGATCTTCCGCGCCATCACGCGCGCGATGGGAAACACCGAGCCGCAGATCCTGCGCAACAACATCGTGCAGACGACCGGCTCGGCCGGTGAATCGGTCGCCGCCGGTGTCGTCTTCACGCTCCCGGCGCTCCTGCTGCTCGGCTACGCGTTGCCGTGGTCCAAGGTCGCTGCCATTTCCATCGTCGGCGGGCTTCTCGGCGTGCTGCTGATGATCCCGCTGCGGCGGTCGCTCATCGTGAAGGAGCACGACACGCTGAAGTACCCCGAGGGCACGGCGTGCGCCGAAGTCCTCATCGTCGGCGAGGAACGCGGCGTGCAGGCGCGCACGGTGTTCCTGGGCTTCGGGCTCGGCGCGCTCTACAAGTTTCTCAACGGCGGCATGCATCTCTGGGCGGAAGTGCCCGCGAAGATTTTCCAGCGCATGCTGCCCGCGGGAAAGACGGAGCTGATCGGAGAATTTCGGGCCGAGGTCAGTCCCGAACTCACGGGCGTCGGTTACATCATCGGACCGCGTGTCGGCGGATATCTCTTCGCGGGCGGCGTGCTCTCGTTCTTCGTGCTCATCCCCGCGATCAAGCTGTTCGGCGCGGGGCTCACCGCACCGATCTTCCCCGCAACGGTCCTGATCAACACGATGTCGCCGATGCAGGTGCGCGCGAACTACGTCTTTTATATCGGGGCGGGCGCGGTCACCGCGGCGGGACTCATCTCGCTCGCTCGCGCGATGCCGATGATCTGGCAGGCGATGATCGCGGGCTTCGGCGACATTCGCGGAGCCAAGGGCGCCGCGTCGGTCAAGCGAACCGAGCGCGAGATTCCGATGATCTATGTCGTCGGTGGAATCGTCGCGCTCATGATCGCGATGGTGACGCTGCCGCAGATCGGCATCAACCTTCCCGGCGCGATCCTCGCGGTAATTTTTGCTTTCCTGTTCGTGTCGGTGTCGAGCAGGATCTGCGGCCAGATCGGCGCGTCGTCCAATCCGATTTCCGGCATGACGGTCGCGGCGGTCCTGATGACGTCGCTGATTTTTCTCGCCGTCGGCTGGACGGGGATCGAGCATCGCGTGCTCGCGCTCTCGATCGGCGGCGTGGTCTGCATCGCGGCGGCGGTGGGCGCGGCGACGTCGCAGGATTTGAAGACCGGCTACCTCGTCGGCGCGACACCCATGCGCCAGCAGGTCGCCCTGCTCTTCGGCGTGACGACGTCCGCCATCATGATCGGCGGCATGATCGCATTCCTGAACAACGCGAAGACGACGATCGTCGTGCGCGACTATCCCGGCGTGCAGGTTGCGAATTTCGAGAGCGAACCGATGACGATCGCCGGCACCTCGTACAAGGTCGGCCACCTGTTCGAGCGCACGGGCGACGCGCCCGCGGGCCGCTACCTCGTGAGCGACGCCGGCCGGATCGCCTACTTCGTGGATCCCGGCATCGGCGGACGCGAGGAAACGGACTACAGCGGCCGTCACGTCCAGAAACTCGACTCGCCGAAGGCGCAGATCATGGCGCTGGTCGTCGATGGAATACTCACACAGAAGCTGCCGTGGGGCCTGATACTCATCGGCGCGTTCATCGCGGTGGTGATGGAGATACTCGGCCTGCCGTCGCTCGCCGTCGCGGTGGGTACGTATCTCCCGATTTCCACCTCGGCGACGATCTTCATGGGCGGCATCGTACGCTGGCTCGTCGAGCGCCGTTCCGCCGCGTCCAGCCAGAAGGCCGACACCGGCGACTCGGGGCCGGGCGTGCTCTTCTCGTCCGGACTCATCGCGGGCGGCGCGATTCTCGGCGTGGGCATCGCCGCGTTGCAGGCGCTCCGCAAGGACGACTTCATCAGCATCACGCACTGGATGGGCGACGGCGTGACGTCGGTCACGGAGAATGCGATCGTCGCGATCGCCATGTATGTGCTCCTCTTGGCCGTGCCACTCTATCGCGTCGCCAGACGCCCCTCATCAACCAACCTGTGACCTCTCCTACGAACCGAGTCCGCCAGGCGCAGTCGCGCCGAGTCCACCTGGTCCTGCGCGACGGCACCATGGTCGAAGGCCACATCCTCATCGGCGAGGATCAGGCGCTCGTTCCGTACCTGAACGGCCGCCGCGGCGGCTGGATGAACGTCACGCGGGCGCACCGCCCGAAGCTCGACGAGGCGCGCGGGCACGTCATCGTGCAGTCCGAACACATCATCATGGCGACGGCCCCGGACCGCGATTTGCAGATCGCGACCGCGCAGCCTTCGGGCGTCGAGGAGCGCAACGTGGAAGCCACCCTCCTCGGCGGCAGGATCGTGCACGGATTCGTGAGCGCGGCCGCGCGGCAGCGCCTCAGCGACTACATCGGCTCGCAGACCGGAAAGTTCATGTGTCTTCAGCGTGCATCGCTCGTCCCCGAGGGCCGCGTGCTCGGCGACGTCGCGCTGCACATGGGCGCGATCGAGATCCTGAAAGACCTGCGCGACACCGCGCCGATCGACGAGGGCCACTCGGCGAGCGAGCACTCGTCATAGCCACAGTTTGCTGCCGTCCGCCCTCTGACGTCCCAACCGCCGTCCGCCGTCTGCCCTCTGCCATCCAATCACATGCGATTCACCAGGACTCTCGCTGCGTTCGCCCTCGCAGCGTTCGCAGCGACCACCTCGGCGCGCGCCGCGTTCGCGCAACTCCATCCCGTCGAACAGGGCAACAAGGGCCCGGTGATCGCGTACGAGATCTCGTTCCCGAACATCGTGCACCACGAAGCCGAGGTGAAGGCGGTTTTCACCGCGGTCCCGCCCGGCACACTCCACACGCGAATGGCGCGCAGCTCCACGGGCCGCTACGCGCTGCACGAGTTCGCGAAGAACGTGTATTCGCTGAAGGCCGTCGACTCGAAGGGACGCGAGCTCGCGGTGACGCGGCCGGACCCGTACGGCTGGGACGTGGCGGGACATGATGGTACCGTCACCGTGACCTACACGCTGTTCGCCGATCGCGCCGACGGCACGTATCCCGGATTCGACGCGGTGCAGGCGCACATCCAGCCGCAGGGCACGTTTCTCTACGCCCGCGGATTCGAGCGGCGTCCGGTCAGCGTCACCATTCACCGCCCCAATCCGGCGTGGACGATCGCGACACAGCTCGTTCCGACGTCGAACCCGGAGACGTTCACGGCGCCGGGCATGCAGTATCTGTTCGACAGTCCGACGCACGTGGGTCCGATCCAATGGCGCGAGTGGACCGAGACGAGCGGCGGGAAGACGCTGACGTTCCGCGCGGCGGTGGACGATCCCGCGCCCGCGGCGACCGTCGACGAGTACGCGGCGGGGGCGAAGAAGATCGCGCGCGAAGCCGCCGCCGTGTTCGGAGAATTCCCGGCGTTCGACTTCGGCACCTACACGTTCGTCGCGTGCTATCGCCCGAGCTGCAACGGCGACGGCATGGAGCATCGCAATTCCACGAGCGTGACCGGCGGCGCGAGCATGGGCGCGAGCGCGCTGCGCGAACTCGGTACGGTGGCGCACGAGTTCTTCCACGCATGGAACGTCAAGCGCATCCGGCCGGCGACGCTCGAACCGTTCGACTACGATCGCGCGAATCTCTCGGGCGAGCTGTGGATCGCGGAAGGGTTCACGCAGTACTATGGCCCGCTGCTCGAGGCGCGGTCCGGCGTGACGCAGGGCAGCGCGTTCGTGCGCAGTCTCAGCGGAACCGTGAACGCCGTAACCAACGCGCCGGGGCGCCGGTATTTCGGGCCGATCGGCATGAGCCAGCAGGCGCCGTTCACCGATGCCGCCGTCTCGATCGATCCGCAGAATCGCGGAAACATCTTCATCTCGTATTACACGTACGGTGCCGGGATCGCGCTCGCGATCGATCTGTCGCTGCGGTCGCGCGGCGGCAGGACGCTCGACGATTTCATGCGCACCATGTGGAAGAATCACGGCAAGCCGGAAATTCCGTACACGCTCGACGACGCGAGGCGCGCGCTCGCGACCGCATCCGGCGACTCGGCGTGGGCGTGGGATTTCTGGAAGCGCTACATCGCCGGGCACGAGCTGCCGGACTACCCGAAGCTGCTCGAGAACGCCGGCATCCTCGTTCGCAGAGCGCAGTCCGGCGCGCCCTGGATCGGCGATTTTCAGTTCAGGCCGGCGCTCCCCACTCAGGGCGCCCCGACGCTCACGATCAATTCCAATCCGCTCGTCGGGTCGCCGATCTACGACGCGGGCCTCGAGCGCGGCGACCGGATCATCGCGGTGGATGGCAAGGCGACGAGCGCCGAAGCCGATTTCCGCGCAGCCATCGCCGCGCACAAGCCGGGCGAGCGGGTGGTGATTGCGTACGAGGGGCGCGCCGGCCGGGGCGATGCGAACGTCACGATCGCGGAGAACCCCGCGTTGCAGGTGGTCACGTTCGAGGACGCGGGGCTCAATCCCACGGATCAGCAGCTCGCGTTCCGCGCGAAGTGGCTGAGCACGCGGCAGCCTTAGTCACACCGCAATTTGGAGACGACGTCGAACCGGCTTACGGCTGCACGCGCGCCCGACGTTTCATGAGAGCCTCGATCTCGTCAATCTCCCGCGGCGCGGTGCTGATCCGCTGGAGTCCCTTGTCGGTGATGACGTAATCGTCCTCGACGCGAACGCCGGTGTTCTCGTAGCGCCGTACAGCGTCACGCACCTTGCCGACGAACTCGCGGTTCTTCGGCGTGTCGGGAAGCACGTCGAGCGAGCGCGTGCTGACGTAGATCCCGGGCTCGATCGTGAACGCGTCGCCGACCTTGTAGGTGCCGTCGCCATACGAGGCCTGAACCGGATCGTGCACCGCGAGGCCGAGCCCGTGGGAAATTCCGTGGATCATCCAGAGGTTCGACTGCTTGCACGCCGCGGGCTGCGCAGTGCAGTCCACCGGCCAGGGCGGATCGAAGGTCGCGTCGGTGCTTTCGATGAGGCCGAGCGTCGCCAGTCCCGCGGCGCGCACGATCACTGAGGAGTCCTGCGCGACGCGGGCCGACATGCCCGGCTTCGAGTTCCGTTCCGCAACGTCCTGCGCCGCCCGGACGAGCTGGTAGATCTGCCGTTGCGCCGGGGTGAACGTTCCGCTCACGGGAATCGTGCGCGTGATGTCCGCGGCGTAGCCGTGATACTCGCCCGCCGCGTCCATCACGACGAGATCTCCCGGTTTCACCGGATCGGTGTCTTTCATGTAGTGGAGCTGCGTGCCGTTCGCGCCGGATCCGACAATTGAGCCGTACGCCAAACGCTCGGCGCCGAGCTTCGTAAAGGTGTACTCGAGTGCGGCGCGGAGTTCGTACTCGTGCGACGGGTTCGCCGTGAGCATCGCGGCGCGATGCCCCTCGGAGCTGATGTCGGCGGCCTTCTGGAGAAAAGCGAGCTCCGCCGGTGACTTTCGCGCGCGCAGCTGGTCGACCAGCGGCATCGCGCTCTTCACCTGCGCGCTTGGATGCTTCGCGGCGAAGGCCTTCATGAAGAGCTGTCCGCGTGTGAGCGAGTCCGCGCGCGCGAAGTCGGCGTCCTCGAAGTCGCCCATCGTATAGAACGGGAGGCCGGCGGTCGCGAGCGAGTCGAGTACGCCGGCGAGCGATGTGAACGGCCGTCCGGGGATTCCGTAGCGTTGCTGCGTCACCGATGAATCGGCGCGGCGGCCATAATAGAACGCCGTGCGCGCGTTGATCGGGGAGACGAAGAGTGTGCTCTCGCCGTGCTTGTGGCGCGCGACGAGTACGTACGCGGCGTCGGGCTCATCGAAGTTCGTCAGATAGTGGAACGCCGGGAGCTGGAAGAAGGTCCCGAAGTCCTGCACGAGGGTGCGCCCGCCGAACGCGACCACCACGCCGCTGTCGATGCGCGCGGCGAGCGCGTCGCGGCGGGCGGCGAACTCGGCGGCCGGGATCTGTGCGCTGAGCGAGGCGGCGACGGCCGCGGTGAGCACGAAGACGGCGGCAATGCGCGGGAGCGACGGACGAAGCATTGGAGTGGCGGCGAGTTGACGTTGGCTTTCGCAGCGGATGTCCGCTGAAAATACGTTGTGACGGCTTGAGCGGCGAACGCCGTGAGGACGATTGCTTTCACCTTCGTTGGTCGAGCTCTAGTTTTCGACGCAACTTCTCCACTCATGGCCTTCATGCCCAACGCCCTTCGCTCCGCACTCGTTCTCGCGCTCGCCACAGCGCGACTCTCCGGACAGGCCGCCCCGTCGCAGCCGCCCGCCGATCTCATCATCACCAACGCCCGCATCTATACGGTGGACGATTCGCGTCCCGTGGTGGAGGCGTTCGCGGTGCGCGGCGGCCGCGTCGCGTTCGCCGGTGACGCGCGCGGCGCGCTCGCGCTCAGGGGACCGCAGACGCAAGTGCTCGACCTCGGCGGGCGCACCGTCATCCCCGGCATGGTCGATGCGCACGGCCACGTTTCGGGCCTCGGTACCGCGCTCGCGATCGTGGACCTCACCGGCGCGTCGAGCTACGACGAGATCATCGCGCGCGTCGCGGCAAAGGCGAGGACCGTCGCGCCAGGTGTGTGGGTCACCGGACGCGGCTGGGACCAGAACCGCTGGGCCGACACGAGATTCCCGTCGCACGTGAAGCTCACCGCCGCCGTCCCGAACAACCCGGTGCTGCTCGAGCGCGTGGACGGCCACGCGAACCTCGCGAACCGGATGGCGATGGACGCGGCCGGCGTCACACCCGCGACGAAGGATCCCGCCGGCGGCCGCATCGAACACCACGCGGACGGGAGCCCGAGCGGCGTGTTCGTCGACAACGCGCAGGGCATCATGCAGCGCGCGGTGCCGAGGCCGTCGCGCGAAGAACTGAAGCGCGAGGTCGTGAACGCGATCGCCGAGACGCAGCGCTGGGGACTCACCGGAGTGCACGACGCGGGCGAAGGACAGGGTGTCCTCGACATATACGAGGAACTCGGCCGCGCGGGCGAACTCAACTCGCGCATCTACGCGATGATCAGCGACGACTCCGCCGCGGTCGCGCGAGCGTTCGCTCGCGGGCCGCAGAGCGCCCTGTATGGGGGCACCCTCTGGATCCGCAGCATCAAGCTCTACGCCGACGGCGCGATGGGTTCGCGCGGAGCGGCGCTCCTCGAGCCGTATAGCGACGATCCCGGCAACACGGGACTCCTCATCTCGACCCAGGCGCACCTGCAGGACGTCGCGACGCGCGCGCTGCGCGCCGGCTTCCAGGTGTGCATTCACGCGATCGGCGACCGTGGCAACCGCGTCGCGCTCGACGCGTACGAGGCGGCGCTCGGCGCCGTCCCGACGGCCGACCACCGCTTTCGCATCGAGCACGCGCAGAACCTGCACTATCTCGACATCCCGCGGTTTGCGAAGCTCGGCGTCATCCCTTCGATGCAGGCGAGCCACCAGTCGAGCGACATGTACTGGGTCGGCACGCGCCTCGGTGCCTCGCGTCTCGTCGAAGCGTATCCATGGCGCGCGCTCCTCAACACCGGCATCGTGATTCCCAACGGCAGCGACTTCCCGGTGGAGCGCGTGAACCCTCTCATCTCGTTTCACGCCGCCGTCTCGAGACAGGACGCGAACAACTATCCGCCGGGCGGCTGGCAGCCCGAGCAGGTCATGACGCGCGACGAGGCGCTCAAGTCGATGACGATCTGGCCCGCGTTCGCCGCGTTCCAGGAGCACGACCTCGGCTCGCTCACAGCCGGCAAGTACGCCGACTTCGTGGTGCTCGACCAGGACATCATGCGTGCACCGGTCGAGACGATCCTCGCCACGCGCGTCCTCTCCACCTGGGTCGGCGGCAAGATGGTGTACGAGGCGAAGTGATGCGCGTCAGCTCGTCATCCAGAGGCGGCCGGCGACGATCACCAGCAGCACCGCGAACACGCGCTTCAGCAACGACTCACTGACCACCTGCGCGAAGGTCGCGCCGCCGTAGGCGCCGAGGAACATGCCGAGCGCGATCCAGGCCGCCGCCTTCAGGTTCACGTCGCCCGCGCGCCAGTACGCGTAGACGCCGAGCGCGCCGACCGGGAGCAGCAGCGCGCCGAGCGAAGTTCCGACCGCGGTGCGCTGCGTCATCTTTGCGAAGAAGATCAGCGCGGGAACGATGAGGAGTCCGCCGCCGATGCCGAAGATTCCCGAGAGCACGCCGGCGAGCAGTCCGGTCGCGAGGTAGAAGAGCGTCACGGACTGCGACCTCCTGGAGGTAGCCGTTGGTTGGTGGACAGCGGCGTCAGGCGGCGGTGCCGCGCACGAGCAACAACGTCTTCGCCACCGCTTCCTTCACGTCCTTGTCCTTGTCGTGCACCAGTCCCTGCAGCGCGGTCAGCGCGCCGGGCGTGCGCGCCTCTCCCAACGCATGCACCGCTGCGACGCGAAGGCCGATGTTCTTTCGCGAGGCGAACAGGCCGCTCGCGGCTTCGGCCGCCTTCGACAGTTTCTGCACGGCTTCGGGCGTCGCGACGCGGCCGAGCGCGCTCAGGATCGCGTACTGCACCTCCTGCTCGCCCTCGCCGTCGATCGCCTTTGCGAGCAGCGCCCCGGCGCGCCCACCCTTTCGCGACGCCAGGCCGGCCACCGCTTCGAGGCGCACCGACGGCGACGAATCCACGACGGCGCGCGCCACCGCGTCGAACGTGAACGCGCTCTCGATGCGCGAGAGCGCGCGCGTCACCGCCCTGCGCACCCGCTCATCGTCATGCCGAAGGAGCTCGGCGAGCGGACGTTCGGCCTCTTCCGCTCCCATCTCGCCCAGGAGCTCGGCGGCCCGCCGCACGATGAACCAGCGCGGATCCGACAGCATCTGCACCAATGCTTCACGGGTTAGCGGCAGGCGCGAGAGCACCTCACGATAAATCCGCCGCTCCGACACGGACCGCGAACTCGCATACTGATCGACCACCGAGTCCACGCCGTCCTGCCCGACGCGCTGGAGGATGCGCTCCGTGCGCGACGACGTGGCGGGGTGCGTCACCAGCAGCACCGCGACGGGCCGCAGGATCGTCGGCTTCGTGAGACGCCGGACGGTCACGAGGAACACTCGCCGCACGTCGGGATCGGTGATTGCGGCCTCGCGGTCGAGCAGCGGGCTGAGAATCGCCGCCACGTCGGGTGTTCGCCCCTCGCGCGTCGCCTGCTCGGCCAGGAAGGCGAGCTCGTCGAGGAGATGATGCGTCGCGACGGGATCGAGCTGCTCGGTCAGCTTCGCGAGCAGTCTCGGCACGCGCCCCTGGACCTCGTCCGGCGCCACCTCGGCCACGGCGGGCGTGTCGCTCGTGCGCATCGGCGCGGGCTCCGTCACCGCGTAGCGCTTCACGCGGACGGTGTTCCCCGCGAGCTCGGAAAGCTTCTGCGCGAAATCGGCGGCGTCCGACGACGTCGTCGACTCCACCGAGAGCAGCCGCGCCAGAGCGAGCAGCTCGGCGGGGGCGGCGCTCTGGTCGATCTCGATCTCCTCGATCTTGTGGACGGCGAGCCGCACGGCCAGTTCCTGCACGCCGGTGAGCGCCTGCGGCATGACCAGCCCGTTCACGGCCAGGCGCCCGGCATTGTTGCCGAGGCGCACCGACGAGTCTCTCGACACGGTGACCACGGCACGCAACGCTCCCTTCTGGTCGTTCACCGACTGGCCCTCATGGACCAGCAGCCAGACCAGGCGCGCGAAGTAGCGGGCGAGAGTTAGTGAATTATCCATTACGCTGCGGAGTAATCATCCAGCCCACTCAAACGCACCTCTCCCACTGCGGGTGGCCCCAGCGTAACATACGCCCTCCCGTCGCTCCTCACTACACCCCGAAGAGGCCAGTCATGCTCAGCCGCCGATCCGCACCGTTTTTCCGCGTTGCCGGCTTCGCGGCAGCGATGCTCGCCACAACGTCCGCGACCCTCGCCGCCCAGCAGGAGGCGAAGGGATCGGGCACCGTGGTCCTTCGCGCGGCTCGCGTGATCGACGGCACCGGCGCAGCGCCGATCCTCAACGGCGTGGTGGTGGTCACCGACGACAGGATCGTCGCGGTGGGCGCCGAGTCGAACGTGAAGATTCCGGCGGGCGCGCGGCGCGTCGATCTCGGCGACGCCACGCTGCTCCCGGGGTTCATCGACGCACACGTGCATCTCATCGGCCGCGAGCTGAACGATCCCGGCCAGGATGCGGAGGCGACGAGGGACGCGCCCGGCCTCTCGGCGATCATCGGCGTCGCGAACGCGCGCAAGACGCTCATGGCCGGCTTCACGACCGTTCGCAACGTGGGCGCGCCGAACTTCGACGATGTCTCGCTGCGCCGCGCGATCGAGGGCGGATACGTTCCGGGCCCGCGCATGCGCACGGCCGCACACTCGATCGGCATCACCGGCGGCCATTGCGACGAAAACGGGTACAAGCCGGGCCTGTTCGACGGCGACTTCAAGACCGGCATCGCCGACGGGCCCGAGCAGGTGCGCGCCGCAGTGCGCTACCAGGCGAAATACGGCGCCGACGTGATCAAGACCTGCGCGACCGGCGGCGTGCTATCCGAGGGCGACGCGGTGGGCGTCCCGCAATACACCTACGAAGAGCTGAAGGCGATGGTGGACGAAGCCACCAAGCTCGAGCGCAAGGTTGCCGCGCATGCGCACGGCGCGGAGGGAATCAAGATCGCCACTCGGGCCGGAGTGGCGAGCATCGAGCACGGCTCGTTCCTCGACGACGAGGCAGCGAAGCTCATGGCCGAGCACCACACGTTCCTCGTTCCGACGTACAGCGCGGGCGAGGCCGTCGAGAAGGCGGCGAAGGCTGGAGTGCTGAAGGGACTGCGCGCCGAGAAGGGGCTCGCCGCCGCGGCCGCGATGCGACACGCCGGCGAGTACGCGCGGAAGTACAACGTGCAGATCGCGCTCGGCACGGACGCGGGTGTCGGCGCGCACGGCACGAACGGCCACGAGTTCACCCTCATGGTGCAGTGGGGCGGGCTCTCCCCGATGCAGTCGATCGTCGCCGGCACGTCGAACGCCGCGAAGCTGCTCGGCTGGGACGACCGGCTCGGCACCCTCGCGGCTGGAAAATTCGCCGACGTCGTCGCGGTGCCCGGCGATCCGCTGAAGGACATCACCGTGCTGGAGCGCGCATCGTTCGTCATGAAGAACGGCGTGGTGTACAAGGCGCCGGACGGAGTGAAGACGAACGTGGCGCAATGAAGACGGAAGACGGAAGACCGAAGACGGCTAACCCGTAACGATCGTGGCACCCGCAGCGATTCCGGCACCGCGAGCCGAGGGCTTCACGCAGTCGACGGACGTTCCGCTCTACTGGTGCGCGTACGGGCCGCCCGGAGCGCCGCGCCTGCTCGTGCTGCACGGGGGACCGGGCGCGGATCACGCATACCTGCTCCCGCAGATGCTCGCCCTTACACCGGAGTTCGAGCTGATCTTCTACGATCAGCGCGGTGGCGGGCGATCGAAGGAGAGCGTGCCGACGACGGTGACGTGGAAGACGCAGGTGAATGACCTCGCGCGCGTCATCACGGAACTCGCCATCGATCCGCTGTCGATGATCGGCTATTCGTGGGGCGGACTCCTCGCGCTGCTGTACGCGCGCGAGGCGGCGGGCGGCCGGATCGCGCCGCCACCCGCGCGGCTGGCCCTGATCGATCCGGCGCCGGTCTCGCGCCTGTATCGCGCGCGGTTCGAGGCCGAGTTCGCGCGGCGGCAGGCGGGCCCGGCGATTCAGACGCTTCGCGCCGAACTCGCGGCTTCCGGCCTCAAGGAGAGCGATCCCGGCGCGTACAGGCAGCGGACGTTCGAGCTCAGCGTCGCCGGCTATTTCGCCGACCCGAATCGCGCCGCGGACCTGACGCCATTCCGTGTGACCGGACGCGTGCAGCAATCCATCTGGGAGAGCCTCGGCGACTTCGACCTCACGAGCGACCTCGCGGCCGTGCACTGCCCCGCCATCGTCGTCCACGGCCGCCAGGATCCCATCCCGCTGGAAAGTTCGGAATCCATCGCGAAATCGCTGAATGCGGGGTTTTGCCCGCTGGATGACTGCGGTCACGTACCGTATGTTGAACAGCCTGCCAAGCTGTTCTCAGCTCTGAAGAGGTTTTTGCGTTCGCAGTAGGGGGTTTCAACATCCCGCATTCCTCTTCCGCACCCTGCATCCAGCTGTAATAGTGAAAATGTCCACCTACGACGAAATCACGCAGCCCCATATCGCGACGATCGAAAGCGACGGCCGACGCTACAACGTGTCGTGCCGCGTCGGCTTCGACGGCGTGGAGTATGTGGGGCGCCTCTGGTTCGCCGATGAGTCGTGGGATGATCTCGGCCTGCCCGACCGCGGCGCGCTGCCCGGCCGCACGAAGGATGAGGCACTCGCGCTTGCGAGGCGCCTCACGGCGGATGAGCTGGTCAAACGCCATCGGCGCGCGCTCTCCGAGAAGCGCCGCTTTCACGGACTGCGAAAGGCGACCGACGAGATCCTCGCGAAGATCCGCTACCTGAACCAGGTCGCGATATCCATGCGGGCCGGTCTCCTCGACGTCGAAGGCGCCGCGCAGGAGATCGACCTCACCGAGAAGCAGCTCCACGCGCTGATCGATCGGCTGTCGTCGTTCGCCGGCGTCGAGGATTAACCCCGGACTGAGCGGCACCATCCGCGTGAAAGCTGTGGCTCCGAAAACAAAGAAGGCCGCCAGGCGCCCGAGAGTCCTCAAGGGAGCCGAGCTGAAGACGCAGGCGCGCGCCATCGAGCGCCTGCTGCGAAAGGCCTACCCCGACGCCACGTGCGAGCTCGGCCATCGCAACGCGCTCGAACTCGCGGTCGCCACCATCCTCAGCGCCCAGTGCACCGACAAGCGGGTGAACATGGTGACGCCGGCGCTGTTCGCGCGCTATCCCGATGCGTTCGCGCTCGCCGCCGCCGATCAGCGTGACGTGGAAGCGCTCATCAAGAGCACGGGATTCTTCCGCAACAAGGCGAAGAGCGTCATCGGAATGGCGAAGGCCGTCGTGGCGCGGCATGGCGGCGAGGTGCCGCGCACGATGGAAGAGCTCGTCGTGCTGCCGGGCGTCGGACGCAAGACTGCGAACGTGATCCTCGGGAACGCATTCGGGCTGAACGAAGGTGTCGTCGTCGACACGCACGTGGCGCGGCTCAGCGCGCGGCTCGGGCTCACCCGCGAGACCGACCCCGTGAAGATCGAGCGCGCGCTGATGCCGCTGTTCCCGCGCTCGTCGTGGACCCTGCTGTCGCACCTGCTCATCTGGCACGGGCGCCGCGTGTGCGACGCGAAGAAGCCGCGCTGTGCCGATTGCGTGCTGCGCCGCATCTGTCCATCGGCGGCGTGACCCGATAGAATTGGTGGATATGCCAAAGACTGCGAAGTTCGAAACCAACCTCGGCACCATCACGGCCGAGCTGTTCGACAAGGACGCCCCCGCGACCGTCGCCAACTTCGAGAAGCTCGCGAACTCGGGCTTCTATGACGGAGTCAAGTTCCACCGCGTGATCGCGGATTTCGTCGTGCAGGGCGGCGATCCCTATTCCCGTGACCTGCCGGCCGGCGATCGCCGCATCGGTACGGGCGGTCCGGGCTGGATGATCAAGTGCGAGACCGCGGGCAACCCGCGCAAGCACGCCGTCGGCTCGCTGAGCATGGCGCACGCCGGAAAGGACACCGGCGGCAGCCAGTTCTTCATGGTGTTGAGCGAGCAGAACACCAAGCACCTGAACGGCGTGCACACCGTGTTCGGCCAGATCACGGACGGGCTCGACGTCATGAAGAAGATCAAGCAGAGCGACACCATGACCACGGTCCGCGTTTCCTGAGTTCTTGAAGGTCCGCACTGCACTTATTGCGAGGAAAGACATGTCAGAGCATCAAACGCACGAATCAGACCGCGCCGCCGCCTTCCGCGGGCTGATTCTCGGCGCGATCGTGATCGGCATCCTGCTCGTCACAATCGTCCGGCTGACGAACGCGCATTACGCCGGGGCGGAAGGCGCAAAGGCCGCGTCTACATCATCCTCGGGTAGCGCGACGAACGCCCTTGACGCATAACTGACTGGCCGGTAAGTTACTTGAAAGGCGAGCATCTGCTCGCCTTTTGAATATCCGTCTTTTGACTGACCGTTCAGTCATATACCCATGTCGACTGCGCACTCCACTTCACACGATCCGCGCTGGCGCCGCCTGCCGGAGGAGCGCCCGCAGCAGATTCTCGACGCTGCGCTCAGCGTCTTCTCGGAGCATGGAATCGACGCGGCAAAGCTCGAGGAGATCGCCGCGCGTGCCGGCGTATCCAAGGGAACCATTTATCTTTACTTCCCCAGCAAGGAAGAACTCTTTCGCGAAGTAGTCCGCCAGAGAGTCGGCCCCGCCATCGCGAACGCCGACCAGGCGATCGCGTCCGATGGCTCGGCGGAAGATCAGCTGAGGTGTTATCTCGCCCACCAGTGGGAGTGCCTCGGCCTCGAGGACTCGGAAGGCTGGATCCGGCTCGTCGTGCTCGAACTCCACAAGTATCCTGACCTCGCCGCGTTCCACTGGGAAGAAATTGTCGTCCGCTCGAACCGAATTCTCGGCGACATCATTCGCCGGGGCATCGCGAGCGGCGAGTTCCGCCCGACGGATCCGCAGGCCACGGTGCAGATGATCAAGGCGCTCGTCCTGATGCACGTGCTCTGGACGGGTCCGCGGGCGCCGGCGCCTGCCCAGCATCGGCCCGCGCCCGGGAACGTCCTCGCCAACATCACCGATTTCGTCCTTCACGCACTGCGCGCCACGCCGCAGCGCGCAGTACCGGCATCCGGAGCCCCACACGCATGATCACGATTTCCATCATGAAGCGCTTCCCGGCGATCGCTCTCGCGTTCGTGGCGGCGATCGCTCTCGCATTCGACGCGCGCGCCGCGCTCGCGCAGGAGCCGCTCGTGCTCACGCTCGGCGGCGCGGCACGGCTCGCGGCGGAAAAGAGCGCCGGCCCCGAGACCGCGCGCCTTCGCTCGGATCAGGCGGCGGCGCGCGTGCGCCAGGCGAAGTCGGCGTTCCTTCCGAACATCTCAGGCGAGGCCATCGAGAGCGAACGCACGTTCAACAGCGCCAGCTTCGGCATCAACTTCGCCGATCCTGCGACGGGCAAATTTCTGTTCGATCCGAACGGCCAGGTACTCGGCCCGGTTCGCAACTACGATATTCGGGGCACCGTTCGCCAGGACATCTATGATCCCTCTGCGTTCGCACGGCTGAAGGCCGCGCGCGCGAGTTCCGCTGCATACGGCGACGAGGCCTCTGCACAGTCGCAGCTGGCGGCTGGAATGGCAGCCGCCGTCTATGTGCGCGTACTCCGGGCGGACGCCCTGTTCGCCGCGCGCATGGCGGATTCCACGCTCAGCGAGGAACTGCTCGCGATCGCCCGCGACCAGCTGAACGCCGGCGTCGGGATTGCGCTCGACGTGACCCGCGCGCAGTCGCAGTTCGCGGCGACGCGCGCGCAGATCATCTCGGCGCGCAACGAGCGCAGCCGCGCGCGCCTCGACCTGCATCGCGCACTCGGCCTGCCGCTGAACGCGCCCATCTCGCTCGCCGATTCACTGCCCGGGCTCCCGACGAACGGCGCGCTGCCCACCGAGCTGGAGGCCACCGAACGCGCGATGCGATCGCGCGCCGATCTTCGCTCCGCCGACGCGCAGATTGCGGCCGCGCAGAGGCAAATCGAATCGATCAAGTCCGAGCGGCTGCCGGCACTCTCCGCGTTCATCGATCAGGGTCCCACCAGCTCGAGCACGCAGCACCTGGTCAGCACGTACGACTGGGGCATCAGGCTCTCGGTACCGATGTTCGACGGCTTCCGCCGCGAGGGACGCATCGAGGAGCAGCGGGCGGCGGTGCGGGAACTCGGCGTGCGCAAACGCGACCTCACCGAGCAGGCGGCCATCGACGTGAGCGGCGCGCTGCTCGATCTGATGTCGGCTCGCGAAGAGCTCGCCGCGACCGAGGAGCACCTGAGGTTCGCCGAGCAGGAGCTCGCGCAGGCGCGCGACCGCTTCCGCTCCGGCGTCGCGGGCAACGCCGACGTGATCACCGCGTCGCTCAGCCTCAACTCGGCGCGCACCCAGATCGTGGATTCCCGCGCCGCCTTCCAGTCGGCCCGCGTCGCGCTCGCGCGTGCGCAGGGCACCGTCACCGAACTCCCGTAGCCCGGCCACACGGCCCGGCACAACACTCTTTCGCTCGAGAACTGAGACCCCATGGCCTCCACCATTTCCCCAGCCAGCGATACCGCCGACACTCCGGCGCGCGGCAAGCGCAGCCCGGTTCTGCCGATCCTCATCGTCGTGGCGCTGCTTGGCATCGGCTGGGCCGCCAAGACGATCCTGTACAATCAGGGACACGTCTCGACCGACAACGCGCAGGTGGACGGCACGATCGTCCCCGTGCTCGCGAAAGTGGGCGGCTTCGTCCGGACGCTCGGCGTCGACGAGAACGACCACGTGAAGCTCGGACAGCCGATCGTCCTGATCGACTCGTCCGAGTACGCCGTGCGACTCGCGCAGGCGGAGGCCGAGCTCGCCGCGGCGGCGTACGTCGCCGGCGGCAAGGGAGTCGACGGCCAAGCCGAGGCGCAGATCCGCAGCGCGACGAGCCAGGGCCAGGTGGTCCAGGCGCAGATCGAGTCCGCCAGGGCCGCGCAGGCGAAGGCGACGGCGGACCTCGCCCGCTACAAGGAGCTCGCCGCGAAGCAGATCGTGTCGAAGCTGCAGCTCGACGCGGCGCAGGCGGCATTCGACCAGGCGAACGCGAACCTCGCCGCACTCCAGCGGCAGGCGAGCGGCGCGGCGGCGCAACTCTCGAACGCCGAAATTGGCGGGAAATTTGCCCAGGCTCGCTACGCCAGTGCGAAGGCCACGCGTGACAACGCGGCGCTGCAGCTCTCGTACACGAAGGTCGTCTCGCCCGTCGCGGGCATCGTGAGCCGCAAGCAGATCGAGGTGGGTCAGCTCGTTCAGCCGGGCCAGCCGCTGCTCACGCTCGTCTCGGACTCGAGCGTCTGGATCGCGGCGAACTTCAAGGAGACGCAGCTCGCCGACATTCGGGTCGGCCAGGCCGTCGCCATCGAGGTGGACTCGTACCCGGGCTGCGAGGCGGAGGGAAAAGTCGAGAGCCTCAGCGCGGCGACGGGCGCGAAATTCGCGCTCCTGCCGCCCGACAACTCGACGGGCAACTTCACGAAGGTCGTGCAGCGCGTTCCCGTGCGCATCCAGGTGACGAAGGGATGTGGTCCCGACCGGCCGCTGCGTCCGGGCATGTCCGTCACCGCGCACGTCGCGACGAAGTAGGCACGGCGTGATGACACCAGCGGCGGATCCGTCCGCCGACAAGTACCGATACAAGTATCTCATCGGCATCGCGGTCACGATGGCCGCGATGCTCGAACTCATCGATACGTCGATCGTGAACGTCGCGATTCCCCACATGATGGGGAATCTCGGCGCGACGCTCGACGAGATCTCGTGGGTCTCGACGGGATACATCGTCGCGAACGTCATCGTGATCCCGATGTCGGGCTGGCTGTCCGCGTACTTCGGACGCCGCCGGTATCTCACGTTCTCGATCGGCCTGTTCGTCGTCGCGTCGTTCTTCTGCGGCGCCTCGCGCTCGCTCGAGGCGCTCGTGCTCTGGCGCGTCGTGCAGGGGCTCGGCGGAGGTGCACTGCTCTCCACCGCGCAGTCCACGCTGTGGGAGGCGTTCCCGCCGAAGGAAGTCGCCATCGGGCAGGCAATGTTCGGCGTGGGGATCATGGTGGGCCCTACGCTCGGCCCCACGCTCGGCGGATTCATCGTCGACAACTGGGAATGGCCGTGGATCTTCTACATCAACCTTCCGCTTGGTCTCATCGCCGGGCTGATGGTGTGGAGCTACGTGCGCAACGCCGAGCACCAGGAGCGAGCGGAGACCATCGACTGGCTCGGAATCGGGCTGCTGACGACGGGCGTGGGCTCGCTGCAGTGGATGCTCGAGCGGGGCGAACGTTACGACTGGTTCGAGTCGCGATTCGTGGCCTCACTGGCGGTGATTTCCGTCGTGTCGTTCGTCGGGCTGGTCTGGCGCGAACTTACCGCGAAGGAACCCGTGATCAATTTCCGGGTGCTGAAGAGCCGCCAGCTCGCCACCGGCGTCACGATGGCCATGCTGCTCGGATTCGCGCTCTTCGGTTCGGTGTTCGTGCTGCCGGTGTTCCTGCAGGGACTGCACGGATTCACCGCGAACCAGACGGGGCTCGTGATCCTGCCGGGCGCGATCGCGTCGGCGATCACGATGGCCGTGCTCGGCCGGTTCGCGTCGAAGATCGACGCGCGTCCGCTCATCGCCGCCGGCGTGCTCGGCTTCCTGTGGTGCATGTGGAGCCTCTCACGGCTTACGATCGACGCCGGCGCCGGCGACATGTTCTGGCCGCTGATCGTCCGGGGCATCTCGCTCGGCATCATCTTCATTCCACTGACGAGCGCGTCGATGGCGGAGCTGAAGCCGAGAGAGATTGCGCAGGGCACGGGCATGTTCAACCTCACGCGACAGCTGGGCGGCTCGCTGGGCATAGCGATCGTGGCGACGATGCTCTCGCGCTTCACCTTCCAGGCCAAGAGCCAGCTGACCCAGCACGTCGTCACGATCGGAACCGACGCGCAGGCCCGGCTCGAGCTCATCAGCAACGGCATGGTCGCGCGGGGAATGAACCCTGCGGTGGCACACCAGCAGGCGCTGATGATCATGGACCGGATGGTGACCGCCCAGGCGAGCGTCCTCGCGTTCTCGAGGATCTACCTGATCAGCGGCGCGGCTCTCTGCTGCGCCATCCCGCTGATGCTGTTCTGGCGCCACGGCAAGAGCCGGGCGACGGTTCAAGCGCATTAGCGCCTGAGGTTGTAATTTCCGGGGTGATGGGAACCCACCCGCTCGAACACACGTCTGGAGGACGCACTGCAATGCGCACACGTATTTTCGCGGTCGCACTGGCCGCTTGCATTCCTGCCGCCGTTTTTGCCCAGGGCAAGGGCGCGAGATCGATTGATACCGCTTCGAGTTCGTCGTCGAGTTCGTCGTCGAGGGCGTCCTCCGCGTCGTCCGGCGCGAGGTCCCCGACGTCGCACGACCTCGCCGATCTGAACCCCGCCGCGCTGCTCATCAACAAGCGGAAGAAGATCCCGCTCTCCGATTCGACCGTCGCACAGCTCAAGGCAGTCGAGAAGAGGATCAACGAACGAAACGCACAGTTTTTTTCGACGTACGACTCGGTTCGCAAGTGGACGATGCCGATCGGCGACAATGCCGCGACGCAGGGATTCGGCCTTCGCGGTGGCGTCGCCGACTCGAAGCTCATGGCGCCGGCCGTCTCCCCCGCAGAGCAAGCCAAGATGCAGTCATCCATGCGCGACCTTCGCGCCCTGATGGGCGACTTGCGCGAGCGGCGCAAGCCGGACGTGACGGACGCGCTGGGCGTGGTTCCCGACGCGCAGAAGAAGGCCGCCGCCGACCTGCTCGCGCAGCAGGACGGCGATCTCGAGAAGCTCATCGGCGGGAGACCGTAGCATCTTGGCCGAGACCGCGCTCCCCGCTCGCGACACCGCCCTCGCCCTGATGCAGGAGTGGACGGCGGGCGACTCGCTCCGCAAGCACATGCTCGCGGTGGAGGGTGCGATGCGTGCATACGCGGCGCACTTCAATGAAGACGTCGAGCGCTGGGGCCTCGCGGGGCTCATGCACGACTTCGATTACGAGCGCTTCCCGAACGCCGCGCATGCCGCCGACGCCGAGCATCCGGCCGAGGGCGTGCGCATGCTGCGCTCCGCGGGCTACCCTGAGGACGTGCTCCAGGCCATTCTCGGCCACGCGGACTATACGGGTGTGGCCCGCGACACCCTGATGTCGAAAACGCTGTATGCGGTGGACGAACTGGCGGGGCTATGCACCGCGTGTGCGCTGGTGCGTCCGTCGCGTTCCGTGAACGATCTCGAGCCGTCATCTGTCAGGAAGAAGATGAAGGACAAGGCCTTCGCTCGCGGCGTGAACCGCGACGACGTCCTCCGCGGCGCGGCGGAGCTTGGCGTCGAGCTCGACGCGCACATCGCGCTGGTAATCCGCGCCATGCGGGAGCGCGCGGACCTGCTGGGGCTGAGCGGCAGCGCCGCCTCGTGATGCCGGTTACCCGCCGGCCGTCAACGTTCGCACCAACGTTCGGATCCAGCGCCCCGTATTTGGAGTGTGAAACGTGAGGCGATCGAATGACCGTGCCTGCGCGAGCGGAACGGTCACTGGGCCTGCTGCCGGCGACGGCACGCGTCGTGGCTGAACGTCCGGCCGACGAACGCGCGCTGGTGCTCGCCGCGCAGCGCGGGGAACGCGAGGCGTTTTCCGAGCTGGTGCGCACGCATGAACGGCGTGCATACGCGGTGGCGCGGGCGATCGTCGTAAATCACGAGGACGCGGAGGACGCCGTGCAGGAAGCGTTCCTGCATGCGTACCGCGCCCTTCACCGGTTCCTGCCGGACCAGGCGTTCGGCGCGTGGCTGCACCGGATCGTCGCCAACGCGGCGCTCGACATCACGCGCCGCCGCAAGGTGCGCGATGCGGACGAGTTGCCGGAGACCGTGGCGTCGCCGTTCCGCGATCCGGCGGAAGCGAGCGAGCTCCGGCGCCGGCTGCAGGAGGCGCTGGAATCGCTGCCCGCGCGGCAGCGCGCGGTGATCGTGTTGCACGACGTGGAAGGGTTCAAGCACTCGGAGATCGGCGTTACGCTCGGAATTCCCGAGGGGACCGCGCGATCGGATCTGCACTACGCGCGATCGCATCTGCGCGAAGTGCTCGGCTCAGTACGGAGCGAACTATGACTACCAACGAATACCGCGGACCTGAATTGGTCCGAGATGACGACCTGACGCGCGAACTGCGCTCGATCTATGCGGCGCCCTCGGATGAATCCTGGTGGGCCGGCCTCGAGCAGCGCATCAACGCGCGTCTCGACTCAGCGGATGAATGGTGGACGGTGCCGGAACGCTGGCTGCGCGTGGGCCTCGTCGCGGCCGGTTTCGCCGTGATCGTCGCCGGNNGACCCGGCGACCATCGACATTCTCGAGGTGGCCGAGCGCGGAAAGCTCACGGAGCAGCAGGCTACGCTGCGCGTGCTCACCGGCCGCTGATACCGGTTTCGCCATGACACGCACGAAGAGCATCGCGCTCGCGTTCTATCTCGGCGCCGCCCTCGCCGGCGCCGCGATCGGCGTGTCCGTGGACCGCCTGGCGGTTCGCGCGCAGCCGCGCTGGTACGACCGGCGCGAGATGCGGACGCGGGTCTTCGATGAACTCCACTTGACGCAGGCACAGCGCGACTCGGCGAACCTCTTTTTCGACGAGCGCAATCGCCGGGACTCGATCCTCATGGCGCCGGTCCGTCCTGCGACGGACTCGGTCAACGCTCAGGCCCGCCAGCGCTTCTCGCAGATCCTCACGCCAGAGCAGAAATCCATTTACGACCAGATGCAGCGCGACAACGCGCCGCGCACGGAGAAGAAATGAAGTCCTGGTTCATTCGCGGTGCCCTCGCGCTCGCCATCGTGCCCGCCCTCGCTGCGGCGCAGTCGGGCGCCGACAACGCGCGGCCCATCACGATCGACGACGCCGTCCGACTCGCGGTGCAGTACTCGCCGGCCACCGTTTTCTCGCGCAACGGCGAGCGCAGCGGCGAGGCGGGGGTGAAGTTCGCCAAGTCGCAGTTCCTGCCCAACCTCACGGCGACGTACTCGGCCAACAACCAGGGCGGCACGCAGTTCATTCAGGGCGTGCCCGTTCCGATCTCCGGACTGCCGTGGACGTACAGCCGCGGACTCAGCGCCGGCGTTACGGTGTTCGACGGCGGCCGAAACTGGTACAACTACAAAGCCGCCGGCGCGACGCTCGACGCCGCGGTCGCCTCGGACGTGTCGCAGCGCTACGCCGTGGCGCTCAGCGTGAAGGTGCAGTACTACGCGATTCTCGCCGCGCGCGAGCAGGAATCCGCGGCGCGCCGCGCGCTCGAGGAGGCGCAGCAGTCGCTCCAGGTCGCGTCGGCCAAGATGCAGGCCGGCGCCGCGACGCGCGCCGACTCGCTGACCGCCGCCCTCTCGGTGGGCACCGCGCAGCTCGCGATCCTCAACGCGCAGAACCTGCTGCTCAACGCGAACGCCGCGCTCACGCGGCTGGTGGCGTCGCCGGTGATGGTCACGGCGGTCGCGGCAGACACGTCCGACATCGGCCGCATCGACGTCGACGAGGGCTCGCTCACGAAGATGGCGCTCGAGGGTCCCGCCGTGCGTGCGGCGGCCGCGTCGTTCGCGGCAAGCCACGCGTTGCACCAGGCCGCGACCACGCCCTACATCCCGTCGATCACGGCGAGCGGCCGGTACGGCCAGAACCCCAAGGCCACGCAGGGCTACGAGTTCGGCGGCGGGCCCACATCGACGAGCACGAGCTTCGGAATCAACATCTCGTACCCGATCTTCAACAACTATTCGCGCGAACAGACGCTGATCCTCGCGCGGATCAGTGAAGACAACGCCGAGGCGAACCTGCGCGACGCGAAGTTCGCCGCGCAGCAGAGCCTGACGACGTTCCTCGTGAACTACCAGACGGCACAGCAAACCATCGCGCTGCAACTCCTGCAGATCCAGTCGGCCACGGAGAACCTCCGCGTGCAGACGCAGCGCTACAACATCGGCACCGCGCTGCAGGTCGACGTCACCACGGCCCAGGCCGCGCTCGACCTCGCCCGTTTCAACCTGATCTCGGCGCGCCTCAATGCGCGCACCGCGAAAGCCAATATCGAGGCCCTCATCGGCCGCGACCTCAAGTAGCGCCTGGAACGACACGTCATTCATTCACCGACCCAGAGCCTCCATCCGGAGTTTGCTGTGAACCGCAATATCCTGTACTTCGCACTCATCGCCGCCGTCGGCTGCACGTCGTCGGCCACGAAGGCGGTGCCGATCCAGACCGCCACCATCCAGCGCCGCGACATCATCGTGACCGCGGAGGCCACGGGCGTCATCGAGCCGATCAACGTCGTCGAGGTGAAGTCGAAGACGGCGTCCGGCCAGGTGATGTCGATGCCGATCGACATCGGCTACTACGTCAAGCCGGGCGACCTGATCGTGCAGATCGACACGACGATCCTGCACCAGCAGTACCTGCAGAACATTGCGGACTCCACGTCGTCGTCGGCCAACCTGATGGTGACGAAGTCGGCGCTCGCGCGCCAGCAGGAACTGTACCGTCAGCACATCATCGCCTTGCCCGACCTCGAGGCCGCGCAGACGGCCTTCGCGCAGGCGCAGGCTTTGTACGTCCGCAACAGGGCGAACGTCGACCTCGGCAAGCAGGCGCTCGTCGACGCGCGAGTCGAGGCCACGACGATCGGCACGATCCTCACGAAGCCGGTGTCCATCGGACAGGTGATCCAGGCAGGCGCCACATCGGTGAGCGGTGGTACGGTCATTGCGACGATGGCCGACCTCACGAAGGTCCGCTCTCGCGCGCTCGTGGCCGAGACGGACATCGGCATGGTGAAGCCCGGGCAGGACGTGAACGTGACGATCGACGCCTTCCCCGACCATCCGTTCCTCGGAAAGGTCGACCACATCGAGCCGCAGGCGACGGTACAGCAGAACGTCACGATGTTCGCGACGCTCGTCTCGCTCGACAACAGCGAAGGTCTTCTGCATCCCGGCATGAACGGCGAGGTCTCGATCATCGCCGACACGCGTCTCGACGCCATCGCGGTGCCGAACGACGCGATCCGCTCGCCGCGTGAAGCCACACAGGCGGCGGCGCTCCTCGGACTGAACCCCGACTCGGTCAAGGCGCAGATGCGCGGCCCGGGTGGCGGCGGCGGTGGTGGTCAGGGCGGTGGCCAGGGCGGTCAGGGCCGCGGCGGACGCGGCGGCGCTGGTGGTTCAAGCGGTCCGGGCCGGCAGGTTCAGATCAGCAACGGCGAGCTCGCGCTTCCTCTGCAGGGCGGCGGCCAGGGTGGCCAGGGCGGCGGCATGCGCGGCGGACGCGGCCCGCAGGTCCAGGTCACCGACGCGGACTGCAAGAAGGTCGACGCAGCAATGAAGAAGAAGCCGGCCGTCGCGAAGAAGATCGAGGACATGCGCTCGAAGATGCGCGATGCGACGGATCGCCAAAAAGCGATGGACGACATGAAGGCCGCGTACGCGGAGCTCGGCGTCGACATGCAGGTCTCCGGCGCGTGCGTACGCAGGGCCCGCAGCGGTAACGCGGGCGGCGCGGCGGCGGCAGGCGGAGCTCGCACGGGCCGCGGCGGAATGGGTGGCGGCGCCGGCGCAGCGGGTGCGAGCGGCGGTGCAGGCGGCGGACAGGGCGGCGGCTTCGGCCAGCAGGGCAACAGCCGTACGCGCCCGCGCACGGGCCTCGTGTTCATCCAGCGCGGCGCGACCTGGGAAGCCAAGACGGTCCGCTTGGGCGTCGCGAACTACGACTATACCGAAGTGCTCGACGACGGCCTGAAGGAAGGAGACAAGGTCGCCATGCTCAGCGCCGCTGCGCTTCAGGCCAAGCGCCAGCAGCAGAACGACCAGATGAAGGCGGGTGCAAGCCCGCTGGGCGGCAGCGCGCCGGCTGGCGGTGGCCGCGGACCGGGCGGCGGCAGGGGGAACTAGTCCCATGCTGATCGCGGAAACCCTCCGCGTCGCGCTCGGCGCACTCCGCGCGAACAAGCTGCGGTCG
>PMYN01000137.1:91703-92326 GCA_003171215.1 Gemmatimonadota bacterium | reverse complement strand
AAGAACCGCGGCGAGAAGATCCTCGCGGTCCAGCCGGAAATGTCGGGCAACCTGCAGGTCGCATACCTCAACAAGAACACGAACACATCGATCGTCGGCGTCACCTCGAACTATCCCGAAGTGCGCAAGTACGACATGGAGGTCGGGCGGTTCTTCACGAACACCGAAGACCTCACCCGCCAGCGCACGGCGGTTGTCGGCCACACCGTGCTCGACAACTTGAACATCGAGGCGCCCGAGGCGATTCTTGGCGAAACCATTCGCATTCGTAGCATCCAGTTCACGGTGGTCGGCGTGTTCAAGTCGAAGGGGCAGACGAGTTCGTTCGCCAACCCCGACGACCAGATCTTCATTCCGATCAACACCGCGCGGTTCCGCGTGCTCGGCAACAATCGCGTCCGCTCGATCAGCGCGCTCGCTGCGTCGGAAGACGAGATTCCGGAATCGATGGCGGAGATCGAGAAGATCCTGCGCCGCGAGCACCACCTTCGCGTGGGACAGGTCGACGACTTCCAGATTCGCAACGCGTCGGACTTCCTCGCGACGCTCGGTGAGACCACGCAGGTGTTCAGTCTCTTGCTCGCAGGCATCGCCGCAGTGTCGCTGCTCGTCGGCGGCATCGG
>PMYN01000137.1:41822-91695 GCA_003171215.1 Gemmatimonadota bacterium | reverse complement strand
GAAGCCGTCGTGCTCTGCCTGCTCGGCGGCACGATCGGCATCATAGTCGGAGCCGGCGGAGCGGTGCTATTTCACCGCCTCGCGGGCTGGAACACCGAGGTTGGTATCTCGTCCGTCGTCGTCGCGTTCGCCTTCTCGGCGTTCGTCGGTGTGGTGTTCGGCGTGTACCCGGCTCGCCGGGCGGCCGGGCTCGATCCGATCACGGCGCTCAGATACGAGTAGCCCACGAAACACTTCAGCCGCAGCGGTGCGCCCGACGGCGTGCCGCTGCGGCTGAGGCGTTCAGGGTGTGGGCGTTGCGCGTTGCGGCCGGATTCGGGAGTGGGGCTCCGTCCTCGCTGCTGCCGCTCTAACGAGCCGTCGAGTCCACCATCAGAGTGACGGGCGCCCGTGCCGCCTGCTCGAGAAGTTCCGGATTCCCCGGCGGTGACGAGCAACTGCACATCGCGCGACCGCTGCGCACCAGCGCGCTCCGCGACTGCACCGAGCAGTGCGAGCGCCGGACCGATCTTGCAGAACGGTGGAATTCACGAGCCAGAGATCCAGAACCTCGACAGTTGCGCGGCCTTCGCGAGACAGCTGACTTCGAGGCAGCAACATTCCGACCAATATCTACCTGTTTGAGATATTCATAATAGGGCAATTAGGCCTACAGTATCATAACGTGACAGTTTCGGTCATTGGCATATGCCTGACCGTTGTTTTGACCGATCATTCAGCGATAACAAGCTCTTGCGCTCACGACCAAGCGAAAGTACGATATATCGAACGTAATATCACTGCTATATCGAACTTGGAGGATTCAGCATGTTTTATCGTCACTGCGGGCCGCGCGATCGGGAGGGTGCCGGGCGCGGATGGGATTGGCGCGCTGACCCGAACTTCGGCGCGTTCTTTTTCGGAGGCGGCCACAGGCGCGGCGGTCCATGGCGCGGCGGTCGCATGTTCGAGCAGGGTGGCCTGAAGTTCGTGATCCTTCGCATGCTCGACGAGAAGCCGCGGCACGGATACGAGATCATCAAGGAGTTGGAGGAGCGCTCCGGCGGCCGCTACACGCCGAGCCCGGGCACGGTCTACCCGACGCTCACGATGCTCGAGGACATGGGCTTCGCGAGCGCCGCCGTCGAGGAAGGCGGCAAGAAGGTCTACTCGATCACCGACGCCGGACGGCAGCACCTCGCCGAGAACAAGGGCGCCGTCGACGAGGTCATCGACAGGCTCACCCAGGTCGGCGCCTCGATCTTCGGTGAACAGATGCGCCCGGCGCACGAAGCGATGGCGGTGCTCGGGAGGACGTACATGCACATCACGATGCACCGCACGGCCGATCCGGCGTATGTGACGAAAGTGGTGGAAATCCTCAAGCGCGCATCCGCCGAGTTGGAAGCGCTCGTCGCGGCGAAATAGCCCCGAGGGCAATCAGGCGCTAGTTTCGAAAACGGGTCGCGGACTGTCCGCGACCCGTTTTCGTAGATCATGCCGTCCGACCCAGCGAGTCCACTCGGTTCCACCGTCTACGTGATGCGCGCCGACAATCGTGGCGAAGACGGGCTTCTCGCGATGCTGGCGCTGATCATCGGGAGGACGACCATGCACAAGCAGCGGCGGGCGGTGCTCGTGGCGCTCGGACTCGTCGGTGCGGCGGAATATTTTCAGTTGCCGCCGAACAGGGTCATCGAGCTCGGAACGCAAATCGAGTTCTGACCGCCCGGACCGGCCGTTCGCGCCGCGCCCGCCTCAGATGATGACCCCGCGACCGAGGCGTGCGCGCATCAGCGGCATCTCGATCCGCAGGCGGTCCATTTCCTTCCGCACCTGATCCATCGCCTGCGGCAGTTCGCGGTCGAGGTCGACACGGATGCGCGGCCCGATGTCGCGCAGTGTTTCGCGCAAGCTCTCGAGGTTCAGCTCCGTGTCTCCGTCGCCGCCGAACACGCGGATCCGGGAGCGCGGCGCCATGGGCGCCGTGGGCAGCATCGGGGGCATCGGGGACATCGGCTCCATCGGANNCATTGGCGGCATCGGCACGCGCGGCCTCATGATGAACGACGAGCCGTCACCTGTCGAGAAGCTGAATCCGGTCGTGCGCTCGATATCCTTCGCGCGGCCGAGCGTGACTTTCACCGTGCGCGCGCGGCCGCCCTCGACGATCGAGAGGTCAACCGTCTGGCCCGGTTTGAGTTTCGCGATCTCGCGCTGCAGGCGCGCCACCCGCGCGCTCGCGACCGACCAGTCGCCGATGTCTTCCTTCGGCACGCGAAGATCCACGCCATTGATGCTCGCGATCCGGTTGCCTTCGGTGATGCCGGCCTTGTCGGCCGGTCCGTTCTCGCTCACGCTCGAGACGAACACGCCGAGCGTATCGCGCTTGCTGCCGGTCGATCCGAGCGAGATGCCGAGCGCCGCGCGACCCTCCGCGTCCTGGCGGGTCATCCGCTCCGGCGTGAGGTCGTCGGCGGCCACGGTCTTCACCTTCACCGTCCTGTAGCGTCCCCCGTTCCACACTTCCAGCGTCACCTCGTCACCAGCCTTCAGCTTCCGCATCTCGCGCACGAGCCGGTCGGTCATGGTACCGGACATGTCGGATTCGCCGGCGTCTTCGCGAGCGAGCTTGAGGCTCACGCCGTTTATGGAGGCGATGCGGTTCCCTTCCTCGAGTCCCGCCTTCTCCGCGGGACTGCCTGGCGTGATCGACTCGATGAGAAGGCCGAGCGTGTCGCGCTTGCCGCTCGAGCCGGTGGAAATGCCGAGCATGGCGCGGTCGCCGTCGTCCGCAAAACGGTTCGACGAGAGGATGCGGGCGCGCGGCGCGACCGTTACGGATTGCCGGGCCGCCGCCATCGGGGCGACGGCGGCGAGCAGGAGCATCGGGAGGATAAGACGGCGCATGTGAACCTCGGTGTTGGTGCTGGTTCGGTCTTCGGTCGTCGGTCTTCGGTCGTCGGTCTTCGGTCGTCCGCCTTTACGACACGGACCCCGCTTCAAAGGGTTTCCTCCGTAGGCGCCGGGGGCGTTTTCTGCCATATTCCGCTACATGACTGCGATCGTCGGCAAGCCCGACCTGCACACTTTCGAGCATCACTGGCAGGATGAAGCCGACGCGGCATACCTCTACCGCGTTCTCGCCTCGGTGGAACCGGATGCCGTGAAGCGCGACGTGTACCAGCGTCTCGCGGAGGTGGAGGACCGTCACACGGTGATCTGGGAAGAGGTCATCACGAAGAACGGCGGCCGCGTCGGCAAGTTCCGGCCGGCTGGGCGCACGCGCCTGCTCGCGTGGCTCGGCCGGAGATTTGGCCCTGGATTCCTCCTGCCGATGCTGATCGCCGAAGAAGGGCGCGAGGTGAAGAGCTACCTCGACCTTCATCGCGAGACGCCGAAGGGCGCCGCGGGCGGCGACGAAGCGCTGTTGCTCGCGCGCGAGTCGAAGGAGCACGCCAATACGATCTCGGGACTTGCGGGTCGCGAGGGAGAACCATGGCATGCAACGGCATCCGGCGGTCTGCTGCGCAACGTCATCTACGGGTTCAACGACGGCCTCACGGCGAATTTCGGATTGGTCGCCGGGGTCATCGGCGCGGCGTCGCTCGCGCCGGATCATGCGATCATCGTGGCCGGCGTGGCGGGCCTGATTGCCGATTCGCTTTCCATGGGCGCGAGCGGATACCTCGCGGCGAAGAGCGAGCAGGAGGTGTACGCGCACGAGATCGCAATGGAGAAGGACGAGATCGCGCTGATGCCGGAAGTCGAGCGCGACGAGCTCGCGCTGATTTACGAAGCGAAGGGGATGCATCGCGACGCCGCGCATGCGCTCGCGACCGAGGTGATGGCGGATCCCGAGCGCATGCTCAAGGAGCAGGTGCAGGAGGAGCTGAAGATCGGCGGACACGAAGAGTCGCCGCTGCGCGAGGGATGGATCACCGGCACGGCGACGGCCGTGGGCGCGCTCATTCCCGTGTGGCCGTTCTTCGTGTTGCACGGGACGGCGGCGATCTGGCTGTCGTTCAGCCTGGCGATGGCGAGTCACTTCCTCGTCGGGGCCGCGCGGAGCGTGTTCACGGGGCGCGGGGTGTTCCGCTCCGGGCTCGACATGTTCGTCGTCGGTGTCGGAGTCGCGGCGGTGGGATACTTCGTGGGCGAGTGGGTGGCGCGGCTTATCGCGTAGCCACTATGAAGAGGGGGGAGGGGCGAGACGAATGCGGGATGCGGAATCTCGACCCGATGCAGAATGCAGAAGAGGAATGCGGGATGCTGGGTGGAGAGGGGAGCGGCGAGTTAGCGGGGAGAAATGAGAAGGGCGCGACCTGCCGAGGCTGCGCCCTTCATCGTTTCATGCACCCGCATCCAAGCTCACATCTCATCTCTAGTCCGCATCCCGCATTCCTCTTCTGCATTCTGCATCGGGTCGATCTTCCGTGTCCCGTATCCATCTCATCGCTCTTCTCTATTTTCTCTCGAGATCGCGAAGCCAGATGTTCCGGAACCTCACCGGATGCTCATGATCCTGCAGCCCGATCGGCAGCCGATCGGGTCCCGCCTCGTACGGAGGCCGTCTCATGTTGGCCGTCGGCCCCACCGGCTCGACGTCGTCCTGCACGAGCACGCTGTTGTGAAAAACGGTGAAGCGCGCGGGCTTCAGCAATTTCCCGGCGGCGTCGAAGCGCGGGCGGTGAAACACGATGTCGTAGCTCTGCCACTCGCCCGGCTTGCGGCTCACGTTCACGAGCGGCGGGTACTGGCCGTAGATGGACGCGGCCTGGCCGTCGGCGTAAGTGACGTTGTCGTACGAGTCGAGCACCTGCACCTCGAATTTTCCCATCAGAAAGACGCCGCTGTTGCCGCGGTCCTGGTCTTTCCCGCGCGCCGGAGCGGGCGACATCCATTCCACGTGGAGCTGCGCGTCGCCAAAGCCGTCACGCGTCTGGATCCCACCGCTTCCCGGCGCGACTTCCATCGCGCCGCCCGCAACGAGCTTCCACTTCGCGGGTCCGCCCTTGCCGTCTTCCCACTTGGCGAGGCTCGATCCGTCGAACAGCACGATCGCGTCCGCCGGCGGCGGCACCGGCAGCGCAGGGGCTCCCGGCGCCACGATGGGCGGCACGGGCCGGTCGCGCGAATGCTGCGGCCAGTCGCCCATGCCCTGCTGCGAAAGCGCGGCTGACGAGAACACGACGCTCGCGATCAACACGGCGCTGATCCTGATGTTTGGTTTCATCGAACGCTCCTAAGGGGCACTGGGTAACAGGAACGCGCGCACGTCGGCTGCCGTGCGCGCAGGATCCTCCTCTTGCGGCACGTGTCCGAGTCCGCGGTACATGATCACGCGGCTCCCTGAAATATCGCGACCGAACCGCGCCGCGTTCTCCGGCGGAATCAGCCGGTCGCGATCGCCCCAGAGCACGAGCGTCGGCAGGCGCAGATCGCGCAGGTGCAGCGTGTCGGCGCCCGGGCGCGACTGCGCGAAACGCAGCGGCAGCGACGCGCGATTCCCCGTGCGCAGCGTGAGGTCATAGTACCGGTCCACAAGGGAGTCGGTGACGCGGGCGGGATCCCCGTACACGTTCCGCACGCTCGACCGCACCACCGCGCGGGGAAGAATGCGCGTCATCATCCACGACAGCCACGGCGTGCGGGCCAGGCGGAACCCGATGGGTACGGACGTCGACGACGAGGGATAGCCCGCCGCATCCACGAGCACGAGCTGGCTCACGCGCTCCGGCGCCGCGGCGGCCACGTGCCACGCGATCTCCCCGCCCAGGGAGTTGCCCGCAATGCTGAATCGCCGAACGCCCAAGGTGTCGAGCAAGCGCAACGTGAACCGCACATACGCCTCGATCGAGTAGTCGTTGTCCGCGGAGGGTCCCGTCAGCCCGAATCCGGGCAGGTCCATACGAATGACCCGGTGCCCGTCGCGCAGGGCGCGCGCCCATCCATCCCACGTCTGCAGGCTGGCCGAGGTGCCGTGCAGCAGCACGAGAGGAATGGAATCGGTGCGCGGCCCTTCATCGCGAACGTGCACCTGCATGCCGCCCAGCGTGATGAACTGCGACGGCGGTTGCGCCCAGCGTCCGGCAAGCGCCGCGACGGGCCTGTCGGGCGCCCACACCGCAGCAAGCGCGAGCAGCACCAGCGCGACCGGTGTCAGGCCGATGATGGCCCAGCGGGTGCGACGCGTCACTCAGAGCACGATGTTCAGCAGGCGCTTCGGCACGAAGATCACCTTCTTCGGCGTGCCGGTGATGAACTTCGCGATGCCTGCGTCGGCCATCACCGCCGCGAGGACTTCGGCCTCGCCGGCCTCGGGCGACACCACGACGGTCCCGCGCGTCTTGCCGTTGACCTGCACGGCGATCGTCACGGTGTCCTGCGACGCGAGCGCGGCGTCGAACGCGGGCCAGCCGGAATCGAACACGCTCTTCGTGTGGCCGAGCATCTCCCAGAGTTCCTCGGCGATGTGCGGCGCGAACGGCGCCACGAGCTGCACCATCGGCTCCACTTCCGCGCGGTGCGCCGTACGCTCGCCGCGCCGCACCACGTTGAGGCACTCCATCATCGCCGCGATCGACGTGTTGTACGACAGCTTCGGAATATCCTCGCCGACTTTTCGAATCGTCTGGTGCAGCTTGCGCAGCACCTCGCGATCCGGCTCTCCATTCGTGTGCGCGCCGCGCACCGAAATCCAGAGCCGCGTGAGAAAACTCTTCACGCCGCTGATTCCCGCGTCGCGGAAATCGCCGCCTTCCTCAAACGGGCCGAGGAACATCAGGTACATGCGGAACGTGTCGGCGCCCCAGCCGTCGAAGTAGTCGTCCGGGTTCACGACGTTGCCCTTCGACTTCGACATCTTCGCGCCGTCGCGAATGATCATGCCGTGCGCGCGGAATTTCGTGAACGGCTCGTCGAATTCGAGATACCCCGCGTCGTGCAGCACCATCGTGAGGAAGCGCGAGTAGAGCAGGTGCAGCACGGCGTGCTCGTTGCCGCCGATGTACGAATTCACGGGCAGCCACTTCCTGGTCGTCGCGGCGTCGAAGGCGACGTCGTCGCGGCCCACGCTCGGATAGCGAAGGAAATACCATCCGCTGTCGAGGAAGGTGTCGCTCACGTCGGTCTCCCGGCGGGCGGGCTTGCCGCACGCCGGGCACGGAACGCGATACCACTCCTCGTGGCGCGCGAGCGGCGACACGCCGGAATCGTCCGGCTTGAAGTCGGGAATGTTCGGGAGCAGCACCGGCAGGTCCTTCTCCGGCACCGGTACCGTTCCGCAGGCATCGCAGTAGATCACCGGAATCGGCGGTCCCCAGTACCGCTGGCGCGAGATGCACCAATCGTGGAGGCGGTAGTTCACCACGCCCTTCGCCGCGTGCCGCGACTCGAGCCATTCCGTCACCAGCCGTTTCGCTTCGCGAACCGGCACGCCGTCGAACTGCTCGCTGTTGCAGAGGCGGCCGTCGCCGTCGCCGTCGTCGACGTACGCCTCGCGGAGCGGCGTGCGGGAATTCTCGCCGGGGCCGGCCACGACGCGCTCGATCGGAAGGGCGAACTTCGTCGCGAACTCGAAGTCGCGCTCGTCGTGACCGGGCACGGCCATGATGGCGCCCGTGCCGTACTCCATGAGCACGTAGTCCGCAGTCCACACCGGCATCATCTCCCCGGTCGCGGGATTCACCGTGTACGATCCCGTGAAGACACCGGTCTTCGCCTTGTTCGTCTTCCGCGCGACGAGGTCCTGCCGCGACGCGAGCGCGCGGTACTCCGACACGGCCGCGCGCTGCTCGAACGATGTGATCGCGTCGAGGAGCGGATGTTCGGGGGCGACCACGACGTAGGTGGCGCCGAAGATCGTGTCGGGCCGGGTGGTGAAGACGCGGATTTCCTGCGAACCGCCGCCGACCTCGGCCGTCACGTGCACGGCCGCGCTCCCCGCATCCTCGAGCGGGTTCAGCACCTTGAAGCGTATCTCCGCGCCCTCGCTCCGCCCGATCCACGAGCGCTGTGCCGTCTTGGTGGTGTTTGACCAGTCCAGCGTGTCGAGGTTGGCCAGCAGGCGCTCGGCGTAGTCCGTGATGCGGAAGAACCACTGTTCGAGCAGCCGCTGCTCGACGAGCGCCCCGCATCGCTCGCAGCGCCCGTTCTCGACCTGCTCGTTCGCGAGCACCGTCTTGTCGTTCGGGCACCAGTTCACTGCGGCCTTCTTCTTGAACGCGAGCCCGCGCTCGAGGAGCTTCAGGAACACCCACTGCGTCCACCTGTAGTACGACGGGTGCGTGGTGTCGACCGTGCGCGACCAGTCCAGCATGAGGCCGGCGCGCTCGAGCTGGCGCGTGAAGTTGGCGATGTTCGCCGGGATCAGCTCCATCGGGTGCACGCCGAGCTTCAGCGCGTGGTTCTCCGAGTGAATCCCGAATGCGTCAAACCCGATCGGCTGGAAGACATCCAATCCTTGTAGCCGCTGGAACCGCGCGTAGATATCATTCCCAGTGAACGCGAAGAGATTGCCCACGTGCAGCCCCTCCGCGGAGGGGTACGGGAACATCATCAGCGCGTAGAACGGGCGGGGGGCGCCTGCGATGTCGGTGCGATTGGCGGCGCGTGCCGCCCAGCGCTCGCGCCATTTGCGCTCGACGGTGCCGGGATCGTAGTCTGCCGGCTCTACGAAACCCTCCGGCGAGCCCGGGGTGTTTTCCGGAACGGAATCAGTCATCTAATCGGTGGCAGGGATGGGCGAGACGATTCAAAGCAATCTAGCCGCCACGTCGGGACGAACAAGCGCGCAGCGCCTCGCCGAGATGGGCGAGCTGCGGTCGCACGTCATTGACCGCGTCACCATGTGGCTCTGCGTGATTTCGGCGCTCGCATTCGTCGCACTGCTGGCGGCCGGACGGGCATCCATCGGCCGGATGATCGCCGGCGGAGACGGCTGGCTCCTGTTCGCGCTCGCGATAGTGCTGGCGGTGCTCTCGGGCACGCTCGTGATCATCCTCATCGTCTCGCCGACGATCGGAAACGAGATGCGCGATCTCGCGGCGATCGCCGAGGCCGTGGCGGAAGGCAACCTCACGAAGACACCGGAGGCCGTTCGCCAGGGCGGCCAGATCGGCCGGCTGGCCCGCGCCCTGGTCGCGATGACACACGAGCTCCGCGACCTGTCGGTCCTGCTCACCTCGAGCTCCGCGGAGACATCGAGCCTCTCGTCGGAGATCACGCACGGCACGGAGCACATGGCGCAGGCCGCGTCGGGCATCGCGGACACGGCGTCGCAGCTCAGCGAGCAGGCGCAGGACATGGCCGGGATGATCGTGCACCTCACGGCCGAGGCCGCGCGGCTGAGCGATCACGCGAGAACCGTGACGGCAGGCGCGCAGGAGGGCATTGCGCGCAACGCCGCCCTGCGCGCCCTCGCCTCCGAGAACCACGAGCGCCTCGACGAGAGCGCGCGCCGCCTGGAGCACCTCGCGAGCGACGTGCGCGAGAGCGCCGGTGCCACCGAGTCGCTCGCGCGCGCCACCGACCAGGTGCGGCAGTTCGTGACGCTGGTGCAGAAGATCGCGCGCCAGTCCAAGCTGCTCGCACTCAACGCCGCGATGGAAGCGGCGCGCGCCGGTGAGCACGGCGAGGGATTTGCCGTCGTCGCGAACGAAGTGCGCCGGCTCGCGGCGACGACCGCGGAGGCCGCGGAAAACACCGACGCCCTCATGAAGGAAGTGCTCGGCAACATGGAGGCGGCGCGCGCGTCGAGCGCCCGCGCCCTCTCGGCGGTGGAGAGCGTGCACACGGCGACGGAGCACGGCAGGTTGAGCTTTACCCAGGTCGAGACCGGCGTCGCGGACGCCGAGGCGTGGACGTCGGCAATCGCGCAATCGGCGAGCGCCGGAAGCGCGCTCGCGGGCGAGATCACCGAGCGGCTCGATGCGCTCACCGCCGGCACGCAATCGTTCGCGAACGCGATGCAGGACGTCGCCGCCGCCAGCGAGGAGCAGAGCGCGAGCACCGAGCAGATCGCCGCGGCCGCCGCGCATCTCACGCTCGCGGCCGAGCGCGTGGCGACGGCCTCGCGCGCGTTCACGGTCTGACCGTGGACGAGTCCGGCGCCTTCGACGCCACGCTGCGCGACGCGTTCGAGCCCGCGTACATCCTCGAACGCGAGCTGACGGGCGGGGGCATGAGCCGCGTATTCCTCGCGACGGAACGCGCGCTGAACCGAAAAGTGGTCATCAAGGTGCTGCCGCCGGAACTCGCGGCCGGCGTGAACCGCGAGAGGTTCCGCCGCGAGATCCAGCTCGCGGCTCAGCTGCAGCATCCGCACATCGTGCCGCTCTATTCGGCGGGCGAGCACGGAGACCTGCTGTACTACACGATGCCGTTCATCGAGGGCGAGTCGCTCAAGCAGGCGATCCACGAGCATGGCGCCAAAAAACCCTTCACGCTGCGCGAGGTCGTGCGGATCCTGCACGACGTCTCCGACGCACTCGCCTACGCGCACGCCCGCGGCGTCATCCACCGCGACATCAAGCCGGGCAACGTGCTGCGCAGCGGAAGGCACGCGGTGGTCACCGACTTCGGCGTGGCGAAGGCCATCTCGGCCGCGCTCCCCGCGGTCGGCATGACGACCAGCGGCATGGCGATCGGCACGCCCGCGTACATGGCGCCGGAACAGCTCGCCGGCGATCCAGCCGCGGACCATCGCATTGATATCTATGCGGTCGGACTCCTCGCCTACGAGCTCCTCACCGGCGAGGCGCCGTTCAACGAGCCATCTCCGCAGGCGACCCTCGCCGCGCAGATGACGCGCGATCCGGTGTCGGTGAGCCGCAGGCGGCCCGACGTGCCGCCCGCGCTCGCTGCGCTCGTGATGAAATGTCTCGCGAAGATGCCGGAGCAGCGGCCGCAAAGCGCGCACGAGCTCGTTGTCGAGCTCGACACGATGGCGACCGGTTCCGGCGATTTCGCGCCGTCGCGCAGGCCGGCGAGGCAGTGGGGCGCGGCACTCGCGGCAGTCGCCGTCATCGCGGTGGCGATCGCACTCGCCCGCCGCAGCCACTCCGGCGCTGCCGCATCACCCGGCACGATCGCCAAGCAACCGCCGGCCGCCCCGGCCGTGGCGCTCACGCACGAGGACTCGCTCTCGATCGCGCGGGCTGTCGAGCGGCGCATGGCCGACCGTTCGGCGGCCACACCCGCAACCGTGAAGATCGACTCCGCGACGATCGCGCTGATTCGCGCCGACGTGGAGAAGGTCATCCTCGATTCGCTCCAGAAACTGCAGCCGCCGGCACCCACCTCGCGGGGCGCGGCACAGTTCGGCGGCCGTGGGGGCCCCGATTTCTCGCGTATGACGCGTGCGCACGTCGACTCGATCTTCGTCGCCAACATGGGACCGCCGCGCCGCGTCGTCGTGGCGGATCCGCGGCCGAATCCGCAACACCCGGAACTCCAGGCCGCCGGCGCGCGGCTGATGGACGCGCTGCGAAGGCGGCTGAGCGCGGTGCCGCGTTTCGCGCTGGCGAACCATGACTCGACCCAGGCTGTCCTTCAGCGGACGCGGAATCCCGACGTCGTCATGCGCACGCTCAACTCCGACCTCGCGGCAGCGATTTCTGGCCAGCCCGCCGGGCCGGATTCGGTGCGCTGGATCGTCTCGCTGTTCGACGCGACGTCGCAAGCTCACGTGCAGTTCGACACGCTCGGTCCGCTCCCGCTGAGCTCGACGCCGGCGGTCGCGGACTCCCTCGCACGCCTCATGATGCGCGGCCTGTATCAGATCGAACGCTCGCCGCGCCGCCCTGACTAACCGTTCGCGCTCCCCGGCGCCGCAACGGCGCGAAGGTGCTGTACCGAGCCGGGATCGCCCATCGCGATCAGATGACTCCCCGGCTGCACGCGCGTGGTCGCGCGCGGATTGAACAGGTACTCGCCCTCGGGCGTGCGCACGGCGAGCAGCAGCAGCCCCGTGCCGTACTCGTGCAGTTTCAGCACCGCGACCTCCTGCCCCGCGAGCGAACTGCCGGGGGTGACGGGGATGTCCTCGATCCGGAGGTTCCGGTTGGTGTCGCGCAGCATCTGATCGAGGAACGTCACGACGCTCGGCCGGATCAGCTCGCTCGCCAGGCGCATGCCGCCGATCTGCGCCGGTGACACGACGCCGTCGGCTCCCGCCTGGCGCAGGCGCGAGGCCGCCTTGTCGCTCGTCGCACGCGCGACGACGCGCACGTTCGGATTCATCTGGCGCGCGAGCACCGTGGTCACGAGCGCGTTCTTGTCGTCATCGGTGCAGACGACGATTCCCGCCGCCCGCTGCACACCCGCCTTCGTGAGCATCTCATCGTCCGAACTGTCGCCGTGCAGCACGGCGACTTCGGGGAAGGAGCGCTCGAGTTCGGCGACGTGCTGCTGATTGTGCTCGATGGCCACGCACACGCGATCCGTGCTCATGAGCTCGCGGATCACCGACGTGCCGGTCTGGCCCGCGCCGCAGACGATGTAATGGCCCTGCATGGCGTCGATTCTCTTCTGCATGCGGCGTCTCCTGAATCCCTGCGTCATGTCGCCTTCGACGATGAAGGCGGTGATCATGGACAGCGTGTACACGGCTGCGGTGGCCCCGAAGATCAGGAGCGCCGTGGTGAAGAGTGCGCCGGCCACCGATTCGGTCGGCACCACTTCGCGAAGGCCCGTGGTGGTGAGCACGACCGTCGTCATGTAGACGGCGTCGAGCCAGCCGTGGTCCGGCGAGCCGATGATGCGATACCCGACGACTCCCACGACGAAGACGCAGAGCAGCATCAGCGCCGCGAACGCGACGCGGCGCTGAAGTCCCCGGAGTTCGTTTTCGTCGCGCTGACTCACGTCGCGCTCATGGCTTCCTGGAAGGGTCCTCGGAGGCCTTGAAGAGGTACGCGCACTCCTCCAGCCGCGGCCCCTTCTCGTCGCACACGGCGAACTTCGTGCCCTCGTACGCAGCGGCGCCGGCGTAGCGGCCGTCCTTGGTCAGCGCGTAGAACGTGAGGCCGAACCGCGGCCGGCCGTTCGGCGCGAGCAGGCGTTTCTCCGAGTGGGCTATCACGCGCTCCATCGTCTTCATGAGCGCCGCCTGCGGATCCATGCCCTGTCGCATGAACTCCACCGCGAGGAACGCGCCGCACACCATGATGTTCGATTCGCCGCGTCCCGTGGAGCCGGCGGCGCCGACCGAGTTGTCGGTGTACTGCCCCGCACCGATGATGGGTGAGTCGCCGATGCGACCCGGGATCTTCCAGGATATTCCGCTGGTCGTCGTCACCGAGCTCACGTCACCGGCCGCGTTCACGGCGTCCATGTTGATCGTGCCGTGCGTCCAGTTCACCTCGCCGTCGTAGTCCATCTCCGGCTGCTCGGCCCTGTTGCCCTTCGCCGCGTTCCAGCGCAGCCAGTCGGCCTTCGCCTTGGGATCGGTCCACGGCTCGTACTGGCGCGTGGCCTTCCACTTCTCCCAGTCGGCCTTCGACTTCTCGGTGAGGAGATTCTGCTCCTTGAATCCCATGGCGAGCGCGAACCGTTTCGCGTCCTGTCCGACGAGCATGACGTGATCGGTGAAATCCATTACGGCCTTCGCGACGTTCGACGGGGTGGCGATGCCCTCGAGGCACGCGACGGAACCCGCGCGGTTGGTGGGCCCGTGCATGCAGCTCGCGTCGAGCTGGACCACGCCCTCGGCGTTCGGCAGTCCGCCGAGCCCGACGGACTGGTCGTTCGGATCGAGCTCGACGCAGTTCACGCCCGCAATGATTGCGTCGAGGGTGTCGGCGCCGGCGACGATCTTGTCGTACGCGAGCTTGATGCCCATCGGGTGGTCGGTATAGCCGTTCGCGGCGCTGATGACGCAGGCCTTTCCCTTGAAGTTCCTCGGTGTGCCGCGGCGGGAGCGATCGCGCTCGTCGAGCCATTCTTCGGCGCTGATCTGGCGCGGGAGGAAGCCGAGCGCGGCCAGCGTCGCTGACTTTTCGAGAAAGGATCGGCGGGAATCCATGCGGTGCTCCGGGTGCGGACGAGGGGATTTCAAATTGTACAGCGGCTCGCAGGCTTGGGATAGACGGCGATTCCGTCGGTCGGGGGCGAGGGGCTCGCTGCGTCGGGCTCCTCGCCCCCTCCCTACCTAGCAACGCAGATCACCGGTGAGACGGCCGCTCGAGGCGGCCGGAATTTTCAGCGTGATGTCCTACGCGGCCGGCCAACTCCTCCGCGAGTTCGCCGCAAGACGCGCACCGACTGAGGTCCTGCGCGCAACGTAAGCGCCCGACACACGCCGCAGTTCACTCGGCATCACGCGAAAGCCCCTCAGGGAGGGCCCGGGCATCTCGCGGAGACGGGCCTAGCGAGCAGCAAGAGATTCGCGCGCGCCGCGCGCGGCTCGCAGCGTTAGCGAGCGGGGCCCGGCGCAGCGAGATGCCCGGGACCGACCGGTGCGATCTGACCTCTCCGCGTTGTGCGCATCACACGAGCGCGCGGTAGAACGTCTGCTTCCGCACCGACAGCCACGCATCGAGCCCCCGCTCGATCGACGCCGCCGTCGCCGGATGCGCGAGATCTCCCGGATGCAGCGCGATCCTCACGACAGGCTCCGCGCGCTGGAACCACCAGCGCAGCCGCTCGAACAACACGGATCCGTACGCGCGAACGAACCCGCGTCCGCTCCACCGCACCACCGGCGATCGCCACGTGCGTTCCGGCGCGTGCACGTACACCGCGCCGTCATCCTCGCTCACGTGCAGTCCCGCGTCGCGAACCGCCGCGTGCGTCGCCGGGTTCGCGAGCCATGCAGGCGGCACGAAGCCGACCGGATCGAGTCCCATCGCGCGCAGTCGCGCGACTCCGCGGTCGATCCGCTCACGCGCCGCAGCATAATCGAGCGTGAGGAACTCGCCTTCCATATTCGTCTTGCCGAACGCGCGGATCTCGTCGGCGAGCGTGCGCGGCAAGCCGACTTCGTCGTGCCGCTCCCCGTGCAGAAAGATCTCCGCGCCCTCCGCGGCGCGCGCGCGGAGCCATGGACCGAATGACACCTCGCTTTCCATCGCCGCCACGCCGTGCCAGTCGGGCACCACGAGCAGGCCCGGAACGACCCCCCGCGATTCACACAGCCGCCAGATCGTCTCGACCCGCGGCGCAAGCGCGGGCGTGACGTCGTGGATCGTGATGAGCAGTGCGCTCACGCTTCCCTCACCGCGCATGCCATTCGATCACCGCCTGGCGACCGAGTCGTAAAGAGCGAAGATCCGGTCGAATACCGATTCCCACGAGTGGTCCGTCTCCGCGTATGCGCGCCCCTTCGCGCCGAGCGCGGCGAGATCGGACTGCAGGAGCCGCACCGCCTCTTCCGCCAGCGACCGCGGTTCGCCCGACACGAAACGCGCGCCGGCGCCGCTCGTCTCGACCTGCTCGCTGATGCCGCCGCGGTCCGCCGACAGGACCGGCGTGCCGCTCGCGAGCGCCTCCAGCGGCGCGAGACCAAACGTCTCGTTCGAACTCGGCGCGACGAACAGGTCGATCGAGGCGAGAAGATCGGCGAGCTTGTCGCGGTCCTTTTCGTACGGGAGGAACCGCACCCACGGTGCGCCGTCGGCCTGCGCCACGAGCCGGGCCCGCATTGGGCCGTCGCCGACGAGGGCGATCTGCGCGCCGGTCCGGCGATGCACCTCGCGCCATCCGTCGAGCAGCACGCCGAGTTCCTTCTCCTGCGCGAACCGGCCCACGAAGGCCGCGACCGGGCCCTCGGGAAGTCCGTACATCGCACGCACCTCGCGCCGCCGCACGCGACGCGACGGATGGTAGTGGGCGAGATCCACGCCGAGCGGAATCTTCGTGACACGGTCGATTCCCGCGGCGCGCAAATCGTTCGCGACGAACTCCGAGGCGACGATCGTGTGCGCGAAATTCCTGTCGATGACGCGCGCGTAGCGCCACGCGAGGTCGTACATCGCGCGGCCGAAGGCGTTCGCGCGCTCCGGAAACGGCGAGAAAACACGCGGGAAATTGCTGTGATAGAACGCGATCGCGGGGATGTCGAGCCCGCGGGCCGCGAGGCGCACGATCCAGGGCACAAAGCCGGGACTTCCCACCTCGATGATGTCGGGACGTTCGTGCAGCGCGAGGCGCCGGTTCGTGCGCGTCGCGAGCATGAACCGGTACGGATCCTGCGTGGGAACGCGCGGCCCTTCGAGCCGGTAGCAGCGCACACCGTCGCTCTGCGAAAGCGCATCGCGCGGACCCGGAAGCACGAGCACCTGCCGCAGGTCGGCATGCGCCTCCACATACAGCGCCTTCTGCCGCAAATACGTGCGGATGCCGCCGGTGGTCTCACCGTAGAACTCGGTGATGTCGAGAACCGAGCGCCTCGCGTCCGGCCTGAGGACCGGCGGCAGTGCGAGGTTCGACAGATCCAGCCGCGAGGTCTTGAGCTGCGCGTCCGGAAGGAAGATCGCGTCGACTATCGTAGATGCGACGGCGGTCACCGGCTGAACGGCCTCGGCGCCGGGGTCCGCGTGCGGCTCGATTGCATGTTCAACGCTACACGGAAACCGCGGCGTTTCGCTACCCGCAAAAGGCGCTGTCCGGTACCTTTAAGGGCGATGCGGGATGCGGAACTCTTTCTGGGGAACCGATGGCTGCAACCAAACTGGATGGCGCTGGCGCTCAGAAGATGAAAACGCTCGAAGAAGCGCAGCTGTCGCTTCAGACGCTCCATGGCATGGTCGAGCGGATGGGGATCGAGGTCAAGAAGTCGGGTTCCGTCGGCATCCTTCCGCAGCAGATCAAGCGCAACGCTGGCATGCTCCAGGGTCAGCTCAAGGGCCAGTTCGGCATGATCGCCGATATGTTCTCCGCAATGATCCTTTCCGCCGGACGCGGGGGGAGCGAGGTCGTACGCTTGCGCACTCTGCGGGAGCATGTCGCCCAGATTCGAACCGCGCTCGACATGGCCGCCAGCAAGGTCAAGAAGGATCACTCGGTAGATATCCAGATGGCCGACTGATCGAGACGGGGTTCTCCGGTTGCCCGACCCCGCTCACGCGGATAACATTCGCTGTCGCGTTTTCCCTTATACCACCGTGGCGCTTTCCCTGACACGGCGCTTCCCCTGTATTCGCGTCTCCCAGAAACGACAGGATTCCCCGTTAATGCCCAGTAAGCGTCCGCGCCGGATCGCCTCCGCCCTGATTCTGGTCGCAGGCGCGCTGGCGGTTGCTGCCTGTGGAGAGAAGTACCCGAACTCCACGTTCACCCACCTGACCGACTTCAACACGATCATCAACGGCCTGTGGAACCGGCTGTTGCTGCTCGGAACGATCGTCTTCGTGATCGTCGAGGCCCTGCTGGTCTTCACCATCATCAAGTTCCGCAAGCGCGAGGGCGCGCCCGCGCCGAAGCAGACGCATGGCAACTCGACCCTCGAGATCACCTGGACGATCATCCCGGTCATCATCCTGGTCCTGATCGCCGTCCCGACCGTTTCGGCGATCTGGAAGACTGAGGCGAAGGCTTCGGCGAACTCGATCCAGGTGCAGGTGATCGGTCACCAGTGGTGGTGGGAGTTCCGCTATCCGCAGTACGGCGTCGTGACGGCGAACGAGCTGTACCTGCCGGCCGGCCGCACGGCGAACTTCCAGCTCAACTCCCGCGACGTCATCCATTCGTTCTGGACCCCGCAACTCGGCGGCAAGCGCGACGTCATCACGAACCGAACGAACTACATCTGGTACACTCCCGATTCGAGCCTCGCCGGCAGCGTGTTCAACGGATTCTGCGCCGAATACTGCGGCTCGTCGCACGCGAACATGCGCTTCCACGTCTACACGGTGGCGCCGGCCGATTTCGAGCGCTGGGCCGCGCACCAGAAGGAGAACGCCGCGATGTCGCCCATAGCGGCGCCGGCGGCAACGGCATCCTCCCCGGCGCCGACGGCCGGTGCGAAAGTCGCCGCTGCCGCGTCGAAGGTCGCCGGAGCGTTGACGCCGAAAACGGCCGCCGCGCAGGCGACAAGTATGACGCCCGCCTCCGAGGGATATGTGTTTCCCCTCGAGAAGATGCCGCCGCACACGCTCCCGCAGACGCCGCTCCCAGTGGGCGATCGCGAGGTCAAGTTCGACGATTCGCTGCTGGCGCAGGGCGACGCGGCACGCGGACACGAGCTCGTGTCGAACATGGCGCACATGGGCGACGTGCCGTGCCTCACCTGCCACATCATCAAGGGTGAGTACCTCGTGGCCGGCAAGGCCATGTTCACGGACGACAACGCGAAGGCGCCGAACCTCACGCACTTCGCCACTCGCCACACCTTCGCCGGCGGCATTTATCGCTCCGATGCCAGGATGCTCGCGCGCTGGGTGAAGAACGCCGAGCACATGAAGCCGGGGTCGTTGATGACGACACTTGGCGCCGGCCAATACTGGCCGTCGATGAAACAGACCAGAACCACGGGACTCGACGACCGGCAGATCGCCGACATCGTCGCGTACCTGATGGCACTCAAGTAAGCCGGGGAGACGCATCGAATGGCCACCACCGCCGCCACTCCTACGTTCGCGCCCAAAGAGGCCGCGTCGTACGGGCAAACGGGCATATGGAGCTGGATCACGACCGTTGATCACAAGCGGATCGGCACGCTCTATCTCTACACCGCGCTCTTCTTCTTCATGTTCGGAGGGCTCGAGGCCGGCGTGATCCGCTGGCAGCTCGCCCAGCCCAACCAGCACATCGTCTCAGCCGAGTTCTACAACCAGCTGTTCACGATGCACGGCACCACGATGATTTTCCTCGCCGTCATGCCCCTCTCGGCGGCGTTCTTCAACTTCCTGATTCCGCTGCAGATCGGCGCGCGCGACGTCGCGTTCCCGCGCCTGAACGCGTTCAGCTACTGGATCTACGTGCTGGGCGGCATTTTCATGACGCTGCCGATCTTCTTCAACAGCGCGCCCAACGGCGGCTGGTTCGGCTACGCGCCGCTCACCACGCTGCCGTTTTCATCCGGACTGAACATCGATTTCTGGGTGATGGGGCTCCAGATTCTCGGCATCAGTTCGCTCGCGGCGGCGTTCAACTTCATCACGACGATCATCAACATGCGCGCGCCCGGCATGACGCTCATGCGCATGCCGATGTTCACCTGGATGTCGTTCGTGGTGCAGTTCCTGCTGATTCTCGCCTTTCCGGTCATCACGATCGCGCTCGTGTTCCTGCTGTTCGACCGCTTCTTCGGCACGAACTTCTACGAGATCGCGGCCGGCGCCGACCCCCTGCTTTGGCAGCACCTCTTCTGGGTGTTCGGACACCCCGAGGTCTACATCCTGATCCTGCCGGCGTTCGGGCTCGTGTCCGAGATCCTGCCGACGTTCTCGAGGAAGCCGCTGTTCGGATACAACGTGGTGATCTATTCGGGCATCATGATCGGCTTCCTCGGCTTCGGCGTGTGGGCGCACCACATGTTCGCGGTGGGCATGGGCGCGACGGCCGACACGATCTTCGCCCTCACGACGATGCTCATCGGCATCCCGACGGGCGTGAAGATCTTCAACTGGATCGCGACGATGTGGGGCGGCCAGATCCGCTTCGCCACCGCGATGAAATTCGCGATCGGGCTCATCGCGCTGTTCACCATCGGCGGCATTTCCGGCGTCATGCACTCGTCGCCGCCGGCCGACCTGCAGCAGACGGACACGTACTTCGTCGTNNACGGGCCGCTACATGAGCGAGAAGCTCGGCACGTGGCACTTCTGGTCGACGTTCGTCGCGATGAACCTCACGTTCTTCCCGATGCACTTCAGCGGAATGCTGGGCATGCCGCGCCGCATCTACACGTACGACGCGGGCCAGGGCTGGGACACGTTCAACATGATCTCGTCCGTCGGCACGCTGCTGCTGATCCTCTCGACGCTGATCTTCGTCATCAACTTCCTGAAGAGCCGCAAGCACGGCGAGATCGCGCCGAACGACGCATGGGGCGCCGGCACGCTCGAGTGGTCGATCCCGTCGCCGCCGCCGGACTACAACTTCGCCGAGATTCCGGTGGTGACGTCGCGCTATCCGCTCTGGGATCTCAAGCATCCGGAGCGCACGGCGGGCATCGCGCACTCGGCACCCGACGTCATGACCATCACCGACGCGCACGCCGTTCCGGTGCACGAGGAGACGGTGCGAAAGACCGCCGCCGAGCTCGGAATCCCGATGCCGTTCAACACGGTGAAGCCCGCGATCGCCGCGCTCGCGATCGTGATGATGTTCGGCGGGCTCCTGTTCACGCACAAGGGCCAGTTCGCATTGGCCATGACGATCACGATCGGCAGCGCGTGCCTGTTCGTCGGCACGCTCTACGCCTGGCTCACCAGCCCTCTCGAGTAGAACGGAGACGACTTCCTTGGCTTCCGCATCATCACTCGCTGAACCTCACGAGCATACGCATTACACGACCACCGGTCTCGACAATCGGAAGGTCGCGATCTGGGCATTCATCGGCTCGGAGTGCATGCTGTTCGCCTCGCTCATCTCGACCTACCTGATCTACAAGGGCAAGTCGATCGTGGGCCCGTTTCCGCACGAAGCGTGGACCGCTCCGGACGGCCACGTGTTCAAGGCCATCCTGAACATCCCGGTCACCTCGCAGTCGACGTTCGTGCTGCTGATGTCGTCACTGGTGATGGTGCTCGCGCTGGCCGCCGTCGAGAATCGCGGCAAGCCGGGTTACGCGGGCACGCTGCTGGGCAATTCGAAGCTCTGGCTCGGCGCCACGGCGGCGCTCGGCGCGACGTTCCTCGGCTACCAGGCGTTCGAGTTCACCTCCTTCGTGCACGAAGGGCTGACGATCCACACCAACCTGTTCGGATCGTCGTTCTTCACGCTGACCGGATTCCACGGCGCGCACGTGACCGCCGGCGTCCTTTGGCTGCTGACGCTGCTCTCGATCGACATCAAGCGCGGGCTCACGCCGAAGGACGCGATCCTCGTGGACATCTGCGCACTCTACTGGCACTTCGTCGACGTCGTCTGGATCGCGATCTTCACCCTCGTCTACCTCATCAAGTAGAGCCCCGATACATGAACGATCACGCGCCGCACGCCGATCACGAACACGAGCACCCCACTTGGAAGCAGTACAAGTGGGTCGCGCTCTGGCTGACGCTCATCACGGCCGCCGAGGTCTGGATCTACTACACGCCGTTCGCGTCGACGTCGGGCTACGTGCCGACATTGCTGCTCTTCTCGGCAACGAAGTTCGCGATCGTGGTGATGTTCTACATGCACCTCAAGTACGACCACAAGATCTTCAGGGCGCTGTTCACCGGGCCGCTGATCATCGCGATGTGCACGCTGCTGGCGTTTTTCGCGCTGTTCTCGCACCGGGCGATTCCGCAGTAAGACAAACGCTGGATCGGGGTTGTCGGTTGTCGCCACAAAGGGTGTGAGTCAACCGCCGCAGGATTGGGAGTTCTGAATAAGACGCGACGGGACCGATTCGTGTTGATCACGAACGGTCCCGTCGCTTTTGGTTCAGAACCCGGCATCCAACGACCGTTAACCCATCCCTTTTGGGCCGACAGCCGAAAACCCCGAACTGCTTTAGATTGGAATCATGGTCGCATTGCTCCCGTTCCCCGCCCTCCTGCACCCCGCCGCCCAGATCGGCTGGCGGTATTTCAGCGTGCACTGGAGCACGGTAATCGGGATAGCGGCGCTGTTTGCCTTCTACGAGTGGCGCGTGCGCGTGCACCGAGTCCCGGCGGCTACACCCGAGGAACTCGCGGGTCCGACGCGCGGCCAGCGCACGCTGTTCGTGAGCGGCCTCTTCGTGCTGTTTCTCTCGCTGAACGGACCGCTGCACGACTTGAGCGACTATTACCTGTTCAGTGCGCACATGGTGCAGCATCTGGTGCTGACGCTGGTGGTGCCGCCGCTGCTGATCCTGGGGACGCCGGGCTGGATGCTGCGCCCGGCGCTGAACATCCCGTGGGTGAACAGCTGGGCGCGCCGGCTCACCGGCGCGCGCGCCACGTTCATGATCTTCAATGTGGTGCTCGCCGCATGGCACCTGCCTCCGCTCTACAACCTGGCGATGGCGAACCACAACGTGCACATCGTCGAACATCTCATGTTCCTCGTGAGCGCGACGCTGATGTGGTGGCCGCTCACGAGCCAGATGCCCGAACTGCCACGCCTGGCATATCCAGGACAGATGCTCTACTGCTTCCTGATGACGATACCGATGTCGGTCGTCGCCTTCTGCATCACGCTCGCCGATCACCTGCTCTATCCGGCCTACGCCGCGGCGCCCCGCATCTGGGGAATCACGCCGATGGTCGACCAGTCCGCGGGCGGGCTGATCATGTGGGTGCCGGGCACGCTGTTCTTCCTCGTCGTGCTCTCGGTGGTGTTCTTCAGATGGGTCGGCGCCGATTCCGACGACGCCGCGGGCGCGCAGGTGAACTGGCGGCCGGCGCCTTCACCAACCCCCAACCAGCCTTGAACCGTTGAGCGAGCCGCCGGGCACGCTCACCTCCGCCCCAAGGCGCCAGCGACTCCTGGCGCTCGACGTGTTCCGCGGCCTCACGGTGGCCGGCATGCTCCTCGTGAACGATCCCGGCACGTGGAGCGCGATCTATCCGCCGCTTGAGCACGCCGAGTGGAACGGGTGGACGCCGACCGACGTGATCTTCCCGTTCTTCCTCTTCATCGCGGGCGTGACGACGCATCTCTCGCTTGCCGCACGGCGGGCGGCGGGCGCCGACGACGGAGATCTCACACGGCAAATCCTGCGACGCGGCGCGCTGATCGTGCTGTTCGGCCTGCTCATGGCCGCGTTCCCGTTCTATCCGATGGACCGGCTCACGCACATCCGCATTCCGGGCGTGCTGCAGCGGATCGGCGTCGCCTACACCTGTGCCGCGCTCATCTCGATGCGCACCACGCTGAAGCAACAGGTCGGCATCGTCGCGTCGCTCCTGTTCGGCTATTGGTTCGTGATGACGCTCGTGCCGGTACCCGGCGCGATGGGCGGGATCGGCGCGAACCTGAACACGATTCCTTCGCGCACCCTCGCGGCGTGGACCGACCGCTTTCTGCTCGGTGGCCACCTCTGGATCAACTCGGTCACGTGGGATCCCGAGGGCCCGCTCTCGACGATCCCCGCGATCGGAACGGCGATGCTGGGCATTTTCGCCGGCCGCTGGCTCGGTGAGAAACGACCGCTCGACGAGCGCCTGAACGGACTTTTTGCGGCCGGCGCGCTCGGAATGACGGTCGGACTGATGTGGAATTGGTCGTTTCCGATCAACAAAAGTCTCTGGACCAGTTCTTACGTCGTATTTACTGCCGGAATGGCTTGTCTATCGATCGCGACGATCAGCTGGATCATAGACGTGAAAGGCGTTACGTGGTGGACCCGTCCAATCGTCATATATGGTATCAACCCGATCATCGCATTCGTGGGATCCGGCATGATGGCGCGGATGATCTACACCGTCTGGAAAGTCGACTTCCACGGCGCGCCGACTCCGGTGCAGTCAGTGGTGTATCAAACAGTGTTCCTCCCATGGCTCGCCCCGCGCAACGCGTCGCTGGCGTTCGCGCTCGCTTTTGTGCTCTTTTGGTATCTGATCCTGTGGGCCTTGGCCCGCCGGAACATCATCTTCAAGGTATGACCACGTGATCCTGCCGATCCTGCTCGCCGTTTCGATCCCGCTCCAGGCCGCCATCGCGACGATTCCGCAGTACGCGGCCGTGCGCGCGGCGGCCGCGGCGGAGACGCCGAAGAAGGCGGCGGGACCGCGGAAGAAGGTGGCGGCGACGGCGCGCGCGAAGAGCAGGAAACTCGCTCTGGCCAGGACGGCGGCCTCCGGCGGATCCTCGACGGCGATTCACTGGACGGCGCCGACCCGACGGGACGAACTGTCGGACGATCTCGCGGCAATGCTGGCGCGCGCCAAGAGCGGCAAGTGGGGCGTCCTCGTGGTCTCGCTCTCGACGGGCGACACGCTGTTCGGGCGCGACGCCGACACGCAGATGCTCCCGGCGTCCACCATGAAGCTCTTCACCAGCTCGCTCGCACTCGATCGCTTCGGCGCCGACGGAAAGTTCGAGACCGTCGTGCTTCGAGCCGGTTCGGTCGGATCCGACGGCGTGCTGCACGGTGATCTCGTCCTCCGCGGCGCCGGTGATCCGACGCTCGCCGGCAAGGCGCTCGAAGACGGCGGAGAGCCGCCGATGGAGGCGCTCGCGCACCAGATCGCCGCCGCGGGAATCAAGCGCGTCACGGGCGGAGTCGTGGGCGACGCACACGCGTTCCTCGACGGCCACGTGCCGGAGGGCTGGCGCACGCGTTATCTCCAGGCGTCGTACGCCGCGCGCGTGTCGGCGCTCTCGTTCAACGAGAACAAGATCACGGTCGTCGTGCGGCCCAGCGGCGGACACGCGGAGCTGTCGTTCCAGCCCGCCGTGAGCGGCGTCCCCGTCTCGAACGACGTGAAGATCACGGCATCGAGCAAGGGCGCGCGCATCGGCGTGCGGCAGGACAGCACCGGGCGGCTCGTGGTCAGCGGCTGGATCGGCGCGCAGAGCGGCCAGCGCGACTATCAAGTCATGGTGGAAGGACCCGAGCTGTTCGCAGCCGGCGCGTTGCGCGCGGCGCTGATCGCGCAGGGTGTGAACGTGGACGGCCAGGTGCGCGTCGGCCGCGCCCCGTACGACGCGGTTTCCATTGCGACGTTCGATTCACCGCCGCTCCAGAAGATCGTCACGCAGATGAACGGCGAGAGCAACAATCATTTCGCCGAACTGCTGTTCCGCGACGCCGCGAGCAGCGTCGGAACGCCGGGTTCGGCCGAGAACGCCAATATCCTCCTGCGCCGCTTCCTCTACGAGAAGGCCGACGTCGCACCGACCTCGGTGTTCGCCGCGGACGGCAGCGGTCTTTCGACGCTCGACCGCGTGACGCCGCGCGCGATGGTGCAGCTGCTCGGCTACGCCCGGAAGGCACCCTGGGGCCCGGTGCTCGAACAATCGCTTCCGGTCGCGGGCGAAACCGAGACGCTCCGGCATCGCATGCGCTTTACGCCGGCGATGGGCAACCTCCACGCCAAGACCGGCACCACCAACGACGTCGCCTCGCTCGGCGGGTACGTCACCGCGAAGAACGGCGAGCAGCTCGTGTTCTCGTTCATCTACAACGGGAAGGATCGCTGGCGCGCAAAGGAGGCGATGGACGCCATGGGCGCGACGCTGGCGAGTTTTTCGCGCTAGGAGAGTTTTCCGAAGAACTCACCGCCGCTCCAGACCATCTTAGCGATACCAGACCGGTCGCTCGAGAAAACCGACGACGGCCGCCACGAACGCCGGCTGCATGTTCTCGATGAGCGATGCATGGTCGCCGCCGGCCATCACGACCCACGCGCGATCCGCGGTGCCGAGCCTCGTGAAGAACGCCGTCTGGGTCGCAGTGGGCGCGATCGGGTCGAGCTCTCCCTGAATCAGCAAAGTGGGCGTCGTCACCTTCGCGGGATCGAGGGCATTGAACTGCTCGAGGCGGCGCCAGTCCGTGCGAACGGGATCGGCCTTGAGCGCCACGGCGACGTAGGCATCGACGGCCTTCTTCGAAATCGCGTTCGGCGCGATGAAATCGCTCGCGGCCGCCGAGGCGGTCGTCTTCTCGCGAAGTGGCACGAGCGTGTCGGGCCCCGAGAGCTGCGTGGAATCCGGGTGCTTCCAGTAGCCGGTGAGGATCAGCGCCGAGATCTGCTCCGGATGGCGCTGAGCGCAGAGCTGCGCGATGGTCGATCCGTTCGACCAGCCCAGGAGGGCGGGTTTTCCCTCGACGCCGGAGTTCCTCGTGACCCAGGCGAGAGCCGCGAAGAGATCCTCGGCTGAACGATCGGGTGTGTCCCACCCGCTCGCGTCGCGCGGCGTCGCGCCGTAGCCGCGCAGGTCGAGGGCGTAGACGGCGTAGCCGCGAGCGACGAGCGCGTCCATGAGCGAGCGGTGCTCGCCGGGAACCTGCAGGTCGAAGTCCGGCAGCGAGCTCCAAGTGCGCCCGTGCAGCAACAGGATCGTGCCCTTCGGCTTGGCCGCTCGTTTCTCCCAAAGGGCGAGCCGATGGCCGTCGGTGGTGACGATGTGCTTCACCGGCGCCGCCTGCGCGCGCGCAGTTGAAGCCGTAAGAGAAAGGAACAGTGCCGCCATCAGGCCGGCGCTCGTCGAGCGTGAGAAGGAGAACTTCATGAGGTCCTGTTGTTGTTCTGCCGCCCGCCGTCTGCCGTCTGCCGTCTGCTGTCTATTAACGCCGAAGCGCCGCCCCAGCAAAGAGAGCCGGGGCGGCGCCTGCGCGCAATCTGTCAGCGGATTGTCTAGAGCGTCGCGACGAATACGATCGAGCGCGAAAAGCGGTCGAACACGATCACGCGATCGCCGAACAGGCACGGGTCGTACGACTGCGCCATCGGAGGAAGCAGGTAGTCGTACTCCACCGGCACCGCGTCGCAATAGCCGGCGTACGCGATGGGGAAGAATCCGCCGGACACAACGCGGCCCTCCCAGCCGAACGGAAAGGCGCGGCCGGCATAGAACCAGCGTCCGTCACGGAACTCGCGGCCGCCACGGAACCCGCGCTCGCCGCCGAACCTCGTCTCGCCGTACGCGGGCGAACGTCCGTAGTCGCGACCGGTCGCGCTTGCCCTCGTGATCAGCGGACGTCCATGCTCAGCGACCGGTACGCGATAGCCGACGCGGCCGCCGACGTCGTTGCGCGCCTGATAACCACTCTGTCCGCGGGGATTCCCGCGCGGCTGATAACCGTTCTGTCCGCCGAAATTTCCGCGCGGCTGGTAGCCGACTTGTCCGCCCGGATTGCCTCGCGGCTGATAGCCGCCCTGTCCGCGGGGATTCCCGCGCGGCTGGTACGCGTTCCGGCCGCCGCCGATCTCGGCACGCGACGGCGCATAGTGCTGCGTGCGGACGCCCTGACCCGCGTGACTTCCGCTCTGGCCGCGCGGCGCCTGCGAGCGCGCACTTTCATGTCCACCGTTTCGCTGCTGCGCGCCTGCAACTCCTGCGAATGCGACCGCGGTGATCGCGAGTGTGATCAGACGAATCGTGAGCTTCATAGAACCTCCCACCAGCAAGATCGGGAGCCGCCACAACCGCATCGACTCCCAATTCCTCGTACGCGGAATCCAACCGGATGTTCCTCTCCGGCGCGACCCCTTCAAGTGGTAGTGTCGTGGATCACAATTCCCCGCTTCGCGAGTTCCGAAATGTAGCGGTCGCCGGGAACGCATTCGTCAGGCGTGTGCACGCCGGTGGACGTGATCGCCCCCTGCGCCTGAAGCTGCCCCGTGATCGAGAGCGAGTATCCGGTGGTGCGCTCCATCGCGCTGATGCCGCGGCTTTCGTCGTGGCGGTCCACGAGCTCGAACGTGTGCGTCACCGGCTTCCCGTTCTTCGTGCCCTCGACGAGCACTCGCAGCGCGACGAGGTCGCGGCCTGCCGGCTTCTGGAGATGCGGCGCCATCGCGGCAACCGCGACGTCGCGCGGCGACACCTTCACGCCCTTCACGTCGAGCGGATCGAGATCGAGCAGCCCGAGTTCGCGGATCGCTTCCATGATGTGCGCGTGGCCCGGATACCGGAGCGTCTTGTACTCCATCGTCGGGATCTGCCCCTCGTAGCGCGTCGCCATCGTCGAGAGTCCGCCCGCGGTGTGGAAGGCCTCGAGCTCGCCCACCGGCGCGTCGAACCGGACCATCTCGCGCTCCGACAGCGCCTTCACCTGCGTGCGCCTCCCGTCCCGCAGCACCCACGAGAGCGTCGTGTAGTAATCGAGCACGCCCTCGAGCGAGTAGACGATCTGGTACTTGAGCGGACCCTCCGGCACCTGAGGCAGTCCGCCGACGAAGATCTTGACTCGCGACACACGATCGCAGCGCGAGATGCCGAGCTGAGCGAGGATGTTCACCATGCCGGGCGCGAGACCGCAGTCGGGAATCACGGTGATCCCCTTCTTGCGCGCCGCCGCGTCGAGCCCCTTCTGCTGGAACACGATCTCGGTGTTGCCGCCGAGGTCGCAGAAGGGCACGCCCGCATCGATGGCGAGGCGCGTCATCTCGAGGTTGAAGTAGTACGGAAGGGCGCACATCACGGCGCTCACGCCTTCCATCGCGCGCGCGACCGCCTTGAGATCCTTCGCATCGAGGGCCACGCGCACGAGGCGCGGGTTGTCGGCGTACCGCGAGAGGAACGCGGGAAGCGGCGTCGTGCCCTTGTCGGCGAGCCTCACTTCATCGATCGCGGAGTTCTGAAGCAAATCGTACGCACACGCCGAACCTTGAAGCCCAGCGCCGAGAACGAGCATTCGCATGGGAGCATATCTCCGGTTCAAACGACGGACCTGCACTGCACGCGCCGCAATTTAGCGACGCGCGCGCGGCGAAGACTATCGCTGCAGCAAGATCGACCGTAGAAGCGGCGCGATCGTGGCGCAGCGGGTGCTATCGCTGCGCCACGATCGCGCCATGCCGGACGTCGAACGTCCAGCGCGTGCCGCGCAACGCCGCGCGTCCGGCGGCGCTCTCCATCGCGACCGGCGGCTGTCCGGCGCGAGCCACGAACCTAATTCCCGGAAACGAGAGCAGAATCGGTAAGGGATCTCCCGACGGCGCGATGGCATGTTGGCGCAGCGTCAGCAGATGCGAACCCGCATCGAATGTGGGCGTGAGCGCGGCGAGCACGTCGAGGCCAATGGCGGGCCGCGCGCCCGGGGAGAGCCTGGCGGACACGTTGGCGAGGTGCACTCCGCCGATCGCCACACGGTAGACCACAGCCACCGAGGCGCTGTCGTGCATGCCGAACTGTTGCGACTCGCCGGACACCTCTGGACTCGAGGGGAGCACGAGTCCTTCGACATTCGGATTGATGTCGGCTTGCATCGTCGCACGGCCGACCGTGAGTTCGATGCGCCCGAGGCCGGCCATCTCGTTGGGTTCGAGCCCGATCGTCACCGAGTCCGCGCCGCTGTGTTCGGGCGCGTGGGCCGCGAGCCATCGCGCTCGATCCTGCTCCGGACCCGAGGCGGCATAGTGCTTCAGTGCGGCGACGGCCGTCCAGTCGCCGAGCCAGGAATAGATCCGCGCGAGGCGGGCGTCGATCACCGAGGCGTCGCCTCCGAACTGGCGAGCTTCCTCGAGCAGCACGGCGCCCACCTTCAGGCGGCCTCGCGAGGCGAGGAACATGCCGAGCGCGCCGCGTGCCGACGGTTCGTGCGAGGCGCGCGCGCTCGCGGCGAAGAGCGCCTGCTCGGCGTCGTCGAGGCGGCCCTGCGCGATCGCGACGTCGGCCGGGGACGCATCGGTCGCACGGGCGGCCTGCGCCCCGAGTCGCGCGCTGCAGAGGAGCACGAGACATGCGCCGGCGGCGCGCCATGCCCTGACGTTCACCGAAGGTGGAACTCCGCCAGCAGTTCCACCGCGGGATCGAATGCGAGCGAGCGTGGCGCCGCCGCGAGCGCCAGCGGGATCGTCACGCGTGTCGATCGCTCCGCGCCGATCTCCACGCGCACGCGATGCACGACGCCTGAAGCATCGGTCACGTCTATCAAGAGGGGGAAACGGTATGCTGCAAAACGTGGGCCCTGTTCGACTTCGAGCACCACGCGATGCGACGCCGCGTCGTACTTCCAGTTCGTCGTGAGCGACGCGTATCCGGGACGCCGGAGCCACTGATCGAAGAACCAGCCGAGCTTCATCCCTGCGCGACCCTCGACGGCGGCCATGAGGTCGTCGGTCGAGGCGTTGCCGTCCAGGTGCGCGGCGTAGTAGTCGCGAATCCCGCGAAAGAACGCGCTGTCGCCGACGAGCGACCGGAGCATGTGCAACGTCCAGCCGCCTTTCTGGTAGCTGTTCGCGTCGAGCAGCTGCATCAGCTCCGTTTGCGTGCTGTCGATGACCGGCCGCGCGGCGACGACGGGATCGCGCAGCAGCTCCACACGCGTGCCGGCCATCTCGCGCTGGAATGCGCTGTCGCCGAAGGCGTGCCTCGTCCACAGTTCCTCGAAGTACGTCGCGAATCCCTCGGAGAGCCAGAGGTGGCTCCACTCGCGTTCGGTGACGGCATCGCCGAACCACTGGTGCGCGGTCTCGTGCGCGATCGTCGAGGCATTCGTGCCGCCTTTCCTGAAGCCCCCGTCAGCGTAGAAGATCGCGCTCGCGTTCTCCATCCCGCCGAATCGCGTGCTGCTCTGCAGGTGCGCGAGCTTCTCGTACGGAAATGGCGCGACCAGGTGCGAGAAGAAGTCGACGATGTCGCCGGCGTACCTGAAGTCACCGGGCATCGATGGCCGCTGCTCGGGTGCGACGTACACCATCTGGCTCACGCATCCGCCGTCACGCGCGAAGCCGCATGCGGACTTGCCGAGGTCGTACCGGACGAGCGGCGCCGCGGCGATCGTCATGAGATAGACGGGAATCGGGTGCGATTCGCGCCAGCGCGTGAGCGTGCGCTGCACGCCGCGCCCGAACGAGCCGTCGGGGTCGGGCGCGAGCGGGATCGTGGTCTCCTCGAGCAGCGTGCCGTTCGCGACCACCTTCCGGTCCGAGGGCGCTCGCACGCTCCACGTGACCGTCGCCTTGTCGCGCGGATGGTCGATCGACGGAATCCAGTGGCGAGCGCGGTTCGGCCAGTTGTCGCCGAAGGCCATCCAGCGGCCCGCGCCGTCGGTGCCGACGATCAGGCCGTCCGTCACGGCGCCCGCGTACTCGAGCGCGACCCGCAGCGTGTCGGCGCGGACGCCGCCGACGAACACGCGCACGTGCGCGTCGTCCTGCGTGAATCCGGCCGGCTTTCCCACGAGCCACACGCGCTTCACCGCGAGGTCGAGCAGGTCGAGTACGAGCGTGTCGGCGCGCGCGGTGCGCACGACCGTCAACTCCGCCCTGCCCTCGATGGTCTTTCCGGTCTCGGGAAGGTCGAGCGTCAGGTCGTAGTTGGAGACGTGAAACGCGGCCTGCTGCGCGCCGAGCGGCGCGACGGCAAGCACAGCGGCCAACGCGAGGATCTGACGCATGGTGAGAATCTAGTACGCCGGTAGGTTCGAGAAGGCGTTAAGCCGTTTCTTGTTGTTTGGTCAAGCAGTTAAACAATTAGCCCTGACTACGAGCCTCGTCGAGCGGCTCAACGTCAGGGCCAATTATTTGCCTCTGTTAACCAACCAACGAGAAACGAATTAACTCGTCGTTTGTTGCTTTTATCGTCCGAACAGCTTGCCGAGCACTCCGCCGCCCGGCTGCGGCGTCATGCTCCCGCTCGCCGACGCCCGCAGCGCCTCCGCGAACTCCGGCGTCGACGCGTAGCGGTCGTCCGCGTTGCGGGCCATTCCCTTGTGCAGCACCTGCTCCATCGCCTCGGGGAAATCCATCCCGGCGCGGCGCTGCCGCAGCGGGATGGGATCGTTGCGCAGCCGCGCGATCATCATCTCCTGCTGCGTGCGCCCCTCGAACGGGAGCTTTCCCGTGAGCATCTCGTACGTCATGAGCGAGAGCGAGTACACGTCGGTGCGTGCGTCGAGCGGTTTGCCGCGCAGCTGTTCCGGGCTCATGAACTCGGGCGTGCCGAGGATGATGCCGGTGGCCGTGAGCTTCTCGAGCTCACCGCCGGCCTTGCGTTCCTTCGCGAGCCCGAAGTCCATGACCACCGCGTACTCCGTGCTGTCGGGCTTCTTGCAGATCATGATGTTCTCGGGCTTGAGATCCCGATGGATGATCTTCAGCTCGTGCGCGATGTGCAGGCCGGCGGCAATCTCCGAGATGAACTGCACCGTCATCGGTATCGAGATCACGCCCATGCGATTGTTCCGGTCGGCGAGGATCTCTCCCTCGACGAACGGCATCACGACGTACACGAGCCCGTCCTCCGTCTCGCCCATCCGCACGATGTGACACACGTTCGGGTGCGCGAGGCGGATGCCGAGTGCGGCCTCGCGGCGCAGGCGCGCCATTGCGTTCTCGTCCTTCGAGAGGTTCGGCGAGAGGATCTTGATCGCGTAGCGCTCGTTCGTGGAGACGTCGTGCGCGAGGTAGACGTACGACATGCCGCCCTCGCCCACCTTCTTCACGATCGCGTAGCGCCCGTCGAGCACCTGCCCGGCGAGGTTCGCGTGGTTCACGACCTTCTTCATCGCGATCTCGGGTGTGTTCTGCCGCGGCGATGTCTGGCGCGCCGCGCCGGCCTCGAACGGCATCAGCCGTCCGCCGTCCTTCGTGCAGAACTTGGCGTCATCGGCGTAGACCGTGCCGCAGGTCGGACAGCGTGTGCTCACGTACACACCTTGTTCCGCCCGGCGGCCTTGGCGCGATAAAGCGCCTCATCGGCACGGGCAAAGAGATCGTCAACGCTCACGACATTCGGCGCCGGGTAACTCGCCACGCCGATGCTTGCGGTGAGGCGCACACCGCCGTGCGCGGGCGTGAATGCCGTGCGCTCCACACGCTCGCGCGTGCGCTCGGCGAACTTCACCGCTCCAACCTGGCCGGTCTCCGGCAGGACAACCACGAATTCCTCCCCTCCGTATCGCGCGACCATGTCGACACTTCGAATGGATTCCTGCAGCAGCCCTGCCACCTCACGCAGCACGTCGTCACCCACGAGATGGCCGGCCGTGTCGTTGATGCCCTTGAAGTGGTCGAGGTCGAGCATGAGCAAGGTGATGACGGAGTCGTAGCGTTTCGCGCGCTCCATTTCGGAACTCAGACGGGCGGTGAGCGCGCGCCGGTTGAGAACCTGCGTGAGCGGATCCGTATGCGCCAGCACCTCGAGGCGCGCGTTGTCGGCCTTCGTCGTTTCGATCAGCTGTGCGCGGTGGATCGCCGCGACCGCCGCCTTGATGACGGCGTCGGCGAATTCGACGTCCTCGTTCGCGAGCGGTGGCTCGTTCGCCATGCGGCGCAGGAAGAACACGCCGGCCTGCGTCTTTCCGAGCGAGAACGGGAGCGCGATCACCGAGCGGACCGGGACCAGCGTGCCGTTCGCCTGCCACTCCTTGCGGATGTCGGCGTAGAGCGGGTTGCTCTGGAGGTCCTCCACGAGCACGGGGTGTCCGTGCTCGAGCGCGCTCCGGATCTCGGGATAGCGATCGAGGTGGATCTCGAAGTTGCGCAGCGCCGGATTGTCGAACGCCGTCGCCACGACGCCGACCTTGTCGCCGGGCTTCGCGAGGATCACCGAGCAGCGCGACAGGCTGAGCGCGCGCGCCACGCGCCGCGCCAGGATGTGGTAGATCTCGTCGCTCGAGAGGTCCCCGGTGACCTCGTGCAGGATGTCCACCACTTTGCGGCGGCTCTCGGCGTCCTCGCGTGCGCGCACGAGTTCCTCTTCCGCGGATCGCAGGGCAACCTGCGCGCTGGTCAGCTCGCGTCGCATGCGCAGTTGCGCCTGCACTCTCGCGACGAGCTCGCGCGGGCGGAACGGCTTGCGGATGAAGTCGGCCGCGCCGAGTCCGAACGTCTTTTCCGTCATCTCGTCCGGCGAGAGCGACGAGACCATGAGCACCGGGATGTCGCGCCAGCGCGTGTCGGCCTTGAGCTCCTGCAACAGCTGCACGCCGTCGGTGCCGGGCATGATCACGTCGAGCAGCAGCAGGTCGGGAGGTGCTTTCTGCAACTCGGCGAACAGCGTGTCTCGGCCCGTCGCCGACGAGACGTCGAAGCCGGAATCGCGCAGCACACCGGTCAGCGACTCGACGACGCTCGGATCGTCGTCCGCGACGAGAATGCGGGCGGCGGTCATGCGGTCTTCCCCAGCAGGGAAAGCAGTCCATCCCATTCGACGTTGCCGCCGGAGAGGATGCACACCGTGCGCCGCCCCGGCTTGACCACACCCTCGAGCAGTGCGGCGACCGTGATGGCGCCGCTCGGCTCCGCCACGAGCTTGTGCCGGTCGAGCAGGAAGCGCATCGCCGTCGGCAGCGCATCGTCGCGGACCGTGACGACGTCGTCGAGGAACACGTGATGGTGCGCGAAGTTCAGGTTGCCGATGCGAACCGCGAGGAGACCGTCGGCGAGGCCCGAGGGATTGGCGGCAATGGTGACGGGAGCCCCCGCCTCGCGAGCACGCGTGAGTTTCGGCGACCCCGCGGGCTCCACGCCGATCACGCGCGCGGCCGGCGCGACGCGCTTCAGCGCGGCCGCGACTCCGGCGCTCAATCCGCCGCCGCCCACCGGCACGAGCACCAGCTCCACGTCCGGCATGTCCTCGGCGATCTCCAGGCCGATCGTGCCCTGCCCCGCGATGATCGTCGGATCGTCGAACGGCGGCACGAGCGTGGCGCCTTCGCGCTCGCAGATCTCCACGGCCTTGGCCATGCGCTCGGCCGTCGTCGTTCCCTCGAGAATTACCCGGGCGCCGAAACGCTCGGCGCCCTCACGCTTCGCGCGCGGCGCCGTCGTGGGCATCACGACGGTCGAGCGCGCGCCGAACAGCCTTGCCGCGAGCGCGACGGCCTGCCCGTGATTTCCCGAGGACGGTGCGACGAGTCCGTGCGCACGCTGCTCGGGAGAGAGCCGCGAAACGAACCAGTAGGCACCGCGAAACTTGAAGGCGCCCCCGCGTTGCAGCATCTCGGGCTTGAGAAACACGGGAACGCCGAATCGCGCCTCCAGTGCCTCCGACGGGAGCAGCGGCGTGCGCACGGCAACGCCGCGCAGCGTCGCAGCAGCGTTGCGGAAGTCGTCGAGCGAGACCAGCGTCGGTGCAGCGATCGAGACGGCGTGAGGCATCCGGTCGGGAAGCTCCTACCTGAATGGGGCGCGTAAGCCTATAGAGCGCAGACGGTTCCCCAGCGGTGCTAAACCTACAGCCCGCCCGGAACCAGGTAAAGGATATGACAGGTCGAAATTGCGATAGCCGGCCGAACGCCATCTCCATCCATTCGAAGGAGTTAGCGCGCGCGGTCAGTGTATGACAGCGGCCTCCCAGCGTGACACAACTTCGCCCTTCGCTTGCAAGAGCAGGGCCAGCAGCGTCAGCGCGGGTCCCGGCGTGTCGTCGCGGCGGCCGATCGCGAAGCGTGCCTCCAGGGTCAGTCCCGAGCGCAGCAGCTCGGGATCCGGCGCCCGGGATCGAGGCACGCGCAGGAGATCGCGCCCGATGTACGTGAGCCCCGACACCCCGCATACGAAGGCCGGGCGCGTGAAGCACGCGAGCGCGGGCCGCATCGAGCCCGTGTCGGGCGCCTGCGGCCCCGCCAACGGCATCGGGACGCGCGCGACGGCAACTTCCAGCACCCCACGGCTGGGATCGTACCTTGCGTCGTTCACCGCGAATTGCACGACGACGATGACGGAATCGCCTTTCGCGCCCGCCGCAGCCCGGAGACGCTCCGCAAACTCCGATGCCGTCAGCGGAACCGGTCCGGCGGAGAGCCCGGTGGGTTTCGCCTCGGAAGGTTCAGTACCCCCCACTGCAACCGGCGTGACACCGGCCGTCGCCGGCGGGCTGGAGGCACCGCGGGGAGCAGGCGCGCTCGGCGGCTCCGGTTCGGCACCCGCGCGCGCGAGCGCGGCAGCCGCCGTGACGTACCGGGAGTCCGTGCAGAACGGCTTCTCCGCCGGCGAGCCGGCGCCAGCGGCAGACACGATGACGAAGCAGAGGAACGGCGCCAGCCGAGCGTGCGACGCGCTCGCCGAAAATGTGCGCGCGGACGCGTAGCTCACCGCGATCGCCGCGCCGCTCGCCGGCACGAAGTGCAGCGCCTTGATGTCGACGGTGTACCGCTTGTTCGCCGCGAAGTAGGAGCGCTCGAGTGCGGAGAGCTTCGAGAGGTCGGCGCGCACGGCCTCGGCGATCCGCGACTTGTCCTGCGGAATTTCCTGTTGCGCCGGCAGCACGCGCCCGGCCGCGACGACGCAGGCCAGTACGAGACTCCGCACTCGCGCGCGCGCCACACTCACTTCATCGAGCCCTGGCAGGTCGTCGCGCGATCGGGCGACGGCGCGCCGTACGACGAGACGACGAGATCGGCCTTCTTGTCGCCCGGTCTGACGATCAACACGAAGAGGTTCGAGTACTGCGTGTCGCAGATGTCCGAGAACCGCGGACCGCCAAGGGCCGCGATGATCGACGGGATCGTATTGCTGTGTCCCACGACGAGCACGGTCTGGCCGGCGTGCGCTCGCACGGCGTCGGCCACGGCCTTCGCATGCACGCCGAGCGCGCCGGTGTGCACGGTCTCGAGGGGCAGGCCCAGCGCGTCGGCGAGCGGCCGTGCCGTCTCGCGCGTGCGAATGAGTTCCGTCGTGATCACCGCCCGCACGTTCGCGTCCGCGAGCGCCGTGGCGAGCGCCCTCGCCCGGGCGACGCCGGCCTCGGTGAGCGGCGGGTCGGCGGCGGGCGCCGCGGCCTTCTCCGCGTGACGGACGAGGATGACGATTGTCGCCCTCGACTGCGCCGCCGCCGGCACGCCGGCGGCGATGATGCAGAGCAGAACCAGGAAGAAACGTCGTGTCATCGTGCTGCCAAAGATGAAGTGAGGAGTGAAGTGCGGCCTGGAGCCGCGGCTTTCGCCGCGGCCGAGGCACGGATAGCTTCGCGGACACGCTGCAACCGGAACGCACGAGATGCGATCACAGCACGTACTGTTGCCTCTGTTTCTCATTTACGCCAGCGGGACGACCGGGACCGGGGCGCAGGTGAAGGAGATGCTGTCGGAGATCGACGCGCTGCCTCGGACGCCCATCCACCAAGGGGAAACATGCCGATCATTCTTCGAGCCGCAGGACTGCTGGTGCTCTCGAATCTCTTCATGACGTTCGCGTGGTACGCGCACCTCAAGAACCTGAGCACGCGCGCCTGGTACGTCGCAGCCCTCGCGAGTTGGGGGATCGCGCTGTTCGAGTACATGCTGCAGGTGCCGGCGAATCGCATCGGATACACGGTGCTCTCGCTCGGGCAGCTGAAGATCCTGCAGGAAGTGATTTCGATCGGGGTCTTCGTGCCGTTCGCGGTGTTCTACATGAAGCAGCCGCCGAAACTGGATTACCTGTGGGCCGCCGGGTGCCTGATGGGGGCGGTGTACTTCGTCTTCCGGAGCTCGGCTTCGGCGTAGGTGGAGGAGAGATGAGTGGCGAGAAGAATGCGCGATGCGGAATTTCGGCCCGATGCAGGGTGCGGAAGAGGAATGCGGGATTCGGGAGCAGAGGCGAGATCTGAGCTGGGATTCGGGATACGGAACGGGTATCGCATTGACAGATGAGGCCCTGCTCATCGCTCCTCACCATCTTGCCACTCCCGTCTCCACCCCAGTACCCGCATTCCTCTTCCGCACCCTGCATCGGGCCGAATCTCGGCACTCATCTCTTCTCTGCATCCCGCCTCCGTCTCATCGCTCCCAGCTGACTGTGCGCCCCGTCACTGGCCTTTCCTCCCACTCCCGCTAGATACAGACGCATGAGATTCACGGTCGCCCTCGCCCTCCTCATCGCGGCCGCCTGCAGCGGCGGAAACTCACCCACGCAATCGGGTGGCAGCCCTCCGGTGCTGGCGACGCTCGGCCTCAGCGCGCCCGGCAACACGCTCGCGATCGGCGGCACAATGCAGCTGTCGGCGAGTCCGAGGGACCAGGATGGGTCGCCCTTCCAGACGGTCGTTACGTGGACATCCGGCAGCCTATTCGTCGCGACGATCACGAGCGGCGGCCTCGTCCACGGAGTCGCGGAAGGACAGGCGCACATGTATGCGCGCGGCGGATCGCTTACCGACAGCACGCTCATCACCGTAGTGACCGGCGCGTATCCCTCGAGCGCGCCTGTCTACATGCTGCCGTCCGCATACTCACCGGTTCAGACGGACATCGCGCTGGGCGGCACCGTGCAGTTCGTGTTTCCGTCGCTGGGGCACAACGTCTTCTTCAACGCCACGCCCGCGGGCGCGCCCGCGGACATTCCGGGCCAGGTCTCGAACCAGACCGTCTCCCGCACGTTCAACACGAAGGGCACCTTTGCCTACAACTGCACGATCCATCCCGGGATGACCGGCACGGTCGTCGTGCACTAGCGGCTGCCGGCGGCTTGCTTGTCAGGGCCGCGCGATAGCCCCCCAGATCAGCGGCTGCGTCGCCATCGACTGCCCGCGATACTGCGGCCGGAATCCGTAGAGCACCGCGTGTCCCCTGCCCACGGTGACGTCGACGAGCGCGGCCTTGCCGCTGAGCCTCGAGCCGCCAAGCAGCCAGCCTGAGAGCAGCACGTCGCCGGTCGCCGGATAGGTGGCGACGGCGGTGGCCCGCGCGGGATCCGTGATCTCGAACGCCGGCCCGTTCTCGAACCAGACCGCCGGAACCGGCGCGGTCATCCTCGCCGCGATCGGGGAATCGCGCTTGATCTCGACCGCGAGGATCGAGCCCGGCGCGTAGAAATCCGTGTTGCGCACGCCTGCGAGCACGTTCTTCACGGGCAGCTTCAGCGCCTCGATGGCGTAGTTGCTCGCCTCGTTGAACGCGAGCAGCGTGCCGCCGTTCTCGACGAACGACGCGAGCGCCGCGGCGCCCGCAGTGCCGAGCCCGCCCTGCAGCGAGTCGGGATAGTTCTGTGAGACGCCACGCGTCATCTGTCCCACGTTCTGGTCCGGGAGGATGATCACGTCGAATCGTGCATTGAGGTTTCCGGCGCGCACCTCCTTGTCGACGATCGACGTGAACGGAACGCGGTTCACGTCGAACATCCAGCGCGTCCACCCTTCGTCCATGGGTGCGTTGTAGCTGCGATAGATCGCCACGCGCCGCGCGCTGCGGTCGCTCAGCCCCGGCACGCTGAACGTCGGTTCCTCCATGGGGATGATGGGCGCAGCGCTCGCTACCGGCGCCGCCGCAACGCTCGCGATCTCCACCCCGAACAGCAGCGGCAGCGTCTGCGCGGTGACGTCGTACGGCCGGATCGGCGGCCCGCCCGGATATTCGTGCAGGTTCGGGTACTTCTGCCGCTCGAGCACCGACTTCGCGTAGCCGCCCATCGGCTGCGCCGTGAGCACGACGTACGATCCGGCGGGATACGTCAGGCCGTTCGCGCTCACCGGCGTGGTGCTCGACCGCACTTCCACTTGTCCGTGCTGCAGCGTCCAGACCAGGCGCTGCACCGCCTGGGTGTCGCGCTGCGCGCGCGGAATCACGAACGCCGCCGGCACGCTGTCGTGCGTCCACGGATGATCAGGTGCGAGCGCGCGGTCACCGAGTGCGGTGTAGCTCTCGAGCCATACGCGGCGATCGCGAGCGGCTTGGCTGAGCATCGCCCAGCTGGCGCTCACCTGATACGCGACGATGTCGCCGTAGCTCCAGTGGCCGCCGGGCCAAAGCGCCGGGAAATTCCACGTGACCGTCTTGGCCTCGTACCCGCGCGCGGCTCCGAGCGAATTGAACGGGATGTCGATCGGCGTCGCGAGCGCCGCACTGGCCGTCTCGGTGAGGATCCGCACGCCGCGATGATAGAGCGAATACTGGCGCGCGGGCGACCACTCGTCGTACGCCGCGTTGTACGCGATTCCGGTCTTCCCCTCGCCGATCATGCGCCACCCGATCGCCATTCCCATCGAGTTGGTTCCCGCGGTGAGAATCGGATCGATGTTCGGATCCAGCGGGTCCATGTAGGGCGGAAGGAAGATGCGTCCCGCGTTCGATCCCTGCTGGTGGATGTCGTTGACGATTTCCGGATCCCACGGCGTGTAGAGCGAATCCACGGTGTAGCGCGTCTCGGGCTGCGTGAACGCGTACCAGTCGCGGTTGTCGTCGTGCCCAACGTAGCGGTGATAGAGTTCGGGCGGCGACGTTCCCTCCGCCTTCGTGCCAAGCGTCGAGCGATACCAGTCGCCGACGATGTCCACGCCGTCGGGATTTTGCGACGGCACGAGGATGATGATCGTGTTCGCGAGGATCGCGCGCGCCTCCGGCGTGTCGCCGCGCGCGAGCCGGTCGGTGAGCACGAGCGGCGTCGTGAATCCGCCCGATTCCGTCGAGTGGATCGCCGACGTGATCAGGATGATGTTCTTCCCCGCCGCGAGCAGCGACTCGAGCTCATCCTTCCCGCGGAGTCGCGGGTTCATGAGCTTGCGCTGGATCATCTGATAGCGATCGAGGTGCTTGAGCGTCGCGGAATCCGAAATGAACACCGCGAGGAACGGCCGGCCCAAGGTCGTCTGGCCGAGCGTGTGCACCTGCACGCGCGGACTCGTCTTCTCCACCGCGTGGAAGTAGTCGGTGATCTGTTTCCACGACGGGAGCTTACGGTCGGCGCCGGGTTCATAGCCGAGGATGCTCGCCGGCGTGGGGACCGGCGGCTTTTGCGCGGCGAGCGGGGCGGTGAGGGCCGCGGCGAGGGCGAAGCGAAGGATTTTCATTCGTGTGAACTTACGACCGTTTTCGGTTTTGAGGTATCGGACCCAAGGGTGTGAGTTTGAGGTAATCGGTTCTTTGTTTTGACCAAACGGCGACGGGACCGGTCGAGCGCCATTCCGCGCACCGACCGGTCCCGTCGCAGGTATTTCAGAACCAATAACCGACAACTACGAACTCACACCCTTTGTTGCGACAACCGTAAACCGACAGCTGCCGAACAGTTTTATTTCGTAACGCCTTGGAAGGTTGGAATATACCCCGGCCAGATCTGCGCCGGATTCGCCAGCCGGTTCGCGACGATCTCGGCGAGCACGTCGCGGTGATCGATCGTCACCTTCACGTCCTGTCCGTCCTGCAGATTCGGCTGCGCGAGCGGAAGGAAGTTCTTCGTCAGCACGCGTCCGCCCGCGATGTTGTGTCCCATCGCGAACATCACGCCGCCGCGGCCATGGTCGGTTCCCTGGTTGCCGTTCTCCCGCACGTTGCGCCCGAACTCGCTCATCGCCACCAGCGTCACGTTGTACGTGCCGTTGCCCTGCAGGACGTCGGCCCAGAATGCACCGATCGAGTTCGAGAAATCACTCATCGTGTTGAACAGCGATCCGTTCAGCGGCGCCTCTGCGACGTGCGTGTCCCACCCGCCGATGTCGATCTGTATCGCCTCCACGCCGATCGCCGCCTTGATCAGCGCCGCGGCGGACCGCAGCCCCGTTCCGAACGAGCTGGATGGATAGACCGCGCTGTTCGACGGCTTGTACCCCGGGAAGTTGATGGCCTTGAGCAGTGAAAGCGTGCTCGTGACGTCGAGCGCCGCCGCGCGCGCGGGATCCTGGTCGAAGTAGTACTCGTTCGCGAGCCACGCGCTGCGCGCCGCCTGCGTCGACCCGCTGCCGCCGATCGCGAAGCTCGGCGGAGACGGCATCGGGATCGTGAGCGGTGCGCCGTCGAGCGTCAGCGGCAGGCCGTTGGCGATCGCGATGGCGCGAAGCGGAGCGGAGGGATTCACCGGCCACGACGTCGCGAGATGCCGCCCGAGCCATCCGGTGGAGACGGTGTCGTCCGTCGCCGAGCCCACCTCGATGAAATGCTGCGCATCGAAATGCGAACGCGAGCTGTAGGTCAATCCCGCGCCGTGGACGACGAGCAGCTCACCGCCCTGGAACGCCGGGAGCAGCCCGGTCATCGCCTTCGGGAACATCCAATAGTTGTCGAGCGCGGTTCCCTTGTTCGCACTGCCACTGTCGGGACGCGGAATCGCGAGCGTCGGACGCGCCGTGTAATAGTTGGGATCGGCGAACGGCGCGCACAGCGAGAGCCCGTCGGCGCCGCCGCGCATGAAGATGTTCACGATGACGTCGCGCGCGCCGTTCGCGCTCTCGGCCATCACCACCCGTGGCACCCACTCGGGCACGACGCCGGCGAATACCGCGGCTCCCGCGGCCTTCACGATGAAGTTGCGGCGCGAAAGCTCGTTGTATTCCCGGCATCCGCAGTCGGTGTGCGCTTCGAATCCGCTCATGTCCCGCCCTCTCTAGTAGTACTGGTGCGCCGAACTCGACAGCGCGAGGCCGATCGTCTCGCGCACGAGCGCGGCGGACGTCGGGTTCGTCGAGACGTAGTTCGTGAGTTCGCCGGCCAGCCGGCTTGGCATCTCACCCGCGAACACCGTGGTGTTGATGGCTGCAACAATCGCGGACGGTGTAGCGGGGGTCATGAACGGCGCGACGTTGAACTGCACCGTCGCCGCCGAGTTCGCGTTCGACAGGAACGTCGCGTAGTTCCACCGCGTGAGCATGTTGCCCGACCAGTACCCGATCGAATCCGGGAAGCCGTCCGGCGTGAGCCACGTGAACGGCTGCTGCCCCACGGTCGCGACCTGTCCCAGCAGCGTCGGCATCCCCGCGGCCGTCACGGACGGCGAGAGCGCGCGGAGCCCCGACATGATGAGGTGGTAGGGCCGCTTGAACTTGGCCGGCGCCGAGAGGACGTTGTTTGGCGAGAGCACTTCGCGCAGCATCGACTTGATGTCGCCGCCGGTGCTCGCGTAGACCTGCGCGACGGCCGAGACCTGCGCGGGCGTCGGATCGTAGCGCAGGAAGTACTGCAGCATCTTCGTCGAGATGAAGCTCGCGGTGCTCGGGTGCACCGCGAGCACGTTGAGCATCCCCTCGCCCTCGGCCTGCGCGGCGGCGCCCGTCGCGGGCGACGCCGCGGGAACGGTCACGCCGAGGACGGTCTTGGACCCATAGTCATGCAGCGACGAATTGAAGCTGAACGTGCCTTTCCCCGCGATCGTCCATCCGGTCAAGACGCGCGAGAGTTCGGCGACGTCCGTCTGCGTGTAGCCGCCGTTCACTCCGAGCGTGTGCAGCTCCATGATCTCGCGGGCGTAGTTCTGGTTCGGCGCCGCCTTCTGGCTCATGGTCTGGTCGAGGTACAGCAGCATGGCAGGGCTGTGCGCGCTCGCCTTCAGCAGCTGCGGGAAGCTGGTCATCGCGTACTGCCGGATCACGCTGTTGTCGTCCACGACCTTCAGGTACCCGACCTTCTCCATGGAGATGTTGAAGTGGTCGCTCCAGAACTCCACGAGCCGCTCGTACAGCTGGCGCGTCGAGAAGGCACTCTGATAGATCGTCGCGTAGGTGAGCTGGTTCTGCACCGTCGTCGCGTCGGTGGCGAACAGCGTGGCGAGATCCATCGAGACGACGGGGAAGTTCGCCGCGACGAACGTGTTGACGGCGCTGTCGTCGATCAGTTCGGGCGCGAGCTGGTACTCGAGGTATTGCGAGTAGCCGAGCGCCTTCGCGCGCGTCGCCTCGACGGCGTCGAGTCCGAACGAGACCCGCCGCGCGAGGCGCAGCTCGGGCGTGGCCCATGCGGCAGCCGGATCGATGCCCGGCGGACGCGGGATCTGCGGCGGCGGATTGGTCGGCCGCCGCCGCGGCGGTCCGGTCGGCACGCCGCGGATTCCCTGCGCGCGCGCAAACGCCGGGGCGAGCATTCCCGCGAGCAGCGCGGCCCCGGCCTTTACGATCGAGCGGCGATTCGGAGCGTTCATGTGCGATGCGACTCCCGGTGAATGCAGTTGTTAACCGAGCCGGCGTCAATTCTTCGATCCGCGCGGACGACGGTCAAGAAGACGTACCCCGACATGACGATTACGATCGGCGACGGTGTGTGACGAATGTCACCAACCACGAGGATCTGCCGATAGGGTAAGAGGCCCGCTGCCGAACGTACCCGGTAACCGGTACTCACAACAAAGGGGATGGGTTAAGGGTCGACGGTGGTTGGTTTCGACAAAACGGCGACGGGNNCCCGTCGCCGTTTTGTCGAAACCGTGTTACCTGCAGCCGTTGACTTACACCCTTTGTTGCGAGTACCGAGTACTCCGAACTGTTCGGTGGTAAGTCCCCGCCCTACTCCTCTTCGGTGAGTTCCAGCTGCGCATCCGGCGCCGAGTCGTCGCCGAGATCCTCGCCGCCCTCCACGCCCTCGGTCTCGTCCGGCACGACGCGCGCGACCGCGGTCACGAGGTCTCCCATGTCGAGATTCATGAGCTTCACGCCTTGCGTGTTGCGGCCGGCCACGCGCACGTCCTTCACTGGCGAGCGGATGATCTGCCCGCCGCGCGTGATGAGCATGATCTCGTCTTCGGGCAGGACTTCCATCAGCGCGACGACGTCGCCCGTCTTCTCGGTCCGATTGACCGTCTTGATTCCCTTGCCGCCGCGCTTTTGCACGCGATAATCGTCGATCTGCGAGCACTTTCCGAGCGCCCGTTCCGTGACGACCATGAGCGTGGCCTCGCGCTTGATCACGACCATGCCGATCACGGCGTCGTTCTCGCCGAGTTCGATGCCCTTCACGCCGGTCGTGTCGCGGCCCATCGGGCGCGCGTCCTGCTCGTGGAAGCGGACCGAGAGGCCGTGGCGCGACGCGATGACGATGTCGTTCGTTCCGCTCGTGACCTGCACGTTGATGAGCGCGTCGCCCTCCTCGATCTTGATGCCCTTCACGCCCGTCACGCGCACGTTCGAGTACTCCGAGAGCGCCGTCTTCTTCACCGTGCCGTTGCGCGTGCAGAAGAGGAGGAACTCGTCGTCCGTGAACTTCTTCACCGGAACCATCGCGGCGATGGTGGTATCTGGCGCGACGTTGATCAGGTTCACGATCGGCTTGCCCTTGGTGGCGCGCCCCAGCAGCGGAACCTCGTGCACCTTGAGCCAGAAGCAGCGGCCATCCTGCGTGAAGACGAGGATGTAGTCGTGCGTCGAGGCCACGAAGAGATGCTCGATGAAATCCTCGGCCTTGAGGTCCGACCCCTGCAGCCCCTTTCCGCCGCGCCGCTGCTTGCGGTACGTGGTGATCGAGGTGCGCTTGATGTAGCCCGAGTGCGAGATCGTGACGACCATCTCCTCGTCGGCAATCAGGTCCTCGACGGTGAACTCGCCTTCGTCGGCGGTGATCGTCGTGCGGCGATCATCGCCGAACGTCTCCACCACCGTGGCGAGTTCGTCCTTCATGATCTTCATCCGCTTCGGCTTCGAGGCGAGGATGGAGTTCAGTTCCTTGATGAGCGCCTGCACTTCCTTGAGCTCCTCCTCGAGCTTCTCGATCTCGAGACCGGTGAGCTTCGCGAGGCGCATGTTGAGGATCGCCTCGGCCTGCTTCTCGGAGAGCTTGAAGCGCCGCTGCAGCTCGGTGCTCGCGGTCTCGGAGTCGGCGGAGCCGCGAATGACCTTGATGACCGCGTCGATGTTGTCGACCGCGATCTTGAGGCCCTCGAGGATGTGTTCGCGTTCCTTCGCCTTGCCGAGATCGAATTCCGTGCGACGCACGATCACGTCGTGACGATGCGCGATGAAGTGCTCGAGCACCTCGCGCACCGGCATGACCTTCGGGACGAGGCGCCGCGTGATCGGGTCGGGCACGAGCGCGAGCATGATCACGCCGAACGTGCTCTGCATCGTGGTGTGCTTGTACAGCTGGTTCAGCACCACGCGTGGAATCGCGTCGCGCTTCAGCTCGATCACCACGCGCATCCCGTCGCGGTCCGATTCGTCGCGCAGGTCGGAGATTCCCTCGAGCTTCTTCTCGCGCACCAGGTCCGCGATCTGCTCGACGAGACGCGCCTTGTTCACCTGATAGGGAAGCTCGGTGACGACGATCTGCGACTTGTTGCCCTTCTCGTTCTCCTCGATCGCGGCCCGGGCGCGCATGACGATCTTGCCGCGCCCCGTCTCGATGTAGTCCTTGATCCCCGCCTTGCCGTAGATGTACGCCCCGGTCGGGAAATCGGGGCCGCTGATGAGGCTGCGAATCGCATCCACCGTGAGCGACGGATCGTCGATCAGCGCCGTGATCGCCGCCGCAACTTCGCGCAGGTTGTGCGGCGGAATGTTCGTCGCCATGCCGACGGCGATGCCGCTCGAGCCGTTGACCAGGAGGTTCGGCATCCCGCTCGGGAGGACGGTCGGTTCCTCGAGGCGGTCGTCGAAGTTCGGCGCATAATCGACGGTGTTCTTGTCGATGTCGCCGAGCATCTCCATCGCGATCCGCGTGAGGCGGCACTCGGTGTACCGGTACGCCGCGGCGGGGTCGCCATCAACGGAGCCGAAGTTCCCCTGACCATCGACGAGTGGATAGCGCAGCGAGAAATCCTGCACCATGCGCACGAGCGCGTCGTATACGCTCTGGTCGCCGTGCGGGTGGTACTTGCCGAGCACGTCGCCGACGACCGTCGCGGATTTCTTGTAGGCGCGGGTCGGTATGAGGCCGGCCTCGTTCATCGCGAACAGCACGCGCCGGTGCACCGGCTTCAGTCCGTCGCGCACGTCCGGCAGCGCGCGGCTGACGATCACGCTCATCGAGTAGTTGATGAACGATTCCCTGATCTCGTCGTCGATGAGACGCGGGAGGATCCGTTCGCGGTTGTTCGGAGCGGTCATCGGGGGCGGATTATTGGGATTCTGGCCGCGGAATCTGCACGCCGAAAGTTAGCGCGCGTGCCCCCGATTTTCAACGATTTTTCGCTCGAAAAATCGTCGCGCCAAACGACTCGGTCAGTGCGTCTCCGCGGGGTCGCTCGCCCGCACCGTCACCGGTGTGTGCACCGGCGTGCGCGGCGCGTTCGGCGCGTCGTCCTGCAGCCCCTCCGCCGTCTCCTCGTCCTTCGCTTCCTTGTCGATCGCGTCGCGTTCCGCCTTGTAGCGCTGGTACCACGCGCGGGTGACCTCGCCGGCGAGTTCGCGGTTTCCGAGGCCGAAGGAAAGCGCGAGCGCCAGCGCGATCGCTCCGAAAATGATGGCGAACGCGGTCGTGACGATGTCGGTCGCCACGCCGAGCTGCTGCAGCGACATGAACACCGCGAGGATGATCACGCCGCCCTTGCCCGCCCGCGCGAGCGTCGGGCCGCCGTGCAGCGATCCCGTGCCGGCGAGGATCAGCCCGCCGACGACGTCGCCCAGCACGATGCCGAGGATCACGATCACGATCGCGGCAACGACGCTCGGGATGTAGCTCACGAGCTCCGACAAGACCTGCGCCAGCGAATCGAGGCCAAGCGCGTTCGCCGCCAGCAGCATCACGGTGAACATCACGATCCAGAACAGCAGGCCCGCGACGACGCGCGTGGGATTGAAGTGCGTGCCGGGGCGGTCCACCGCCTGCATCACGCCGCCCTTCCTCAGCACGTCGTTGAGGTGCACGCGCCGCAACACGCGCAGCGCACCCTTCTGCACGAACTTCGCGAGCAGGTAGCCCGCGATGAGGACGACGGCGGCGCCGAAGAGACCCGGAACGAAGTCCCAGAGCTGGGCGAGGCTGGCTTGAAGCCGTTCGGCGAAATTCACGAAATCACTCTGCGAGAGTCATTTCAATCTAATCAATTCCTCGTGCCGCGCTTCACGTCGAACAGCGCGCTGCGACGGCACGCCGGACAGATGAGCCACTCCCGCTTCCGGGCGTAGCCGAGCCCGAAACTGCCTCCGCCGATCGCCCGGGCCGTCATGGCGACGTGACAGCGCGGACAGACGGGCGTTTCTCCCCGGGCGAAACTCGCCCGCATCCGCCCCTGCTCCTCGGCGTCGAACTGCGCGGCTTCGGTCATCCGATGGAAAGCACGAGTTTGCCGAACTGCGACTGCTCCGACAGCCGCTCGAACGCGCGGCGCCCCTCCGCGAGCGGAAAAACGGCGTCCACGGGCGGCACCAGCCGCCCCGCCGAGAGCTCAGCGACGATCGCGTCGAACTCCGCATCGGTTCCCATGGTGGACCCCATGAGCGTCCATTGATTCCAGAACATCCGGCGCATGTCGGTTTCGACGATCGGCCCGGTGGTCGCACCGCACGACACGAGTCGCCCTCGCTTCCCGAGCGCACCGAGCGACTGCGCCCACGTCGCCGCGCCGACGCTGTCCACCACGATGTCCACGCCGCGCTTGCCCGTGCGGCCGCGAATTTCACGGGCGACATCCACCATTCGGTAGTTGAGCGTCTCATCGGCGCCGAGCGCGGCGGCCTTGGCGAGTTTTTCGTCGCTCCCGGACGTGACCCACACGTGCGCGCCGTTCAACTTCGCGATTTGCAGTGCGGCCAGTGCCACTCCACCGCCGATTCCCTGAATGAGGACCTGCTCGCCGGGCTGCACTTTCGCCCGCGTCACGAGCATGCGCCACGCGGTGAGCGTCGCAAGGGAGAATGCCGCGGCGACCTCATCGGAGATGCCCGCAGGAATGCGCCGCACGTTCCAGGCGGGCACGACCACGTATTCCGCGAACGTACCCGGCCGGTGTTCTCCGAGAAGTCCGAACTTCACGCAGAGCGACTGCTCGCCGGCCCTGCAGTAGTCGCACGCGTGGCACGAAATGCCGGGATTGATGAGCACGCGATCGCCGGGCGCGACGGTCGTCACCTCACTTCCGACGGATTCGATCACGCCGGCGCCGTCGCCGCCGAGCACCCAGGGCGGGACGATGGTCAGGCCCGGCATTCCCTGCACGACGAAAAGATCGAGGTGGTTCAGCGCCCCGGCTACGAGCCGGATGCGCACGTCGCCCGGTGCGCGAAGCTCGGGCATCGCGACATCGTCGCGGTGCGTGACCTGGTCGAGTCCGCCATGCGCGGAAATCGTGAGTGCCCTCACCGGGAATCCCTTCGCCCCGACGGACCCGTCGGCTGCGGATTATATTTGGCCATGCTCTCGATCAAGGTTCCGCCCCTCGGCGAGTCGATCACCGAAGCAACCGTCTCGCGCTGGCTCAAGAACGAAGGCGACGCCGTCGCGGCGGGCGAAACGCTCGTCGAGCTGGAGACAGATAAGATTACGGTCGAAGTCCCCGCGCTCAAAGCGGGAGTGCTCACGAAGCGGGGCAGGGCCGAGGGTGATGTGGTCGCGGTGAACGATTTGCTCGGCGAGATGGACGAGGGTGCGACGGCTGCCCCACGCGCGCCGGCGCCAGCTTCGGCACCCGCGCCTGCTCCTCTCAGTCTGACAGCTTCCAGTCTGACAGCTGTCAGACCGACGGCCCCTTCGCAGCAAGTGCCGCCCGCGACGCAGCCCCCAGCCATGCCGGCTGCCCGCCGCCTCGCCGCGGAATCGGGGATGGACCTCGCGGGCGTCGCCGGCACCGGCCGCGCCGGCATGGTCAGCAAACCCGATGTGATCGCCGCCCTCTCCCAGCCGACGTCGCCTCTTCCGGCTTCCGGCCTCCGGCCTCCGGCCGTCTCCCCGCCGCCGTCCGCCGTCACGCCGCCGTCCGTCGTCCGCCGTCTGCCGTCCGACGCGCCCCGTGAGTCGCGCGAAAAGCTGTCGATTCGCCGGAAACGCATCGCCGAGAACCTGTTGCAGGCCCAGCACGCGACGGCGCACCTCACGACGTTCAACGAGATCGACATGGGCGCGATCGTCGCGCTCCGCGAACGCATGAAGGAGAAGGTGGAGAAGGAGCACGGCGTGAAGCTCAGCTTCATGCCGTTCTTCGCGAAGGCCGCGATCATGTCGCTGAAGGCGTTCCCGGTGGTGAACGCGCAGATCGACGGTGACTCCCTCGTATACAAGAACTATGTGAACCTCGGCATCGCCGTCGCGAGCGACGCCGGTCTCGTGGTGCCGAACGTCAAGGACGCGGATTCGCTCGGCATTCTCGGCCTGTCGCAGGAAATTGCGGCGATCGCCAAGCGCGCGCGCGACGGCAAGCTCACGATGGACGACCTCACCGCCGGAACATTCACGATCACGAACGGCGGTGTTTTCGGCTCGCTCATCTCGACGCCGATCATCAACTATCCGCAGAGCGGCATCCTCGGTCTTCACAAGATCCAGGATCGCCCGATCGCGGTGAACGGGCAGGTGGTGATCAGGCCGATGATGTACGTCGCGCTGTCATACGATCATCGCATCATCGACGGTCAGCATGCCGTGCTCTTTCTCGTGAAGCTGAAGGAGCTGATGGAAGATCCGGCTTCGATGCTGATCGACTGAACGGCAACGGCT